>NZ_JBHUHX010000010.1:0-131403 GCF_042682685.1 Thiorhodococcus fuscus
CGCCAGCGTTCAATCTGAGCCAGGATCAAACTCTTCAGTTCAATACTTGCTTCCCTATCCGAAGATAGAGACAATCCTTGCTCGACGGTTCATCTTCACTGAAGATGCTCCTTCGATATCTCTTTGGAACCCAAAGCGACACCGGAGCACCCACACAAATTATCTGAACAGATTGTTAAAGAGCGTTTCGATCAGAGCAGTTAATCACCGCCAAGACCGACCATTCTACACGTCCCTTCGGGTCTGTCAACCCCTCCGTTTCCGAGGAGGCCGCCCTGCCGCTGCAGGGCCTCGCCAAATTCCTAATCAGCGAGCCGAAAATTCTAGCACATCCAGCGCCCAGCGTGTCAAGAGCTTTATTCAGAGCTTCCCGCCCAGCTCACAAACACTTCAACGCGCTCCGCGCGTCTGCAGCACTCCCTGTACCGCCCGAATCCGTTCCCGCTTTCCCGCCGCTCCCTCAGCAGAGCGGCGCATTCTAGCGATTCTAGACAGACTGTCAAGCCCCGTTGAGAACATTCGTCAAAAGCAGCCGGACAGCTGCGGATCAGCGACTCGCGAACTCTTTGGGATCTTTCAAACCTAACCGTTGTCGTTTGCGAAGCGACGGAAAGCCGAAGTCGCCCCGCCCTTCCCCGGAACACCACGGCCTTCCGGTATGATTTGCACGGACCTGAGTCACCAAGTCAGGCCCCAGCGCGCCAGGTTGAATTTCACCAATCAGAATGGGAGTACCCTCAATGACCAGGACAACGCCCCGCCTAATCTGGTCGGCCCTCGCGGTCACCTCTGGCGCGGTGGCAATCCTTACCATCATGCTAACCGAGCAACTCAACCTCGACCCATGCTATCTCTGCGTATTTCAACGTCTGCTGCTCTTCATTATGGCCGCAGAGGCCTTGGCAGCAGCCTTGGCATACGGAATCAGGATCCTGGGCCTGGTCACACAAGCCAGCTTTGCAACGACAGCGTTCGCCGGAATCGCCGCCGCCTCTTACCAAAGCTGGCTGCAGATACAGCCGAGCGGCGTGGTGACCTGCACCGGGGGCAATCCAGGCATGATCGAACAGGTAGTCGAGTGGCTCGGGGAACATTGGCCAACCGCGTTTCTAGCCACTGGATTTTGCGAGGATGCAGGAATGACCATCGCGGGCCTCTCACTGGCCAACTGGGCGCTGATCTTTTTCGCGATCAGCCTCGCAGCCGGGGCATGGATCTTGTGGCAGTCCCAGACCTCTTACAACCACAGCCCGACCCAAACGGACCCCGACATCCGATGAATCCATTTTCGATAGGAGACTCTCAGTGACCTTGAGCCGCCGTCAGTTCAATCAGCTTCTGATAGCCAGCCTGGGCTACTACGCACTGCCTGTCGCAGCCGCAGAACCTGCGGAAGGTCAGGACTGGCGCAAAATAACCCCCCCATATCCAAGCGATACGCCAGGAAAAATAGAGGTTCTGGAGTTCTTCTCTTACGGCTGCCCTCATTGCAGTCACCTCAACCCACTGATCACGCCCTGGGCGGAGGAACTTCCCGAGGACATCGCCTTCCGACAGGTACCCGTCTCGTTCGGTCGCGCCGCATGGAGCAATCTGTCACGGCTTTTCTATACGCTAAAGGACCTTGGGCGACTCGAACAGCTTCACCAAGCCGTCTTCGACGCCATGCACAAACAGCGACTGAAGCTTTACAAGGAAGATGAAATGCTACAGTGGCTCAAAGGAGAGGGCGTCGACACGGGCGCATTCATGAATGTATTCAATTCCTTTGACGTGCAAACCCAAGTCGGGCGCGCGGACTACCTCGCGGGGCGTTTTCGGATCGACGCCGTCCCAACCCTAACCGTTGGCGGAGAGTTTGTCGTACTTGGGCGCAATGCAAAAAGCCTGAAGGATATCCTCGCGATCGCGGACGGCCTGATCACGCGGGTACGAGCACAAGCGAAGGGCTGAAACGACAGAGCCCCCTCGATCGAGCGCGCTCAGCGATCGAGGGGGAGACGGATCACGACGAGGAGGTTAGCGCCGACGCCGACAGCCTAGGAAACCCAGGTCAATCGTGGCGTCGACAAGGCACCAAGGATAGCACCCCGGGGAAGTCAAGGCAGCTGATCGAGACCGATCTTGGACGCGGAACGTTTGACTGCTGGCTCACGACGCAACAGCAGCGGAACGAGCATAACGAGCGTCACGAGGAGAAGAACGATCTCGAGCATGTAGACCGAGGTATAGCCGATCACGGGCCCAGCCCAGTCTGGACCGAATGCCCCGTCCTCGGCGAGGCCGGAAACGATGTCCCGCATGCTGCCCCCAAAAGCAACCGCAACACCATTGGCCGTTGCCTGAACCGCGCCCCAAGCCCCAAGAGCGAGACCGCTATGCCCTCCGTCGGCAAGATCCATGGCCGCTGTCAGGGTTCCAACCGAGACGAACCCCGCCCCGAACCCGATCAGCGCCGTTCCGACACGGAAGATATCCGTCGAACCGATGGTCGCCGCATAGATCACTGCAGCAAAGGCGACGAGCCCGACGAGCGCACCGAAACCGGTGATCCGATAGGCGTTACCACCACGCCCCAGCACATAGCCTGCAACCGCAAAGGCGGCCAAGGTACCCGCCGACAGCAAAGCGGTCAGCGCAGTAGTCTGCGACACCGTCATCCCCAACACCTGCCCTCCATAGGGTTCGAGCAAGATGTCCTGCATCGTGAAGGCGGCGGTCCCCAAACCGACGATAACCAGCAGGCGACTTGCCCTTCCACCACGCGAGAAGGCGCGCCAGGACTCTATGAACGGCGGTCTCTTCTCTGGCGCAGCGGCCCGAGCGGGATTAATGGCTTCCTGCTTCCACAAAGCCACGACATTCAGGAAGATGGTCGCAACAGCGGCACCCTGGATGAGCTGGATCAACAATTGCTGCGAAAAATGGGTCAACAATCGGCCAAACAACAAGGCGCTCAACAACATGCCCAACAGCAGGGTCACATAGAGCAGCGCCACTACCCGCGGGCGCTTATCCGGCGGAGCCAAATCGGTTGCCAAGGCCAAACCGGCCGTCTGGGTGGTATGCAGACCAGCGCCAACCATCAAGAAAGCCAGCGCAGCACCAATCTTACCAAGCAAATTCAAAGCGTTATCAGCATCGGCCAGCAACAGAAGCGCGAACGGCATGATTGCGAATCCGCCGAACTGCAGCATGCTGCCGAACCAGATATAGGGAATACGTCGTAAACCGAACGCAGAATGATGATAGTCGGAACGATGTCCGATGAGGGCGCGAAACGGCGCAAAGACCAATGGCAAGGCAACCATGGTTGCGACTAACCAGGTCGGCACACCAAGCTCGACCACCATCACTCGGTTAAGGGTCCCGGTCAACAGAACCATCGCAATCGCCACCGAAACCTGAAACAACGATAGGCGCAGCAGCCGCCGCAACGGCAAGTCCGCCGACGCCACATCAGCAAACGGCATCAAGCGCATCAGGAGTTCGCGCCACGCGGCGGCGACTCGGGGATCAACAGATTGACTCATGCCGAGGTCATCTCCCACTTGTGATTCGAGATGAAAAGGGTTGGACGAAAGAAACCGATGGCACCCTATCCAATCTCACTTACAGATTACCCGCCCACGACTCGGACGCCCCTAAGGCGCTACCGGAACGGAAGGCGGCGATGGTACGCCCCATTGGGACCATTTGGAAGGCCGCAGAATCCAGCGCAAAGGATGGCACACAGCATGGAGGCGAGAGAAGAATAGGCATCAACGGACAGCCCACACCAAAGAGCCGCCGAACAAGGGGTTTCCCATGTTTACAGATACGAATGCATACGCATTTCACCCACTGAAGCGGGAGCAAACGAAAATCCACATCAAGCCGCCATGCTTCTGGAGGCCGGCAGCCGCGAGATCTCGGGAGCATTATGAATGTTCACGCATGCAAGATGCGGCAGAGCGGATTTCAAGCTGAGAAGGTCAAGCGAGGAAGGGGGGGAAGGCGGAAGACGGATGACTTATAACTCAGGACTCAATCCTGGCCCAACAGCCGACCTAAGTCGATCATCCTGGCAGATGGGGCTTCGATCAATCGACGAACACCCCATCTACCATCGTACCTGGCCATACGGCCGGCACGGTCGTGGTCGCTGATGCGGCCACATCGATCCCAGAGGGATCTTACTGCCAGCCGAGGCCGACAGCAAAAACAACCCAATGCACTGCGATCGCGAGGACCAGCAGAGCAAAGAAGATCGGCATCAGCCAGGTAGCCGGATTGACAACCAGCCAGATCTTCCAATCGTCTTCGGGATTATTCGGCTTTGCGACGTCGCTCATTGCAATGTTCTCTTAATCTAGAGTGAATAAGAAGCAGATTACCACCAAGGATTGGCGGCGATCACGAACAAGTGAGCCAGCGCAGCCAGACCGACGAACGCGGTGTAGGTGACCTTGAACTGCTCGTGGAATTCTTTCGCTTGCTGATCGGTGAGACCCGACAGAGATTGCTCGGCCATTGTATTGCCTCCCAAAGGGATGTTTTGATAAGCCACTGCTACAGCAGTTGGCAAGGGTTCAATTGCGGCAGAAACGACCGCAAAAGACGATCTTACTCGGCCGGAGCAGCCTCAACAGCTGCCGGTGCCGGCGCATGCCAGCCCTGACCGTCGAGCGAAAACGCAACGACGTGAACCAGGATCGCCAGAGCGCCGACGGCGATCAGGGTAGGAATCAGCCAGGTCGCAGGATTGACGACGAGCCAGATTTTGTAATCGTTTTCGAGCGGCTTGTAACCCATGAATTGCATTGTCATATCCTCTCTAAATTACCACCAAGGATTGGCGGCGATGACGAACAGGTGAGCCAGAGCCGCCAGACCGACGAATGCGGTATAGGTCACTTTGAACTGCTCGTGGAATTCTTTTGCCTGCTGCTCGGTCAGACCGGACAGACTCTTCATATCAGCCATGATTGGCCTCCATTAGGATAAACCGATTCGCATTGCTCGGCAGCGCAGGCAGTGTGCTTGCCGACCTCAAAACATTCAGGATCCTCAGCAGACCCACAGGTGTCATCTTAGCTTGACATGCGCATATGTCAAGCCTCTTAGACACAGGTCGACATCAAGACTCTCAGCCAGCCATAGCCGCTGCATTTTGGCCGCACATCGCTCGCGACAGCCCAAAGTCAAACGCAATAGATATCAATCCAACGAATAGCAAATCGAGAAAACAGGGGATAATCGAGGCGTGGAAAACTGGCATCTGAGCGACGCACACCACGAACGCATGAAGACAAAAAAGCAAACGCCCGAAGAACAGGCAAAACAGAGGGAAAAGGGAAAAGAAAGGGGAAGGGGAAAAAAACGTATGGGAACCGATTTCAAACACTATTTGGGCGCACCGAAGGTGCGCCCAGGGCCACAGCGGCCGTAGACCGCTGCCAAGCCTTATACGACTTAAGCGTGCCAGCCCAAGCCGACAGCGAACACCACCCAGTGCACAGCAATGGCAATAGCCAGAACGGTGAAAAGGATCGGCATCAGCCAAGTAGCAGGATTGACAACCAGCCAGATCTTCCAATCGTCTTCGGGATTCTTAGGCTTTGCGACGTCGCTCATTTCTTTCACCTCTAAATTAAGAGAAAATTAAGACCAGCAGGTCTTACCACCAAGGATTGGCAGCAATGACGAACAGGTGAGCCAGAGCCGCCAGACCGACGAACGCGGTGTAGGTGACCTTGAACTGCTCGTGGAACTCTTTCGCTTGCTGATCGGTGAGACCCGACAGGGATTGCTCGGCCATTGGTATACCTCCTAAAAGGATTTTCGACTAGACCACCGTCAAAACGGTTGACGATGATTAAACGTGACGCACTGACGCCACGCGGAGACGATCTTACTCGGCCGGAGCAGCCTCGACAGCTGCCGGCGCAGGCGCATGCCAGCCCTGACCGTCAAGCGAGAACGCAACGACGTGAACCAGGATCGCCAGAGCACCAACGGCGATCAGGGTAGGAATCAGCCAGGTCGCAGGATTGACGACGAGCCAGATTTTGTAATCGTTTTCGAGCGGCTTGTAACCCATGAATTGCATTGTCATGCCCTCTCTAAATTACCACCAAGGATTGGCGGCGATGACGAACAAATGAGCCAGAGCGGCCAGACCGACGAATGCGGTGTAGGTCACTTTGAACTGCTCGTGGAATTCTTTTGCCTGCTGCTCGGTCAGACCCGACAGACTCTTCATATCAGCCATGATTGGCCTCCGATATTAAGAAAATGATGCCGTTACTCAACACTCTGGAAACCACGCGAAGGAAGCCACCAGATGCATGCCACGCCCACCTGAATGGGACTTCAAAAACCTTAGGACCCATCAGAGATCCTGGGTGTCATCTTAGCTTGACATGACAAGATGTCAAGTATGTTTTACATACCGTCAAACGAACCGGAACACGCCCCCTGAAGTCTTTCGCATCAAGACATTAGCCCCATGAAGACGCATGAGGCCAACAACCGCAAACGGCATTATTCCAAGCCCGAACAACGACCTGGATCTAGCCCAGAAGCCGTCGGAGAAACGAGATCAGGACCGCCATCAAAGCAATGCCAACCGTTGCAATGAAGGCCACTTTGCCCATATAGAAGAAGGTCGAGATAACCGGACGCAAGTTCGGCATGCCCGCAGATTCGTTTTCCGAACCCTCCTCGACCTCTGACTCTTCCGCATGCGCGGCTACAGCCGGCTCGGTGCTGGCCGTCGCCCTAGGCTCGGCGGCCACAAGCTCCAGCGGAGACACGCTCGCCACACGAAAAAACTGCAACCTGGGGCTGGACGCGGCCTCCTTCTCCATCACAACGAACTCGCTGTCAGCGCCAAGCTGTTCGAGGACAGCAAATTCGTTTGCGAATGCCTCAATGGATTCACTGTCGCCCTGATGTTCCCAGGACTGGGATTTTTCGGGCCAGGTCTTCTTCGCCGCATACTTCACGAGCAATTCCTCATTGATTCGGAGCCAAGGATGATCTCTCGTCGCATCATCCAGACGAACGCTGGGGTCGTTGACGCAGACGAGGGCGACGGCGCAGACGACGTGACTGGAGGTCGAGCGACCAATCGCGCCTGCCTTCGCCTTAAGGTGGAGTTCGCCCACAACATTCAGGGGATTGTATTTGCAGGTCGACACATTGTCACCGGGACGCCGTGGGGGCCAGCGCACGACGGACGGCACCGCATGTGCGTGAGCGCCGATTGCAGCAAGATCTTGCCCGGCAGCCAAAGGCGATAATAAGATTGATTCTTCTTAAGATCGATGCCGACCGCGCCTTAAATCTTGATGCCGACGCACGAGGCGACACATTCACACGCAATCGAACGAGCGAGCGAGACACCAGATGCACGCCGAACACCTTCACCTTTGGCAACACAATCATGTATTCGGGCAGGAACAGAGACGTCCCGGAGAACAGCGCACCCTCATCGTTATCGCCATCACGGCAGCGATGATGGTGATCGAAATCGGGACCGGTCTGCTCTTTGGGTCCATGGCGCTGTTGGCGGACGGGCTCCATATGGCCTCGCATGCGGCCGCACTGGGCATCGCGGCCTTCGCATATATCTATGCGCGCAAGCACGCCAAAAACACCGACTTCAGCTTCGGAACCGGTAAAGTCAATGCGCTGGCGGGCTTTAGCGGGGCCATCCTGCTCGTTATCTTTGCCCTCATCATGGCCTGGGAAAGCCTCGCACGCATGCTCGACCCCGTCTCGATCGCATTCGACCAGGCCATCGCCGTCGCCGTGATCGGGCTCATCGTCAACGGCGCCTCGGTGCTGATTCTTGGCGCCGAGCACGGGCATGAGCACGGGCATGAGCACCACGGCGAGCACGGGCATGCGCATCATCAAGACCACAACCTCCACTCGGCCTATCTGCACGTGCTGGCGGACGCCCTCACCTCTCTCCTGGCGATCTTCGCACTGCTGACCGGCAAGTATTTCGGCTGGGTTCTGATGGATCCACTCATGGGCATCGTCGGAGCCGTGCTGGTCGCACGCTGGTCGTGGCGGCTGCTGGAAACGACCAGCGCGGTCCTGGTCGATCGACAGGGTCCAGAGACGATTCGCTCGAAGATTCGCACAGCGATCGAGCAAGACTCGCAAGATCGCGTTTCCGACCTACACCTTTGGTCGATAGGACCTGACATGTACGCTGCAGCCATTTCGGTCGTGTCCCACGACCCCAAATCGCCTTTGGAGATAAAGAAACTACTGCCATCCCATTGTGGATTGGCCCATGTCACGGTCGAGATCAACCCCTGCTGCACCCAAGGCGCCCACACCTGATCCTCTCGCCGAGAGGAAGGCGCGATCCTAATGCCAATCCGCGCCGAGCGAGTCGCCCGTAACCAATGGCCTGGACGGATCGGGAATCCATTCTTCTTGCAACCTGGCCGTCCACCATTGCTTCATGCGGCTATCCATCCACTCCAAGCTCTTCCTCACGGTCCTCCTGGCATGCGTGATCGTGTTGATCGGCACCCAGGCCTTCGTGCAGTGGTCTTTCCAACGCGGACTCGTCGAGATGGCGGACGCCCGCGAACAGGAGCGCATAGAACAGATCGCCGATCGATTGATCGACATCTACCGCCAAGACCACTCATGGGACTCGCTCGCCCGAAACCACCAGCTCTGGCGCAACGCATTGGGGAGTCGCTCCTGCTCGAGGTCCGAGCCTCCACCCGAGCCCGGCCGTCTCGATCAACCGCCACCTCGGCCAGAGGATTTCATGGACGCCCCCTGGTCGCGACAGGGCATGCCGAAGCCTCCGAACAAACATCGGCGACCAACACCGCTGAGGATGCGGCTCACGCTCCGCGACCAGGATGGAAACGTCATCTTCGGGCGCACGCAACTCGCACAGAACAGCCGCCAATACCCCCTGGAGCTCGACGGCCATCGGATTGGAGCATTGACCTTGACACCCGGGCCGCCCTTGCCGGAGAAAGCAGAGCTTCGCTTCCGCAACACCCAGGGCAACCGGTTATGGATCATCGCCCTGGGGATGCTCCTGCTTTCGGCCGCGCTGGCCTATCCACTCTCACGACGACTAGTGAGGCCGGTCCGGGACTTCCAGAGTGCCGCGCGCCAATTGGCTGCGGGAGATTTCAGCGCACGAGCGCCAGTGTATGGCAGCGACGAGATCTCCAAGCTTGGGCGCGATATCAACGCCCTCGCTGCAGCGCTCCAACGAAACGAGCAGGCCCGTCGACGTTGGGTCGCAGACATCTCGCACGAGCTACGCACCCCGATCGCGCTGCTCCTCGCGGAGCTGGAGGCACTTCAGGACGGCATCCGCCCATTGGACGCTGCATCGCTCGACAGACTGCACGCCGACTCGATGCGGCTCGGTCGCTTGGTGGACGATCTTTACGAACTCTCGACGACCGATATGGGAGCGCTCGGGTATCGCATGGAGCCCACGGAGATCGCAGAGGTTTTAGGCGCGGATCTAGACGCCTTTCGACGCCGATTCGAAGAGGCGGGGCTCAGACTCGTCTATCAGGATCAACTAGACGAGCCCAAGGTCGTGCATGCCGATGGGCAACGGCTGTCCCAGCTCTTCCGCAACCTGTTGCGCAACAGCCTTCAATACACGGATGCGGGCGGCGGATTGACGGTTCGGATCGCGCGCCGACAAGATCTCATCCAGATCGATTTTCAGGACACCTCCCCGGCGGTCCCGCCCGAGTCCCTCCCCCGCCTATTCGAGCGCCTCTACCGCGCCGACAGCTCGCGCAGCCGCCACACGGGCGGCGCAGGACTGGGACTGGCGATCGCGAGGAACGTCGTCGAAGCGCATGGAGGACAGATCAGTGCCGCTGCGGCACCGATCGGGGGGCTGTGGATCCGCATTCAGCTACCGATTTAGGCCGTCGATCCTCACCAACACAGCAGACACGAGCCAAGCGATGAGCAGTCAAACCCAGCTACTGATCCTGATCGTCGAAGACGAAGAACGCCTTGCGCAGCTCGTCGCCGACTATCTCAAGATCGCCGGATACCAGACGCAGCATCTGAGCGAAGGCCTTGGCGTGACCGATTGGGTCAGAGAGCATGAACCCGACCTGATCCTGCTCGACCTGATGCTGCCCGGAAAGGACGGACTGACGATCTGTCGCGAGGTACGGGCGCACAGCGAGATCCCGATCATCATGACCACCGCCCGCGTCGAGGAGATCGACCGTCTGCTGGGATTGGAATTGGGCGCGGACGACTATGTCTGCAAACCCTACAGCCCGCGCGAACTCGTGGCGCGTGTCAAGGCCATCCTAAGGCGGACCCAGGCGAAAGAAAAACCCGCACGTTCCGGCATACTCTCCCTGGCCCCCGATAGCCTGCGCGTGAAGACGACGAGCAAGGAAATCGAACTGACCGCTGTCGAGTTCTCCCTGCTGGAGACGCTCTATGCCGCGCCGGGACGGATTTTCTCCCGCAACAGCCTGATGGATCGCATCTACCGGGATCACCGTATCGTCTCCGATCGCACCATCGACAGCCACGTCAAGAAGCTCCGGCGCAAGCTCGCCGAACTCCTGCCCGACAGGGAAATCATCCACTCCGTCTACGGCGTCGGCTACCGCTACGAAGAGCTGGAGGGAGATCAGACCGATTGACGCAGCGAGGGCGGAACCCGTCCGCCGCCCCGAACGCACACAGCGTCCGAGACGGATCCTGGACGCCACCAGAGCCACCCCTCTCTCCGCGCTTCTGCCGAACGACAACAAAAAATCGATTTTCCGTCGAAACTGCTGTCTCGATCATGGTTTTGGTTTGCCATTGGATAATAATGTCATCGCCGCACGGAACGCAGACTCAAGACTCCGCGGCCCCTCTGCGGGAGCTGCCGCGACCTTACCTTTCGCCGGAGCAGGAGTAACACGATGAAAAAAACAATGAAAACCAGCGCTATCGCCTTGCCGCTCGCCATCTGCCTGAGCGCTTGCGGACAGCAACCGAATGTGACATTCAAGAAGGACGTTCAGCCCATCCTCAAGCAACACTGCGCCGAATGCCATTTGAAGGGAGGCCAGGGATTCAATGCCAGCGGCTTCCTGGTGGAGTCTTATGAGTCCGTCATGAAGGGAACAAAATTCGGTCCGGTGATCGTCGCTGGCGATCCGCTGTCGAGCAGCCTATACCGGCTGGTGGCGGGAGAGGTCGACCAATCCATCCGGATGCCGCACGGCAAGGATCCTATCAGCGACGCTCAGATCGCCACGATCGAGCAGTGGATCGAGCAAGGCGCACAGAACAACTGATCCGGCGCGAGTCGTTCCTCAAGTCGAACCAGCGGCGCAATCCGCGTATCGCGCCGCTGATCGCGCCAAATCATCTGAACGCCTTCAGACGCTCTCCCGCTCCAAACGCTGCTTGACCGCGCCGGGAGACTTCGTGCGGCGGGCGAGCAGATCATAGGCGACCGGTACCACGAAGAGCGTGAAAAAGGTCGCCGCAAGCACCCCGGTCAGGATAACGGTGCCGATTACATCGCGGGTCTCGGCGCCCGCGCCGCTCGACATCAGCAACGGAATCGCACCGGCTGCCGTCGTGATCCCCGTCATGAGGATGGGGCGCAAACGCACATCCGACGCCTCCAACAGCGCATCCCGAAACTCACGCCCCTGATCGCGCAGCTGATTTGCGAACTCGACGATCAGAATGCCGTTCTTGGCCGAAAGCCCCACCAGCATGATGAGCCCGATCTGGCTGTAGATGTTGAGCGTCTGATCGGACAGCCAGAGCCCCATCAAGGCGCCCGCCATCGCCAGCGGAACCGTGAGCATGATGATGAATGGATGGACCCAGCTCTCGAACTGCGCCGCCAGGATCAGATAGACCACCACCACGCCGAGCAGAAAGACGAACAACACACTCTCGCTGCTGGAGCGCAGATCACGACTGTCGCCCTTGTAGTCGATCTGCACGCGGTCCGGCAGAGACGCCTTCGCCTTGGAATCCAAATAGGCCAGCGCGTCGCCCAAGGCCAAATCGTCGCTCAGATTGGCCTCGATGGTAATGGCTCGCACGCGGTTGAAGCGTTTCAGGCTGCTGGAATCGGCCGTCTCCGAGATCCGCACAAGATTCGCCAAGGGAATCAGCTGATCGCTCCTGACAGAGCGCACATAGAGATTGTCCAAGCTGCCGGGCGTGCGCTGCTCATCGCGCTCGCCCTCCAGAATCACATCGTATTCCTCGCCGTCGTCCTGGTAGGTCGTGACCTTTCGCGACCCCAGCATCGTTTCGAGCGTACGCCCGATGGTGCCGATGGTGACCCCGAGATCCGCCGCGCGATCGTAGTCGATCGCGACCCGCAGTTGCGGCTTGGTCTCCTTGTAGTCCCAATCGATTCCGGTCAGCCCCGGATTGTCCTTCTCGATCTCGGCCAGCAGGGTATCGCGCCAGGCGGCCAATTCCTCGTAAGTCCCGCCACCGATGACGAACTGCACCGGCTTACGCGTGTGCCCGCCGAAACCCTGGCGCATGATGGGAAAGGCCTTGACGCCGGGCAGGTCTCCGAGCGTGGCTCGCACCTCGTCTATGATGGTCCAGGCCGAGCGGCGCTGCGCATAGTCGTTGAGCACGATGACGACCATGCCCGAATTGAAGCTCGCCGTGTTGGAGAAGGAGCGAGGGGCGCGCACCAGCAGACGCAGCACCTCGCCCGACTCGGTGTAGGGCATGAGGCGGCGCTCGATCTCGTCCATGTACGACTGCATGTAGGAGAAAGAGGCGCCCTCGGGACCATTGACCAGGATGAAAAAGGCCCCTCGATCCTCGCGCGGCGTATAGGCTTGGGGGATGCGCTCGAACAGCCAGCCCGCCACCCCCAACGTCCCCAGCAGTCCAACCAGAACGACCCAGGGCCGACGCAACAACCAGCGCAACACCAGGCCGTAGACACGCCGAAGGGATTGAAAGAGACGATCGACGCCCCGCGACAAGGCGGCACGTCGCGGATGCCCAGAATCGGTGGCCGTCAGAAACTTCGACGCCAGCATGGGTGACAGCGACAGCGCGACGAAGGACGAGAAGAGCACGGCGGCGACCATGGTCAGGGCGAACTCGGAGAAGATCCGGCCGATGTCGCCCTCCAGGAAGGAGATGGGCACGAACACCGCGCAGAGCACGATGGTCGTGGCGATGACGGCGAAACCGACCTGACGCGCCCCCCGATAGGCGGCCACCAAAGGCGTTTCGCCATAGTCCTCCATGCGTCGATGGATATTTTCGAGCACTACGATAGCATCGTCGACCACAAGACCGATGGCGAGCACCAGGGCGAGCAGGGTCAGAATGTTGACCGAGAAGCCGAGCACCAGCAGCACCGTGAAGGTCGCCACGACCGACACGGGCACGGCTACCGCAGGAACCAGGGTCGCGCGCAAGCTGCCGAGGAAGAGGAAAATCACCAGCACCACCAGACCGATGGCGATCCCCAACGTCTTGTAGACCTCCTTGATGGCGCCACGGATGAAGACGGAGGTGTCGTAGCTCTGCTTGAGCGCCATGCCTTCCGGCAGGGTCGGGTTGATGCGCGCCATCTCGGCCTTGGCCGCATCGGCGACGGAGATGGTGTTGGCGGTGGACTGCTTGATGATGCCGAGCCCAACCATGGGCACCCCGTTGCCGCGAAACAGGGTACGGTCCTCTTCGGTGCCACGCTCGACGCGCGCCACGTCGCCCAGACGCACGAGATGTCCGCCGCTGCCGCGCGCCAGCACCAGACGCGCGAAATCCTCCGGGGTCTCGAAGGCGCGGGTCAGACGCACGCTGAACTGGCGATCGATCGACTCGACCTCCCCCGCCGGCGATTCGAGATTCTCGGCGCGCAGAGCATCCTCGACGTCCGCCACGGTCAGATTGCGTGCCGCAAGCGCGCTGCGATCGAGCCAAATACGCATGGCATAGACCTGATTGCCGCCGACACGCACACGCGCCACGCCGTCCAGCACCGAGAAGCGATCGACCAGATAACGCCGCGCATAATCGGTCAGCTCCGGCACCGACATCCGATCGCTGACCAGGTTCAGCCACATGATGACGTCTTCGTTGCTGTCGACCTTCTCGATCTCGGGCGGCTCGGCCTCGTCCGGCAACTGATCCAGGACGCTGGAGACCCGATCGCGGATATCGTTCGCGGCGCCATCGATGTCGCGATCGATGTCGAACTCGACAGTGATGCGAGAACGCCCGTCCTCGCTGCTCGATTCCAGCGTCCGAATGCCTTCCAGGCCCGAGATGCGGTCCTCGATCAGCTGTGTGATACGGCTCTCGACGACGGCCGCTGCCGCCCCCGGATAGAGTGTATCGATCGAGACCACGGGCGGATCCGTGTCCGGAAATTGACGCAACGGCAGCCGATCGAAGGAGACCAGACCGAAGGCCACCAGGAGCAGCGAGAGAACGGCGGCCAAAACCGGCCGGGTAATGGAGATATCGGACAGGATCACGGGCTCGCTTCCATCTTCAATGCCTCGGGACGCGCCTGCCCAGCCTTCGCCAGTATGCGCAGCGACTGACCGGAGTGGATCTTCTCGTTGCCATCCGTCACGACCCGATCACCGAGATCGAGACCGGACAGGACCTCAACCACCCCAGCCTGGCGCGTCCCGGTCGCGATCGCGCGACGCTCCGCTACCGGCCCCGCCTCCCCTTGCGAAACCCGCATGACGAAATGCTCTTCACCCCGGTGCTGAACGGCGGCCTCGGGAATCACGAGCGTCTCGCGCGGATTGATCCGCAACTCGACCTGCATCAGCAATCCGGGCTTGAGGTGCCCTTCCGCATTGGGAATCAGCGCTCGCACCTTGACCGAGCGGGTCACCGGATCGATGCGAGTGTCGATACCCGTCACCTGCCCCGTGAAGACCTGCCCGGGAAAGGCCGCCGTTTTGGCCGAAATCGTCATCCCAGGTGCAAGCGCCCCGAGGAAAACGCTGGCAATCGAGAAGTCGAGCTTCATACGGCTATCGTCATCCAGCGTCGTGATGAGATCGCCCGGCTCGACCAAGGCACCCTGACTGACGTTGCGCAGACCGAGAACCCCATTGAAGGGTGCCTTGATCACACGATCCGCCAACCGGGATTCGAGCGCCACCAGCATGGCACGCGCCGCATCCAAATCCCGCCGACGCTCGTCCAACAGCGACTCCGACGCCGAGCCCTGAGCGACCAGCGATTTGACGCGACGAAACTGGCGCTCCGCCTCGGCGGCGCGGACCCGCGCCTCTTCCAGCAAGGCATGCTCCTCGGCATTGGTCATCTCGACCAGGAGATCCCCGGCGCGAACCCGCTGTCCATCGTCGAAATGTAGTGCCGAGATGGTCTCGGTCACATTGGAGGTAATGGCCACCGACTCGTTGGCCTGAAGGGTTCCAAGCGCCTCGACAGGCTCGGCGAGCGTCTGGCGCTGAACCTCGGCAACCATGACCACGACCCCGGCCACAGGCGCAGCGAGGCCGGCTGGGGCCGTGAAGAGCGCGCCACACAGCAGCATCGCGAGCGGGAAACCGTGTACGAGCAAAAGACTATCCGAATGGCGCACAGAGATGTCCGTTGAGAATGAGACCGAGACCAGGTACGGGATTCGATGGAACATCCCATCGACAAGGCACTGGACTCTGAGTTGCGGACTCGGAAAAAGATCCCCAGTGCATGCGCGACAGCAAACCGCAACAGGGATTGCCAGTCCACCGCGAGCCAGTAGACGCTCGGCGCGCCGCCGGTTGGCGGCTCGCTTTCGCCGCCGAGCGAAATCTGCAATGCTAGCGGCCTTTTGTTCGATTGATCCTGATTGGGGACACGATGATCTCCGTAACGCTGAATGGCGAAACGCTGGAATTCGACTTGGATCCTGACACCCCGCTGCTATGGGTTCTCCGAGACCACCTTGGACTCACCGGAACCAAATACGGTTGCGGCGAGGGCGAATGCGGGGCCTGCATCGTCCATCTTGACGACAAACCGGTCAACGCCTGCATCACCCCACTCTCGGAGGCGGCCGGCCGATCCGTCAGGACGATCGAGGGACTGTCTCCAGACGGCCGTCATCCGCTTCAGCTGGCCTGGATCATGGAAGAGGTGCCGCAGTGCGGATATTGCCAAAGCGGCCAACTGATGACGGCCGCCGCCCTCCTGGCAACGCATCCGCGCCCGACCGAAGCACAGATCGACGCCTCCATGTCGGAGGTCCTCTGCCGCTGCGGATCCTACAGTCGCATCCGACGCGCGATCCTCCGCGCGTCCAATCCCGAGGTCCAGAATGGCTGACTCAGACACGGAGCTGCTCCTGAGCCGGCGGGCCTTGCTGCGTGTCGCGGTGGCCTCGGGCGGCGGACTGGCGCTCGGCATCCTGTTTCCGGCGCAGGCGGACACCAGCGTCCCCGATCAACCGCAACAGGATGGCGGCACCGAGACCCTCGCACCCAATGCCTGGATCCGCATCCATCGCGATGGCGGCATCCAGCTGGTCATCGCCCGTTCGGAGATGGGACAGGGGGTCACCACCAGCCTGGCGATGCTGCTGGCGGAAGAACTGGAGGTCGGACTCGATCAGATCCGGGTGGAACAAGCCCCAGTCGGCGCGGCCTACGTCAACCACCTACTGGGAGAGCAGGCGACGGGCGAGAGCACCTCGATCCGCGATGCCTGGCTGGTTCTGCGCGAGGCCGGGGCCGTGACTCGCCAGCTCATGATCGCAGCAGCGGCGGCGACCTGGTCGGTGCCGGAAAGCCGCTGCGAGGCGCGACGCGGCATGATCCACCTAGTCGACGATCAGCGCAGCCTTTCCTATGCCGAGCTAGCCGCCACAGCCGCTAAGCTGCCGCTGCCAGCCGTGCCCGCGCTCAAGCCGCGCGAAACCTGGAGCCTGATCGGCACCGCGCAACGGCGTATCGACGCACCGGACAAGGTGCTTGGCGCCGCGCGCTTCGGACTCGACGTCCGACTTCCAGACATGCTCTATGCATCGATCGCACGCTGCGATCTCATCGGCGGACGCATCGCCAGTTGGCGTGACAACGCCACGCGCGCAATTCCCGGCGTTCTGAACGTCTTCGCGGTTCGTTACGGGATCGCCGTAATCGCCGAGTCCAGCTGGGCCGCGTTGCGTGGTCGCGAGCGATTGGAGCTCAGCATCCGCCCGTCCACAAACCTCGCGGCCGACACCCAGCGCATCCGCAACCGTCTACGGGTCGCGCTCAAGGGGCGCGCTGCCGTCGCCTATAAGGAAGGCGACGTCAGCGCAGCGCTCAACGCCTCGCCCCACCAAATCGAATCGATCTACGAGGTTCCCTTTCAGGCCCACGCCTGCATGGAACCCATGAACTGCACGGCGGATGTCCGCCACGACCGCTGCGATCTCTATGTCCCCACCCAGGCCCAGGCCAGGGCGCGGGCGACGGCTCAACGCATCACCGGACTTCCGGCGGATCGAATCGCCGTCCACACGACCTTCCTAGGCAACGGTTTCGAACGCCGTCGCGAGCAGGACTTCGTCGTGGACGCGGTCGAACTCTCAAAGGAACTCAAGCGCCCGGTGCAGGTGATCTGGACGCGCGAAGACGACCTGCGCCACGATTTCTTCCGACCGATGAGCCTTCATCGACTGCGCGGCGGCATCGATGCCGAGGGACGGCTGACCGCCTGGTTCCATCGCGTTGCCGGACCCTCCGTTTTGGCGCGTATCGCACCTGAGCGCATCGCGAACGGCGTCGACCCCTTCATGATGGCTGGAGCAACCGACCTGCCCTACAGCATCGCCCACCGGCGTATCGAGTACCGCCGCGCCGACACACCGGTACCGATCGGACTCTGGCCTGGCGGCGGACAGGGACACAACGTCTTCGTCACCGAATGTTTCCTCGACGAACTGGCCCATGTCTCGGGCAGAGATCCCCTCCAGCTACGACGCGACCACCTGACCGATCGGCCGCGTCTCTTGAAACTCTTGAACAGGGCGGCCGAGGAAGCGGAGTGGGACAACCCGCCCGCATCCGGCCAAGGACGCGGCATCGCGCTCATGGAGGCATTCGGCAGCCTGATCGCCGCAATCGCGGAGGTCTCCATCGAAGGAACCGAGGTGAGGGTTCGACGGGTCATCTGTGCCGTCGATTGCGGACAGGCCGTCAATCCGGAGACGGTTCGCGCCCAAATCGAAAGCGGGATCGTCTTCGGTTTGACCTCTGCGCTCAAGGGCGAGATCACGCTGACCAAGGGACGAGTCGACCAATCGACACTTCGGGACTATCCGCTGCTCAAGGCGAGCGAGATGCCGGACATCAGCATTCATCTCGTGAAGAGCGATGCGGAGCCTGGCGGCGTCAGCGGACTCGCTTCGCCCCTCATGGCTCCGGCCGTCGCCAATGCGCTGTTCTCTCTGACCGGCCAGCCGGTTCGATCGCTGCCGATCCGACTGGGATAAACCGCACGCCAGGCCAGTCTCGACCAGGCGCGCAGACATCGATGGGAGTGGCCTATCAGTCGGCCAGAGCGGCCGCCTGGCGCTTCATCTTGTTGACGATGGCATAAACGCCGACATGGCGGTTGGGGCTGAGATGCTCCTGGAGATGCAGCCCCTCGAACAGGACGTCCACATCGAGTGCGTCGATCTCGGCGGGCGTCTTGCCAGAGAAAAGCCCGACCAGCAGCGCAACCACCCCCTTGATGATGGCCGTATCGCAATCGCCCTGATACTGAATGCGATCCGTCCGAGCCTGATCCTGGCGGGCACATACATGCACGAGACTCATGCACTCGACGACCCGATTGGCGTCGGTCTTGTCTTCCGGGTTCATGGGCGCCAACCCTTCACCGAGTTCGACCAAATACTGATAACGCTGGTCCCAATCACCGAGCAGTTCGAAGTCGTCGATGATGTCGCTGATTTCTGTCTCTCGCATCTGTGCCCTGTCGCGCATGTCTGTTGATAGGCCTGCCATCCGATCGACCAGCGTGCGGCCCGAAACAGGCTCAGACGCCGAAGGATTCGCCGCAACCGCATGGATTCTTGGCGTTCGGATTGCGGAATTCGAAGCCCTGATTGAGCAGATTCGACCTGACGAAATCGATCTCCATTCCGTCGATCCGTCCAATGCTGTCCTCGTCGACGACCACTTTAACCCCATGGCTCTCGAAAATCCGATCGCTGGAAGCCAGATCGTCCGCGTAATCGATCTCGTAGGCGTAGCCGCTACATCCGCTTTTCTTGGTTCCGACGCGCAGGCCCACCCCTGTACCACGCTTGGCGAGCATGTTAGAAACGTGTTGAGCGGCCGCTTCGGTCAGTGTGACTGCCATGCTGGTGATCCCCTACCTTTAGATGATGTCATTGGAGGCAGAATTTGACATCCGGGCGGCCGTTTTCAAGGTTGAAGCCAACATGCACCGCGAGTATCTTCAGCGCAACGTTGGGACCATAGCCTAGAAGACCAGCCGCTCTTGCCTCTCGACCCGACCACCTTTCCCCTGGACCAGCGCCGATCGCCAGAAATCGATACGGGCATCCCCCTTGGCCTGTGCATCTTGGATGCCGAGCTGAATCCAACCTGGCTCTATGCCTCTGACGCCCTGCACGAAACGTCCTCCGAGACGGGCTCAGCCGGACCATGGACCGAGCGCCTCACCGGGGATGCCGAGTTCATTCACGCCGCACGACACGCCTGGGAAGGGGGAACGGCGCAACGCCGTGGACTGACGCTACGCGAGCCGACCGGAGCCCGTCTGTTCGATCTCACGTTGGCCCCGGTGAAAAGCGCCGACGGTACCGCGAGCGGCCTCATGGTCTGCGTCCTCGATGTAACCGATTCGCTGCTGGCCGAGGAGGAGATAGCAAACAGCGCCGACTGCTACCGCTTGGCGGCGGACTACACCTACGACTGGGAATACTGGATCACCCCAGAAGGATGCCTGCGCTGGATGTCGCCCTCAAGCGAGCGCGTCACGGGCCGCGAGCCGACCGCCTTCTTCCTCGACCCCGAGTTGCTGGATAGCATCATCCATCCCGAAGATCGAGCGATGGTCGCACGGCACCTGTTACAGCGCTGCCGAGACAGGGAACCGGACACCCTGACCTTTCGCATCCTCAGGCCGGACGGCGAGATCCGCTGGATCGAGCAAATCTGTCAGGCGGTCTTCGAATCGAATGGCGCATTCGCCGGAAAGCGCGCCAGCAATCGCGATGTCACGGATCGAATGCAAATGGAACACGCATTGCGGGAAAGCGAAAATCAGTTTCGACTCATGTTCGAGCTGGCAACAGTCGGAATGGCGCTCGTGGACCCGGAGACCCGCGCCATCCTCCATGTGAATCAGCAGCTCTGCCGACTGCTCGGCTACTCGGTCGACGAATTACTCGGCATGTCCTTCTACGATCTGACTCACCCGGAAGACCGCGAACAGGATCTGGTGAGCTTCCAGCGCGCCATGCGTCAGGAAAAGGACGACTATTTCACCGAAAAACGCTATATCCGCAAGGATGGACAGATCGTCTGGGCCTTGGTCAACGCCGCCTTCATCCGTGACGCTGCGGGACATCCGCTGAAAACGGTCGCGGCCGTCATCGATATTACGGACAGACGCCGAGCGGAGACGCGCGCGCGCGAGCTGGCCACCGTCGTCGAGTGCTCATCCGATTTCATCGGCGTCGCCGACCTGCACGAGCGTGGCATCTATATCAATCACGCCGGCCAGAAGCTGGTCGGACTGGACGGCGACGCATCCGTTCGAACGACGCAGATCCTAGATTTCATCTTTCCCGAGGACCTGCCGTTCGCCAAGGACACCGTCCTTCCAACCGTCATGAACGAGGGTCGTTGGGCCGGTGAGATCCGTTTCCGTCACTTCGTCACCGAAGAGCCGATCGACGTCTACTGGGACGCACTGCGAATCGACGATCCCGAAACCGGCCGCCCCATGAGATTCGCGACCGTGACCCGCGACATCCGCAAGGAGAAGGCCGCCGAGGAGGCCATGCGGCAGGCCGATCGACGCAAGGACGAGTTTCTCGCCATGCTGGGTCATGAGCTGCGCAATCCAATGGCCCCCATCCGCAACGCAGTCGAGATCATCCGCCGGGTCGGAATCGGCGAGGATACGCGCATCCAATGGGCGGTCGAGTTGCTCGACCGCCAGACGGCCCACATGGGACGCCTCTTGGACGACCTGCTCGACGTCTCGCGGATCGTCAGCGGACGACTGGAGCTGGAACATCGCCCGGTTCAGATCAGCGACATGGTCCAGCAGGTCGCCGACGGCGTGCGCTTCCTGATGGACGAACGCCACCACCATTTCACCTGGACGCTTCCCGACCCGGAGGTCCAGGTCGAGGGGGACTCGG
Source organism: Thiorhodococcus fuscus (assembly GCF_042682685.1). Taxonomy (NCBI): domain Bacteria; kingdom Pseudomonadati; phylum Pseudomonadota; class Gammaproteobacteria; order Chromatiales; family Chromatiaceae; genus Thiorhodococcus; species Thiorhodococcus fuscus. The sequence continues at coordinate 21,395 of NZ_JBHUHX010000010.1, forward strand.
TCCGCCTCTCCCAGGTCCTGCTCAACCTGCTGGTCAACGCGGCCAAATATACCCCGGAAGGCGGCCGGGTCAGTGTCGAAACCGAGTCGACAGCCGATGAGGTGAGGATCCGGGTCCGCGACAACGGGCAAGGGATGAGCCAGGAACAGATCGATTCGCTCTTCAAGCTCTTCTCCCCTGGGATGCGCCCCATCGACACCCCGAGCGGTGGACTCGGACTCGGACTGGCCATCGCCCGGCGTCTGACCGAGATGCACGGAGGACGGCTGCAGGCCATTAGCGCGGGTGTCGGACAGGGCACGGAGATGCGACTTCATCTACCTCGGCTGCGACCTTCCGCAGCGAGCGAACAGGACCCGACCCCCATCGATTGCACCGAACCCAACCCAGCGTCCAATACCAAGCGCATCCTGATCGTCGACGACAACCCGGACGTCGCCGGCGCATTGGCCCTGCTGCTGGAAGTCCTAGGCTATCAGGTGGAAACGGCCAACTCGGGTATCGACGGTATCGCTGCGGCCCGACGCTTCCGTCCTCGGGTCGCCTTCCTGGATATCGGAATTCCAGACATCGACGGCCTGGAGCTGGCCCGCCAGCTACGCGCGGAATTCCCGGACCCGGACCGACTCATGCTGATCGCCCTCACTGGACTGGGTCACGAGGAGGCGAGGGAACGCTCCTTGGCGGCAGGATTCGATCGGCATCTGGTCAAACCCCTCGAACAGAAGGTGCTGGTCGAGCTGCTGGAACAGCTGAACTGACCGCGATCCAGAACGAGAGGCGCTCAGTGACGGTGCTCGGCGACACGCATGCTGGAGACCGAGGCCATGTCCAGAAGACCGCGCATCAAGGCGGCACGCTCACCCGTCGACAGCGTCTCGACGAGCGCCTGCTTGTCTTCCGGGCTCAAGGGTAGATGGGCACACAGCAGATTGACGAGATCCGTGTCGTTCATCTTGTCGAGATCGTCCCAGGGGATCTCGACCGAGTTCAGCTTGCAATAGGCTCTGAGCGAGGTCAGAAAACCAGCGCGGTCAGCCATGGCTTCACCCTCGGCGTGATAGTCCACGGCGAACCGCTCCCAATCGACCGAGACGCGGCGATACCCCTTGTAACCCTCGAGCTCCTCGCACACCTGAAAACGACACACCCCGCTCAAAACCAGAACGATACGGCCGTCCGAGGTCTCGCTGTAGGAGGTAATCCGACCGACACAGCCGACGCGATGGATCTCTGGAACAGCGTCCATGGCCGTTTCGCTGGTCGGCTGAACCATCCCGATGAGATGCGTGGACGCCAAGGCGTCCCCCACCATGCTCAGATATCTCGGCTCGAAGATGTTGAGCGGCAACTGGACGCCCGGCATGACCACGGCGCCGGGAAGCGGAAAGATGGCGAGCTCGTCGGGCAGATCGGAGAATGTCGGAAAGAATGGATTGCGCGTCATCATCTACTCCAGGCTGCGAGCCCCCTCAGGGCGCATCGCCAATAGTTCGAGTCGAAAAAGGGCCTTGCTCCAGGTAATTTGGGGCACCCATGCCCGTTCCCCAGCTTGACCGGCGTCGGTCGACACCGCACCGACCAACGCCTGCAATGAACCGATGGCATCATCGAGCCGTTCGCGGATCGCAGCAAACCTAAATCTCAATCCCGTAGCCCGGATGGAGCGCGAGCGGAATCGGGGACACGATCGAGTCCGCCAAAGCGCCACGCCACGCCACGCTAGTTGACGCACAGTTCGACGAGGGACAGAGACAACGCGCGACATCTCAGACTGGAAATCATCCGGCTAGGCCGCATTCTGTGCTACCAGACACCGAACTCGACGAGGACGACATGCAGCAGGACAGACCGGCACACAAGGATCACGCAGACACGGATCGGCTCGCGATGGGACGCGATTTCCAGCGCATCCGCCGCTTCAGCGAGCAGCTCTGCGAGCCACTGGTCATCGAGGACTATGGACTACAGACGGTTCCGGAGGCCAGCCCGCCCAAATGGCACCTGGCCCACGTCACCTGGTTCTACGAGACCTTTCTGCTGCGCCCCTTTCTTCCCGACTACCCGGTCTTTCATCCGCGCTTCGAATATCTATTCAACAGCTATTACGAACAAACCGGCACCGGTTTCTGGCCGCGTTCCGAGCGCGGACTGCTATCACGCCCGACCGTTTCCGAGGTCTACGACTACCGCCACCATGTCGACGACGCCATGGAGCGTTTGATCGCGACCTGTCCCTCGGACGTCTGGCCCAAGGTGCAGATGCGTTTGGGCATCGGACTGAACCACGAACAGCAGCACCAAGAGCTGCTGGTCACGGACATTAAGCGGCACTTTGCACACAACCCGCTGCGACCGGCCTACCGGGCGGACCTGCCCGTGGCGCCGATCGCCTCCCCCGCTCCCCTCACCTGGACGCAGTTCGACGCGGAGCTCATTGAACTGGGGGCCGGCCCGGAAGGCTTCGCCTACGACAACGAGCGCCCATGCCACCGCGTCTTCCTCGAACCCTTCTCGATTGCCGATCGCCCCGTCACCAATGGCGAGTACCTTGACTTCATCGCCGACGGCGGCTATCGAAATTCGGCCTTCTGGCTCTCGGACGGCTGGGCGACCATCCGGCGCGAGGGCTGGAGCTGTCCGCTCTACTGGGAGGGCCAAGCGGACGCCACCCCCGACGACTGGCGGATCATGACGCTGGGAGGCATGCGCCCGCTGAATCCGGCCGAGCCGGTCTGTCACCTGAGCTACTACGAGGCCGACGCCTTCGCCACCTGGGCCGGCAAGCGGCTGCCCACCGAGGCGGAATGGGAGCGCGCGGCCTCGGATCGCCCCATTGCCGGAAATTTCGTCGACGACGCCTGGTTGCATCCGCGTCCAGCGGAGAAGACGGACGGCCTGAGACAGCTCTTCGGTGACGTCTGGGAATGGACGGGCTCGGCCTATCTGCCCTACCCCGGATATCGCGCGCCAGCGGGGGCGCTCGGCGAATACAACGGCAAGTTCATGTGCAACCAGATGGTGCTGCGGGGCGGATCCTGCGCGACCTCGCGCGATCATGCGCGACTCAGCTACCGCAATTTTTTCTATCCTCACGAACGCTGGCAATTCAAGGGATTCCGACTCGCGGAGACCGTCCAATGACCACCGCTGCAGCAACGCGTCGCCCCCCCAAGGACATCCGAGAACCGGAGCACCGAGACAGCGGCGCCAACCCGTCCGAGCGGATCCGTTTCCACGATTACCACCCGACGCCCTCTGATGTGCGCGCCGAGGTGCTCGCTGGACTCTCCCAGACTCAGAAACGCCTTCCGCCCAAGCTGTTCTACGATCGGCGCGGCTCGCAGCTGTTCGACGCCATCACCGAACTGCCCGAGTACTATCCGACCCGTACCGAAATCGAGATCCTGCGCGCACACGGCGACGAAATTGCCGACCTACTCGGTCGGCATCGGGTACTGATCGAGCTCGGCAGCGGCAGCAGCCTCAAGATCCAGACACTGCTCGCCGCGTTACAGCCTGCAGTCTATGTCCCGGTCGACATCTCGCGCGACCATCTGCTCGACTCCGCGCGAACGCTTGCGGAACGCTTCCCCTGGCTGCGGATCCGGGCCGCCTGCGCCGACTACTCGGTCCCCTTCGAATTACCGCTCGATCCTAACGGGTCGGATCTCACCGCCTTCTTCCCCGGATCCAGCATCGGCAACTTCGACCCAGACGAGGCACGCCGCTTTCTGCTGCGGGTCGGCGAGGTGCTGGGATCGGGCGGATACCTCCTGATCGGCGTGGATCTGCGCAAGGATCCCGAGACACTGAATGCCGCCTACAACGACGCCCAGGGCGTCACGGCCGACTTCAACCTCAACCTGCTCGCCCGCATCAATCGCGAGCTCGACGCCGACTTCGACCTGAATGCCTTCTCGCACCGGGCCTTCTTCGACGCAGCGTACAGCCGCATCGAAATGCATCTGGTCAGCCTTCGAGATCAGGAGGTCAAGGTCGCGGGACACACCTTCCACTTCACGCAAGACGAGACCATCCACACCGAGAGTTCCTACAAATACGGACTCGACGACTTCCACGCACTGGCCAGAGATGCCGGATTCCAACCCGAGCGTGTCTGGACCGATCCCCATCAGCTCTTCAGCGTGCATGCGCTGCGACTGACGTAACGACCAGCTACCAGCTACCAGCTACCAGCTACCAGCTACCAGCTACCAGCTACCAGCTACCAGCTACCAGCTACCAGCTACCAGCTACCAGCTACCAGCTACCAGCTACCAGCTACCAGCTACCAGCTACCAGCAAGATTGTATGGCTGACGGCTGGAGGCTGAAAGCTGGCGGCTAACGCCTGGCAACAGCCCATTTTTGTCCGTCGGCGTGGGTCAAGGTAGTATCCCAGGCTCACCGGCCCCATTCCGAGGCCGCCGGCATCGAGTATCGCCCCGATGAACGAAATTTCCCCGGAACAGACGCTAGAACGCGATGTTCAGTTGTTTACCGCCCTCCTGGGCGAGGTGCTGCGCGAACACAGCCGCAAGCGCGTGCTGGTGATCGTGGAGCGCCTGCGCGACGGTTTCATGCAGTTGCGCGAGCAGGAAGACCCCGAGTTGCGCGATCGGCTGATGAAACGCATCGAAGGACTGGATCCCCAGACCCTGTCCGAGGTGATCCGCGCCTTCAACATCTATTTCGGACTGGTCAGCACGGCCGAGGAACTCAACGCCCACCTCAAGCGCATGGATCGTATCTCGGCGGGCGAGCGGCTATGGGTCGGCTCCTTCGACGACACGGTCCGACAATTTCAGGAAGACGGCGTGAGTCCCGAGAACTTCCAAAGCCTGCTGGAACATCTCGTCTACCTTCCCGTCTTCACCGCGCATCCGACCGAGTCCAAACGACGCACCATATCGGACAACTTCAGACGCATCTTTCTCATCGCTCAGGATCTGCACCGCCGCCGACTCAACGAAGAGGAGCTGGAGGAAAAGCTGCAGGAGATCCTGACCCAGATCCAGATCCTCTGGAAGACCGACGAGGTCCGTATCCACAAGCCCCAGGTGACCGACGAGATTCGCCAGGGACTTCACTATTTCCGTGAATCCCTGTTCGAGGCGGTTCCGGACATCTACCGTTTTCTGGAAAAGTCGGTTCGACGCGCCTACGGGCCCAAGAGCGGGATCAAGGTCCCGAGCTTCATCCGTTTCGGCTCCTGGATCGGTGGCGATCGTGACGGCAATCCGTTCGTCAAACCCGAAACGACGGAACTGGCCGTGCGCATGCACGCCGAGCTGATCCTGGAGGAGTATCTCGAACGGTTGAAGCAGCTGCGCCGGATGCTCAGCCATTCGAGTTCGCTCTGCCAGCCCTCCCCCGCCTTCCTCGACAGCCTCGACGCCGACGAGGACTACTGGATCGACACCATGGGACAGAACCAGCGCCTGTTCCTCTATGAGCCCTACCGTCGCAAGCTCGCAATGATGCGACACCGACTCCAGGCCAACCTGGACCGGCTGCACGCCCGTATGGAGGGACGCGACGACGATGGACTGCCGGCGGGCTACGCCAGCGATCGCGATTTCCTGAACGATCTCTATCTGATCCGCGACTCGCTGATCCACCACGGCGACGCCAGCGCGGCCAACGGTCCGCTGCAAGACCTGATCCGTCTGGCCGAATCGTTCGGCTTCCATCTGGTCCACCTGGACATTCGCCAGGAATCCACCCGTCACACCCAGGCGGTGACCGAACTCTTCGCCCGCCAGCCCGGCTCGCCCTACTACCAGGCGTTCAGCGAAGAGCAGCGTCTCATGGCGCTGGCCGAGGCCGTCGCCCACCCCCATCCGTTCGTCATCGACAAGGCGACTCTGACCCCCGAGACGCGCGAGACCCTGGAGGTCTTCGAGGTCATGGCGCGCATGCGCGCCGAGGTGGGCGACAAGGTCTTCGGCCAATACGTCATCTCCATGACCCACGCGGCCAGCCATGTCATGGAGGTGATGCTGCTGGCCCGTCTCGCCGGACTGGTCGGCAAGGATCGTCAGGGCTGGTTCTGCAGCCTGCAGGTTTCGCCGCTGTTCGAGACCATCGAGGACCTGGGCCACATCGACCAGGTCATGAGCACCCTGTTCGACAACCCGACCTATCAGTCCCTGCTCAAGGCGTCCGGCAATCAGCAGGAGGTCATGCTGGGCTATTCCGACTCCTGCAAGGACGGCGGCATCCTTTCGGCGAGCTGGAACCTCTACGAGGCCCAGAACAAGGTGATCGCACTCGCCGACGATCGGGGCGTGGCCTGCCGACTATTCCACGGTCGCGGCGGCACCGTCGGACGAGGCGGCGGCCCCACGCACGAGGCGATCATGGCCCAGCCGGTCGATACGGTGCATGGCCAGATCAAGTTCACAGAACAGGGCGAAGTGCTGTCCTACCGCTATGCCAATCCGGAGACGGCCCGCTATGAGCTGACCATGGGCGTCAGCGGTCTGATCAAGGCCAGCCGCTGTCTCATCGAGCCTCCAGACGAGGAGCGCAACGACTATCTCGGCATCATGGACGAGCTGGCCCGATACGGCGAGGAGGCCTATCGCGCCCTGGTCCGCGACACCGAGGGCTTTCTCGACTATTTCTACGAGTGCACACCGCTCGACGGCATCGGACTGCTCAACATCGGATCGCGACCCTCGCACCGCAAGAAGGCCGACCGCTCGCTCGGATCCATTCGCGCCATCCCCTGGGTCTTCGGCTGGGGTCAGTCACGACACACCATTCCGGCGTGGTTCAGCATCGGCCAGGCGATCGAGCGCTACCGTGGCAACGACCTGGAACGTCTGGCCAAGCTACAGAAGATGTATCAGGAGTGGCCCTATTTCCGCTCGCTCCTGTCCAACACCCAGATGTCGCTGTTCAAGGCCGAGATGCGGATCGCGCGCCAGTATGCCCGACTCGCGGAGGATCAGGAGCGCGCCGCTCACATCTTCGGCCTGATCGAGGAAGAGCACAGACGCACCGTGACGCAGGTGCTGAACGTGGCCGGACTGCGCGTCCTCATGGAGGAAACCCCCGACCTGCATCTCTCGCTGGCCCGACGCAATCTCTATCTGGACCCGCTGAACCACATTCAGGTCTCGCTGCTGGAGCGCTATCGGGCCGATGAGGACGAGGAACGGCGCGAAGAATGGCTGGACCCGCTGCTACGATCCATCAACGCCATCGCCGCTGGCATGCGCAACACGGGATAGCACACGAATATGAACCCATTGATCGAGGCCCGGGATCTGGTCCGTCTCTATCCCGGGGTGCGCGCAGTCGACGGCATCGGCCTACGGGTCGAGCCCGGGCAGTGCTACGGCCTGCTCGGTCCCAACGGGGCCGGCAAGACGACCACGCTGGAATTGCTCGAAGGCATCCAGAAACCGACCTCGGGCCAGGTGCTCTACAAAGGTCGCCCTCTGGATCGGGACTATCACGAGCGGATCGGCATCCAGTTCCAGGCAACGGCCCTACAGGACTTCCAGACCGTCGGCGAGTCGCTAAAGATGTTCGCAAGCCTCTATCGCCGCACGGCCGATCGCGACACGCTGATCCGCATCTGCAACCTGGCAGAGATCCTCGATCGCGACACCCGCAAGCTCTCGGGCGGACAACGCCAGCGGCTGCTGCTCGCCATCGCGCTCGTCAACGACCCCGAGCTGGTCTTTCTCGACGAGCCGACCACCGGACTCGATCCGCAGGCGCGTCGCAATTTCTGGGGACTGATCGAGCGCGTCAAACGGCGCGGCACCACCGTGCTGCTGACGACCCATTACATGGAGGAGGCGGAACGACTCTGCGATCGCGTGGCGATCGTCGATCAAGGCCGCGTCATCGCCGAGGGCGAGCCGAGCCAACTGATCCGCGAGCACTTCCCGGCGCGGGTGATCCGACTGCCGGACTCGGCCTGGCCCGAGGGCACGCCCCTGCCTGCGGGTGCCGTGGCCCGGGATGGCGAGATCGAACTCTTCGCCGAAGAGGTCACCGCCGCGATCGCCGATCTGGAACGGCTAGGCGCGGATCTCAGCGCACTGAGAGTCGACATCCCCAATCTGGAGGATCTCTTCCTCAAGCTCACTGGACACGCATTGCGTGCCTGACATCGAACCGAAACACAACAAGGAGCATCGAGGGATGTGGTGGCACCGAACGCTCGCGATCCTGATCGCCCGTAATCGCGAGTTCTATCGCGACCGCGCCGGCCTGAGCTGGAACATCTTGATGCCCATCGTCATGGTGATGGCCTTCGCCTTTCTCTTCCCAGACGAACAGGGCAGCACCCAGCTCAAGGTCGGGGTCGTCGCCCCCGGAGGAGACCTGGCCAGCGTTTCCTCGCCCTTCCTCGGACTCGATCACATCCGCTTCGTCCCCTTTGCGACACCCGACTCCGCCATACCGAAGGTCGAGCGTCACCAGTTGGATCTGTTGCTCGATCTGCGCGCAACGCCCGTCTACTGGATCAACCGTGAATCAACGAACGGTTATGTCGCCGAGCGACTGCTGCAAGGGGCTTACGCGACACCGGCTCAGGGTGTCGTCCCCGAGCGCCGGACGCTGGATGGAAAGGCACTGCGCTATGTGGACTGGGCCTTGCCAGGCGTGCTGGCGATGAACCTCATGTTCTCCAGTCTCTGGGGCGTCGGCTGGGTGGTGGTGCGCTATCGCAAGAACGGCGTGCTGCGGCGGCTCAAGGCCACACCGCTGACACCCTGGGAATTCCTGACCGCGCAGGTGATCTCGCGACTCTTTGTTGTGATGGCGGCGAGCCTGGTGGTCTATCTCGGAGCCGCCCTACTCCTGCACCCACCCATGCACGGATCCTATCTCGCACTCGTCCTGGTCTATGTCGCCGGGGCGCTCTGTTTCATCAGCCTGGGACTCATCGTCTCGTCGCGACTGCGCACGGAGGAGGTCGCGGACGGCGTACTCAATCTGCTGTCCTGGCCCATGCTGCTGCTCTCGGGGATTTGGTTCTCGGTGGACGGAACCAGTGCGATGGCTCAAGACCTCTCGCGACTGATGCCCATGACCTATTTGGTGGATGCCGCACGGCAGATCATGATCGATGGCGGCGGAGTGCTGGACGTGCTGCCGCAGATCGGATTGCTGTTGGGAATCGCGGCGCTTTTCCTTGGAATCGCGGCCCGACTCTTTCGATGGGAGTAGGAGCCCCGCTCACTGGGAGCGGGAACGAAACAGTGACCAGCGATCAGGAGTCGGAGGACGAAGGCACGCTCAGGACCTTGAGTTCGACCTTGGCAACCCCCCGCTTGACGATTCCGAGTTCGCGAGCGGCCTTCCTGGAGAGGTCGATAATGCGGCCCTTGACGAAGGGACCGCGGTCGTTGACCTTGACGACGATACTGCGTCCGGTCCTGGTGTCCGTGACACGGACCTTGGAGCCCAATGGCAGGGTCTTGTGCGCCGCGCTCAGTCGGTTCTTGTTGTAGACCTGGCCGCTGGCCGTCCGGCGACCGTTGAGACTGTCGTGATAGTAGGAAGCGATGCCCTTCTGGACATGGCCGATGCCGCTTCGAGCCATTGCGTCGCTGCCGACGGGCAGCAGCAGCGTTAAGAGTGCGACCGTGGCAAGGGTCTTTTTCATGGGGCAAACCTCATTTCGACAGGCGCCGCGTTCATTCGTACAGTCAACGCAACGACGACGCCAGAATTCAGGACTTCCCAAGTCTAAGTGGAAACCCTATATGGGGTAAACCCTAATGAATGTAAAAATACCCCGATTTTCGCTACAAAAACCGATCGCATCGACACACGCATCGGGATGACCGACCCGTGACCGATCGCCGTGTCAGCGGCGATCGGTCCGCGCAGCCAGACGCTCTCAAGCCAACGCACCTTTTAAAACAACCCGTTAGACATCGCGTGTTACGGGCTGCTCGCCCTCTTTGACATCCTGACACGCCATATCATGCATCGGCCCCACCAGGCTGGCGGACAGATGCTGCCGGGCGCTGATGAGCGCGACCACGACCGATGCCAGATAGGGGATCGACTGCACCACCAGCACCGAGGCCCAGATGCGCACATCGAGCATAAAGGCATCGTCACGCATCATGACCAGGCTCGCCGCCAGCCAGAAGGCGAAGCCGAACAGGGCCTCCTCGCGCGCATCCGCCAGGGCGCGCATCACGGCGGATGCCTCGGCCTTCTTTGGCGTTCGGAAGAAGCCCAGTTTACCCGTGATCAGTCCGCCGAACATGGCGCGCGAAATGGTGTGAGACAGCGCCAGACCGGCCAATCCGGCCGCGAAGCTCTGGCGTAACGTAGCGGTCACCCGACGGCGGTAGAGGAAGAAGCTCTTGGTCATCTTGAAGACGAAGAGCACCAGAGGCACCAGAGCGACCGTCATGTAGGGTGGCGTCACGTACAGCGGGAACATGACCATCGCCACCGACCAGCCCAGGGCAGCGAAGTTGAAAAGCAGGTTGAAGCCATCGGCGAACCAGGGCAGCCAACCGGCCACGAAGTGGTAACGCTGACCGGCCGAAAGCGCGCTCTTGCGCACACCCAGCAGTTCCCGCCAATGGTGGAGCAGGATACGAACCGCCCCATAGGCCCAACGGTAGCGCTGCTTGCGGAAGTCCGAGAAGGTATCCGGCATCAGACCCCGGCCGTAGGTACAGGGGATATAGAGCGCCTTGTAGCCGGCCTCGAACAGCCGCAGCCCCAGTTCGGCGTCTTCCGTGATACACCACTCGGACCAGCCATTGACAGCGTCCAGCGTCTCGCGCCGGATCATGGTCATGGTGCCGTGCTGAATGATGGCGTTGCGTTCGTTGCGCGTGACCATCCCCAGATGGAAGAAGCCGCGATATTCGGCCATGCACATCGCCTTGAAGGCATTTTCGTCGGCATCGCGATAATCCTGCGGGGCCTGCACGATGGCGACCTCGGGGTCCGCGAAGGCCGGAACCAGATGACGCAGCCACTCGGGTCTCACGATGTAATCGGCATCGATAACGGCGACCACCTCGGCCCCGGGATCGGTCTGGCGCAGTGCGAAGTTGAGAGCTCCCGCCTTGTACCCGGACAGCGGATCCACGTGGAAGAAGCGGAAACGCGGTCCCAGTTCGCGGCAATAGGCCTCGACCGGCTGCCAGACATTCGGATCCTTGGTGTTGTTGTCGATCACCAAGACCTCGAAATGCGGATAATCCAGCGCCGCGAGTCCGTCGAGCGTCTCTTTGAGCAGATCGGGCGGTTCGTTGTAGGCCGGAACGTGCACGGAGACGAACGGAAGCCGATCGTCCGCGACCTTTCTCAGCGGGAAGGGGCGCCGCCATTTTTGCAACCAGAGCGATTCGGCCCACTCGTGCGCCTCGGCCATCAGCAGCACGATGACGCCGATACCGCCGACCATCAGCAGCAGACCGACGATCGCCGTGGCGGGCGTCATGTACTGACGCGTGTAGTCGTAGACGATCCAGACTGCGGCCGTCGAGATCGCATAGGTGATGAGGGCCAGAAACCCCTTGCCGCGCTTGGACATGCTTGAGCTGTCGCGATAGAGAAACACCAGCAGCAAAACGCCCATGACGACCGACAAGGCCGCCAGCTCGCGCCAGTGCGGGATGCGCACCACCGGTTCGGTGAAGGCGAATTTCGGCTCCCGATTGGCGTCGTAGACGCCCCAGTAGGTTCCGGTCGCCCCTTCTACTCTCGCCTTCCAGGGCTGATCGAAGGCCTCCATCACGTAATAGATATAATGCTCGGCCTCTGCCCGGGCGAGAAAGCGGCGCAGAAAGCGCGTCTGATTGGTCGGTGACGGCTCCGCGCCACGATTGCGCCGGCCATTGCTGGGCCAGCCGACCTCGCCGATGATGATGGGCTTGTTCGGATAGGTCTCCTTGATCTCGTTGTAACGGTTGATCGCATAGTCCACGGCCTGATCGACGGGCACGCCCTCCCAATAGGGCAGCAGATGGACGGTGATGAAGTCCACATGCTCGACCAGTTCCGGATATTTGAGCCAAACATGCCAAGGCTCGGCAGTACTGACGGGCAGCCAGGTGAATTTGCGCACCCGATCGAGATACTGGATCAGCTCCGGCACCTCGACGTCCTCGCGCAGGATCGCCTCGTTGCCCACCATGACCCGAACCACGTTGCGGTTCCCCTCGGCGAGCACGTCGGCCAGCCGCTTGAGTTCCTGATCGTTGAAGGCCTTGTCCTCACCGATCCAGGCGCCGAGCGTCACATTGAGGTCATGGGCCGCCGCCAGGCGCGGCACGGCGGCCAGGGTGCTCTCGACCGTATAGGTGCGAACTGCGTGGGCATCGCCCTGCAGCAACGCCAGATCGGCATCGATGTCCAGCAACGAGGGGAAGATCTTCTTGCTCGGATCGTCATCGGCACGCATCGGCGAGAAGGAGAAGCCCTGGATCCGACTCGGCCATGGCGGCTCCTCGGACGGCTGATTCAGCAACCACCAGGCCGACACGGTCAGCAGCGCGATCAGGATTGGGATGACAAAGTTGATGGAACGGTTCATGACTGGAATCTGCGTAATGGCTGGTTCGATCGCTGCGGCCGAAACCACGGCCCTGACTGAAACCTAATCGCCCTTTGGACGATCGGACTGTAACCCCTCGTTCGCGGCCTCCGCCACGGGCTCGACGATGAGCCATTGCCAGGTACCGGCCAGCGGCACCACCCTTCCCTGTCGTTCGAGCTGGTGCAGAAGCGCCTCGGTCGGCGTCAAGGCGATCATCCGCCCGAAACCGGACGGAATGACCGGCATTCCGCCGCGCGACTCGCCCCAGATACGAACCTGGAGAGCAAGATGATAGGCCAGCGAGATGAGTTCGCCGGAGGCGACGCCGCTGCTGTTGTCGCTGGCCAGAACGAGTGTACGCGCATCCGCGTTCGCGACCTGAGCGACCTCCAGGTTGCGGGCGCTGAAATTCTTACTCGACCAGGTGGATGCGCGCATGATCTGGAGCTCGGACAGCCCTCCAAGCATCACAAGCGAGACCAGCAGCAGGATGCCGGAGGTACGAGCGCGCGTTCCAACGGGCGCGGCAACCAAACCGCCGAGCACCCAAGCCACCATGAGCTGAATCGCCAGGATCGCCGGCAGGGCATAACGCACATGTAACGAGCGGCTGCCGCCCAGAAGCAGATCGGGGCCGAGCACGATGGCCACATAGACCCCGAACGTCGCGACCAGAAACCACATCCCGGCCCGTGGTGCCCGAAGCAGAAAACGCCAGAGCGCCCAGACCAGCGGGATCAGGATCAACCCCCACCAGGGCTCGGCCTCGGGGGAGAAATCCACGAAGGCGGACGAGAGGTGTCCGACCCAAGCCAAGAAGATGTCGGAAAGCCCAATGGGCCGCAGCATCCAGGCCGTGAACTGATCGACCTGATCCCGACCGGTCAAGAAGACCAGCAACCAGGGCGAAAAGGCCAACACCGCGCCGAGGATGGCGATCGACCAGCGCACCGCCAGACGCTTGAGATCGGCGAACGCGCGCCGATGCTCTGCATAGCTGACCAGGACGAAGAGACCATGCACCGGGATCATGAGCGCGAAGAGCAGGTGCGAATAGCAACCCAGGGCGACCGCGATCCCATAGAGCCACCAGTCGCCCTTGCGGTCGTCACGCAGGGCGCGCGCCAGAGCGGCGCTCGACACCAGGATCATGCACATCCAGAGCGCGTACTGACGCGCCTCTTGGGCATAGAGCAGATCCAGCGGCGAACAGGCGACCAGAAGCGCCGCGATCCAGGGGGCAGGTCCGCGCCCGAAGAGCTCGCGCATCAGCCAGTAGGTCGCGGGGACCAGCAAGACGCCGAACAGCGCGGACACACCGCGCGCCGCCACGATAGGCTCGACCGGAAGGTCGGTCGCCAGGCGGGTCAGGATGTAGTAGAGCGGTGCGTGCTCGGGGTGACTGGCGAAGGCCGCCATGGCGTCCGCCCAGCCATGCCCCGGATCCGGCATCTGATAGCGCAGCAGATCCGCCGGCGTCAGTAGGGTGTCGCTGAAAAGATGCGCTTGGATTTCGCTCGGCGTATAGCCGAAGACCCGAATCAGGGTGAAGACCTCGTCGTGCCAGACCAACAGATGATCCAGGCCGAACAGCCGCACCGCAGTGGTCGCGAGGACGACGAGCGCCACGACCACATAGAAGACGACACCGGGGGTTGAAGCCGTCGCGCGACCGGCGACGGAGGTCGAGGCAGACGGACGCTCCACGGGCGGTTGTCCTGAACGGGCCTCATCGGATACCGGAAACCAAGACGCGAGGGCCGACAAGGCAATACCCCCAAACGCAGCATGCTTATCATAACTTGATTCGGTTCCAACCGCCGGATTTGGAATGCGCGGACAGCTCCTGATTCAGCGGCGGACGGAATCAGTCCTCGACGAGCAAGGCGCGCACCGGAGCGAAACTCCGGCGATGATGCGGACAGGGACCCAACCGGCGCAGCGCCTCCAGATGCATCCGGGTCGGATACCCCTTGTGAACGGCGAACCCGTAACCGGGAAAGTCCTGATCCATCTGCACCAGCAGCCGATCGCGCGCGACCTTAGCCAGGATAGAGGCGGCCCCGATGGCCGCCACCGTTCCGTCGCCGCCAACGATGGCCTGCGACTCGATCTCCCAGTTCGGGCAGCGATTTCCATCGACCAGCACCCGAACGGGCCGCACGGACAGCGACTCGACCGCACGCCGCATGGCCAGAAAGGTGGCATTGAGGATATTGAGCCGATCGATCTCCTCGACGCTCGCCCAGGCAACGGCATAGGCGAGCGCACCCTCGCGGATCGCGCTCTCCAACCGCTCGCGCCGCGCGGCCGTGAGCCGCTTTGAATCGTCGATGCCGGATATGGGCCGCGCCGGGTCCAGGATCACGGCGGCCGCCGCAACCGGACCGGCGAGCGGACCACGCCCGGCCTCGTCGACACCGGCGATGAGTCGTGGCTCGTGCGTCATGCGGAGCGACTCTCGACCAGTCCCAGAAGCGCCTTGGCGGCCTCCGAGGCGGCGTTGCGCCGCAGATCGCGATGGATCCGGCGATACTCCGCCCGAATCGCCTCGACCCGCCCCGGATCGTCGAGGAAGGACAGCACGGCCGGGGCCAGCAGATCCGGACGACAGCGCGACTGGATGAACTCGGGCGCCAACTCGCGCCCGGCGAGCAGATTGGCCATGGCGATATAGGGCACCTTTACCAGACCCAGTTGCTTCACGACATGGTAGGAGATGGGATGAACGCGGTAGGCGACCACCATGGGGCGCTCGAACAGCAGGCCCTCCAGCGTGGCGGTCCCGGATGCCGTGAGCAGACAGTCGGCCGCCGCCATAGCCTCGCGACTGCGTCCCTCGACCAGAACCACAGGTAGATCGGGCGCGATGCGCTCCAGCTGCGCTGCAAACAGGGTCCGCAGACGCGGGCTCACGCAGGGCACAACGAAGCGCAACTCCGGTCGCACCGCCAGACAACGCGTGGCCGTCTCGATAAAGGGCTCGGCCAAGCGCTGCATCTCACCGACACGGCTTCCAGGCAAGATGGCGACGACCGGCCCCTCGGCCGGCAAGCCGAGCGCGACGCGCGCGGCAGCCCGATCGACATCCAGCGGGATCTCGTCGGCCAATGGATGGCCCACGTAGGTCGCCGGCACGCCGTGCTGGCGCAGGAAGGTCTCCTCGAAGGGAAAGACGCTCAACATCAGATCGACCGAGCGCCGAATGGTCTTCACGCGCCCCGGCCGCCAGGCCCAGACGGTCGGACTGACGAGATGAACCGTCTTGATTCCAGCCTCGCGCAGACGTCGCTCAAGCCCCAGATTGAAGTCGGGCGCATCCACACCGATGAAGAGATCCGGCGGATTCTCGATGAAATGGCGCACCAGGGTCCGCCTGAGACCCAGCAGCTCGCGCAGATGACCGAGCACCTCCATCAGCCCCATGACCGAGAGACGGTCCATATCGAAGAGTGTCTCGCATCCCTCGGCCAACATGGCCGGACCCGCGACCCCGACGAAGCGAACCTCGGCCCCTTGCCGCCGGATCTCGCGCACGATGGCCGCGCCGAGTAGATCGCCCGACGCCTCGTTGGCGACGATACCAATTGTGAGCGGACGCACCGGATGGCTCCTGTGGTGTGACGCGGAACGGAGAGTCAGAACCGTGCGATCAACGCACGACACCACGATTGGTCGCGGCCAGGAAATCGGCGAGGATCGCCAGTTCGGGTTGGCTCTCGACCATGGTGCGAATTCGCTCGATCGCCTCGTCGAGCTTGAGATTGGACATGTAGAGCGCCCGATAGGCGCGCTTGATGGCCTGGACGGCATCCGGCGTATAGCCGCGCCGCCGCAATCCCTCGCTATTGATGCCGTGCGGCTCGGCGGGATGGCCGCCAACCGTCACGTAAGGCGGTACATTACGGGTCAGGACCGACCCCATGGCGCAAAAGCTGTGGGCGCCGATCCGGCAGAACTGATGCACGATGGTGAAGCCGCCGAGGATCGCCCAATCCTGGACCTCGACATGCCCGCCCAGCGAGGCGGCGTTGGCCATGATGACCTGATCGCCGATACGGCAATCATGGGCGACATGGGAGTAGGCCATGAAGAGATTATCGTCGCCGATACGCGTGACACCCTGGTCCTGTTCGGTTCCTCGATGCAAGGTGACGAATTCGCGGACCTGATTGCGATCGCCCATCTCCAACAGGGTCGGCTCGCCACCGTATTTTTTATCCTGAGGATCCTCGCCGACCGAGGCGAACTGAAAGATGTGATTGTCGCGACCGATCCGCGTCGGCCCACGCACTACGACGTGGGGTCCGATGCGGGTCCCCGCGCCGACCTGGACCCCAGGTCCAATGACGGCGAAGGGACCGACCTCCACGCTGGAATCCAGTTCGGCCCCTGGATCGACCAGGGCGGAGGGATGGATCAAGAGGCGAAGTCCCGCGCGGTGCACATGATCTCGGCCGTGGCGACGACACGATCGTCGACACGCGCTTCGCCGTCGAACTTCCAGATCCCGCGTCTCACGGGACCCAACTTGACCTCCATAATCAACTGATCGCCCGGTTCGACGGGACGTTTGAACCGTGCCTTGTCGATCCCGACAAAATAGTAGAGCGACTTTTCACCAACCTCTTCCGGGCGCGACGCCATGGCGAGCAATCCGGTCGCCTGGGCCATCGCCTCGACGATCAGGACCCCTGGCATGACCGGACGCACCGGAAAATGCCCGGTGAAAAACGGCTCATTGAAGGTGACGTTCTTCAGCGCGATGAGGTAATCATCGGCCTTGAAGTCGACGACCTTATCGACGAGCAGAAACGGATAGCGATGCGGCAAGAGACTCAGTACCTTATGGATGTCCATGGTGCTGATCACGCTATCCGGTCGGCCGTGCTGCTGATCGGAATCCGCTGATGTCGGATGAGCCCCATCCATCAGGATTCCTCCTGCCCTTGTGTGTCTTTCATGGTTTCGAGAGATACCTCAAGTTGCTTCAATCGGCGCGCGAGATCATCGAGTTGTCTGAAGCGCGCCACGTTACGTCGCCAGGCCCCGCTCGGCATCGCAGGGATGCCGCTGCTGTAGCTGCCGGGCTCCGTGAAGGACCGCGTCACCATCGCCATGCCGGTGAAATGGACGTCATCTCCGATTTCGAGATGCCCGGCCATGCCGACGGCACCCGCAATGGTGCAGTTGCGGCCGATACGCGTCGAACCGGAGATCCCGGTATTCGCCGCCATCGCGGTATTGTCGCCGATTTCGACGTTGTGTCCGATCTGAATATGATTGTCGAGTTTCACTCCGTTCCCGACCAACGTGTCCGCAATGGCCCCACGATCGACGCAACTATTGGCGCCGATCTCGACGTCATCGCCCAGCACGGCGCGCCCGATCTGTGGAATCCGCACCCAGCGCTCGCCGTCGCGCGCGAAACCGAATCCGTCGCGGCCAATGACCGAGCCAGGCTGCAGCATGGCACGCTGTCCCACCAGCGTCCCGGCGCAGAGCGTGACCCGGGCCACCAAACGCGAGTCATCGCCGATCTCGACACCGGCCCCGAGAATACAGCTCGGCCCGACGAATACCCGAGCACCGACGCGCACACCGGCTTCGATCACGGTGAGCGGCCCGATCCAGGCTGTCGGATCGATGTCGGCGCTCGGATCCACCACCGCGCTGGGATGCACACCGCCCACCACCGGGGGTTGCGGATGCAGAATGCGTGCGGCCTCCGCAAAGGTCAGATAGGGATTCCCGCTGATCAAGATCGGAACCGGGCACTGATCCGCGTCGGCCTCGGTCAGGATCACCGCCGAGGCCTTGGTCTCGGCCAGATGAGAACGGTATTTTGAATCGCCGAGGAAAGACAGGGTTCCCGCCCCGGCCTGAGTCAGCTGGGCCACACTGGATACGACGACATCGCCATCGCCACGCAGGCGCGCGCCCACGCGCGCGGCGAGCTCATTGAGATTGATCTCCAAGACTTCTCTCCGATCGTTATGCATCTCGCCAGGAGGGAATGGCGAGGGGGACAGCACACGCAGCCGAACGCGTCACTTTTTCTTTGCAAACTCGGCCTTGAGACGTTCGATGACCAGATCCGAGATGTCGATACGCGCATTGGAATAGACGATGCCATCGCTCAGGATGAGATCGATCTTCTGCTCCTTGGCGAGTTCGACGACGACCTCTTGGACCTGTCGCCCCAACTTGGTCCGCAGCTCGTTCTGGCGCAGGGCGAAGTCCTCCTGGAACTCGTCGCGCGCATATTTGAGCCTTCGGGTCCGACTACGGATATCGTTTTGCAGTCGCTGGACCTCGCTTTCGCTCATGAGCGCGCCGTCGCGCTCGAGCTTGTTCTGAAGCGACGCGATCTGTTCCTGCTGTTCGCGCAATGTGCGCTCGCGCTCCTCGACCTCACCCTGCAGCGCATCGCGCGCGGCCTCGTACTGAGGCGATTGCTCCACAACCCGATTGGGATCCACCACCGCGATGCGATAGTCGCCAGCGGCGGCCTGACCGGAAACCAAGGCCACGAACAGCAGAGGAAGAGCGTGCAATAAGATCTTCACGAAGGCACCAAATGTTCCAACGAGGTGAACCCAAACCGGCAATCAGAAGGTCTGCCCGAACCCGAACTGGAAGACCTGCGTGTCGTCGCCGTCCTCCTCGTTGAGCGGGAAGGCGAGACTCACCGAAAGCGCACCGACCGGAGACAGCCAGGTCACCGACAGACCGGTCGAATAACGCAGATCGCCAAGATCGAATCCAGTCGAATCCAGTAGATCGGAATCCTCGGTCGACCAGACGTTACCGAAGTCGAAGAAGGCGCCCAGACGCAGTGATTTCTCGAATTGGCCGCCGATGGGAGCCGGCGCGAACAGCTCCACGCTGCCGACCAGCTTGAGGTTACCGCCAACGGGATCATCGCTGCTGACCTCGCGCGGACCGAGCGAATTCGCGACCCAGCCACGCACGGAGCGCGGACCGCCTGCGTAATAGTTCTCGAAGAAGGGCAGATAGTCGATATCGCCATAGCCATCGCCATAGGCGACGTCGCCCGTCATCGACAAGACGAAGCGCGAGGTGAGCGAAACGTAGTGCTGCTCCTGATAGTTGATCTTGTAATACTGCAGATCGCTGCCGGGAACGGCCAGTTCGCCAAAGAGACTGCGCGTGAAGCCCGAGGTCGGGAAGATCGCGGTATCCCGCGTGTCGTCCGAATAGGTCGCGGAAAGAATGTAGCTGTTGAAGGTATTGCCGTTTTCCGCCACGAACTGCTGCGCGATCTCGGATCGCCCCGCCGTGAAATCGGTATATTCATAGCGGATGCCCAGACCCGCACGGCTGGTATCCGTGATCGGGAGACCGAAGTTCATCCCGGCCACCCCGACATCGGTCGAATAGTCGGCGCCGATCAACTCGTCGTAATCGGTTTCCCTGTAGGAAAGGTTGAAGCCGCGACTGATGCCATCGACCGTGTAGTAGGGGTTGGTGTAGCCCAGCTGATACAGACGGGTCGAGGTACTGGTATTGAACGCCAGAGAGACGCGCTTGCCCGTTCCCAGAAAGTTGTTCTGAGTGATACTGGCATTCAAGAGAATGCCCTGCGACTGGGAGAAACCGACACCCGCTGCCAGATTGCCCGCCGGTTTCTCTTTGACCGTCACGTCCACATCGACCTGATCCGCCGAGCCCGGAACAGCAGGCGTCTCGATCGAGACATCATCGAAATAGCCCAAGCGCTGGAGCCTCTCGCGCGATTTACGCACCAGATCGGCCGAGAACCAGGCGGTTTCCAACTGACGCATCTCGCGACGCAGCACCTCGTCGCGGGTCCGAGTATTTCCCTTCATGTTGACCCGGCGCACATAGACGCGCTTACCGGCATCGACGAAGAAGGTGACGGCAACCTCATGGGCCTTCTCGTCGATCTCGGGCACGGTGTTGACGTTGGCGAAGGCATAGCCCTCGTCGCCGAGCAGACTGGAAATACGTTCGGCACTCTCG
Organism: Thiorhodococcus fuscus; assembly: GCF_042682685.1. NCBI lineage: Bacteria > Pseudomonadati > Pseudomonadota > Gammaproteobacteria > Chromatiales > Chromatiaceae > Thiorhodococcus > Thiorhodococcus fuscus. The sequence goes on from NZ_JBHUHX010000010.1 coordinate 41,951, forward strand.
GTCGTCGCTTTGCGCGAGAAGAACTCGCCGCGCTTGAGCCGAATCAGCGGAAAGAGCTTCTCGGCGGGAACGCTCGGCTCGCCGGCAAGCTTGATATCGCTGACGCGGAAGGGCTCGCCTTCGTCGATGACGACGGTGACATAGATCTCCTTCTTGTCCGCGCTGATCGAGACCTGGGTCGACTTGATGTCGAACTTGATATAACCGCGATCCAGATAGAAGGAACGCAGGGTCTCCAAATCGCCAGCGAGCTTCTGCTTGGAATACTGGTCGTTCTTCGTATAGAAGGAATTCCAGCGGGTCGAACCGAGCTGGAACCGTTTGCGCAGCTCGTCCTCGCTGAACGCCTTGGCGCCGATGATGTTGATCTGCTTGATGCGAGCGGTCAGTCCCTCGATCACCTCGATATTGATGGCGACCCGGTTGCGCTCCAAGGGCGAGACGGTCGACTGAATGAGCACGCCGTATTTGCCTCGGGCGAAATACTGACGCTCCAGCTCCTGCTCGATGCGATCGAGCACCGAGCGGTTGAACACCCGCCCCTCCTTCAGCCCGATATCGGCGAGCGCCTTGTTGAGCGCATCGGTCTCGATGTCCTTGTTGCCGCTGATCTTGATCTCGGCGATGGCCGGGCGCTCGCGCACCCAGATGACCAGGACGTTGCCGTCGCGCTCGACACGCACGTCGTCGAAGAATCCCGTCTGGTAGAGCGAGCGAATGATGCCGCCGGTGACGTCGTCACCGACCGTATCGCCGACCTGAACGGGCAGATAGTTGAAGACGGTCCCCGGAGCGATACGCTGAAGCCCCTCGACACGGATGTCCGAGACCTGAAATACCGCAGCCTCGGCCGACGCACTCGGAGCGAGAAGGACGGGGACGAAAAGAACGGCGAGCAGCAGATACGTTTGCCGGACGCCACCGCGTAAAATCTGAGAGATCGCGCGCAAGACGGGTTCCCCTAATCAAGCCCAAGTCAGCCAGGAGTCGGCATCCAAGGCGCGCTAGTATAAGGGAACAGTCTAGTCAGCCCAATAGCCGTGACAGATCAACGTAGAACGCGAGCGTCATGAGCGCCGCCAACAGGAAGAGACCGACCTTCTGGGCCTGGAGCTGAACCGGTTCGGACACCGGACTGCCCTTGGCCCACTCGATCAGGTAATAGAGCAGGTGACCGCCATCCAGCACCGGGATGGGCAGCAGATTGAGCACCCCTAGACTGATGCTGACGACCGCCAGGAACTTGACGAATGCATCGAGCCCGTAACTCGCTGTACGTCCAGCCGTTTCGGCAATGGTGATGGGGCCGCTCAGATTCTTGATCGAGGCCTCGCCGATTAGCATCCGCCCCATGACCTTGAGCATCAGCAGGCTGGTGTCCAAGGTCTTGTTGACCGCCTGCCCCATCGCATCGATCGGACCATAACGGACATCGACCAGATAGCCATCCATGAAATCGTCTGGAACCTGTACGCCTGCACCGATACGCCAGACCTGGGCGCCATTCTCGCCCTCGACCGCGCGCGGAGCCAACTGAACCCGAGCGGACGCGCCATCGGGCCGCTCGACATCCAACGTCAGGGTCTGGTTCGGATGCCCACGCACCGCTTCGACCAGCGCCCTCCAGGAGGTCACGCGCTCGCCGTTGACGGCCAGCACCCGATCCCCTAAGCGCAGACCGGCGACATCGGCCGGTTCACCCGGTACCAACTCACCGATAACGGGCGGCAGCTCGGGCCGCTGCGGCGTGAATCCGAGTCGCCCGAGCAGATCCGGCTCCTCGGTGAGACCCGAGATGGCATCGCCCGAGATCCAGCGATCGCGCTCGACACCCGAGGCGTCGCGCACCCGAACATCCAGATCCCGGCCGTCCATCGCCTCCATCGTGAAGGCGAAGACCGATGTCTCCCAGCTGCCGGCGGGGCGATCGCCGATACGCAGCAGTTCGTCGCCCGGCTGGAAACCGGCCTCGGCGGCGATCGACGCGGGCTCCACGGCAGCAATCACGGGCTTCAAACCCGAATCGCCGAGCATGAAGATGGCCCAGTAGGCGAGGATGGCGAACAGCAGATTGAACAGCGGGCCGGCGGCCACGATCGCCGAGCGCTTCCATAGCGCCTGCCGATTGAACGCCTGACTCAGCTCCGACTCGGCAACCGGCTCCTCGCGCTCGTCGAGCATCTTCACGTAGCCGCCGAGCGGGATGACCGCGAGCACGTATTCCGTCGCGTTCGGATCACGCTGCCAACGCAGCAGCGGTCGACCGAAGCCGATCGAGAACTTCAGCACCTTGACGCCCACGCGACGCGCGACCCAGAAATGGCCGAACTCGTGGATCGCGATCAGGATCCCGAGCGCAACGAGAAAGGAGCCGATGGTGAAGACTGTATCCATTGCGATCAGGCGCTACGTGTGGCGACCAGTTGCTCGGCGCTCTCGCGAGCACGCCGATCCACGTCGAGCAGGAATTCGACCCCCTGCCCCTCCACGCTCTCTTCGGGCAGCGCGTCGAGCGCCCCCGCAACCACAGCAGCGATGCCGGGCAAATCGATGCGCCGATCCAGGAAGGCCGCAACGGCGATCTCGTTGGCGGCATTGAGAATGGCAGGCGCGGTACCACCTTGCCGAGCCGCCTGAAAGGCCAGCGCGAGACAGGGGAAACGCATCATGTCGGGCTCTTGAAAATCCAGCCTGGCCACAGCGAAGAGATCCAGCGGCGCCACACCCGAGTCGAACCGCTCAGGCCAGGCCATGGCATGGGCGATCGGAGTACGCATATCGGGATTGCCGAGTTGGGCGAGAACCGAGCCATCGTCATATTGAACCAGGGAGTGGATGACGCTCTGAGGATGCACGACCACCTGTATATGGTCGGTATCGGTCCCAAACAACCAGCAGGCCTCAATGACCTCCAAGCCCTTGTTCATCATGGTCGCCGAGTCGACCGAAATCTTGCGCCCCATGGACCAGGTCGGATGGGCGCAGGCCTGCTCGGGCGTCACCGAGGATAGACGCTCGATCGGCCAGTCGCGCAGCGGACCACCCGAGGCCGTGAGCAGAATCTTCCGCACCCCCACCTCGGCCAGACCCTGGCTGAAGTTGGGCGGCAAGCATTGGAAGATGGCATTGTGCTCACTGTCGATCGGCAACAGCTCGGCGCCGCTCTCGGCGACCGCCCGCATCAGCATGGCACCCGCCACGACCAGCGATTCCTTGTTCGCCAAGAGCACGCGCTTGCCGGCATTGGCGGCCGCCAGGGTCGGACGCAGACCGGCCGCGCCGACGATGGCGGCCATGACATACTGGGCCTCGGGCAACGCAACGACCAACTCAAGCCCCTCCACGCCCGTGAGGATCTCTGGAGGCTGCGGCATGTCCGCGAGCAGATCGGCCAAGCGCCGCGCGGCATCCGGATTCACCATGACGGCATAGCTCGGACGGTGCTGACGGCACTGCTCGGCCAAGCGCTCCGCATCCTGATTGGCGGTCAGCGCCACAGCGCGGAAACGCTCGGGATGTCGAGCAATCACATCGAGCGTACTGACCCCGATAGAGCCGGTCGCACCCAGTACGGTTACGCCTATCACAATCCTACTCCGATCACATGAGAGCCCAGGTCATCCCCAGGGCGAATAAGGGAGCGGCCGCCGTGAGACTATCGATGCGATCCAGCAACCCCCCATGCCCAGGCAGGAGCTGACTCGAATCCTTGACGCCTCGACGACGCTTCAAAAAACTCTCGTACAGATCACCGACGACCGAGATCAACGCCGAACCGCCGCAGACGAGCAACACCAGCAGGGTCGCGCCGAAACCGAGCGATTGGTGCCAAGCGAAAAGCAGACCGCAGAGCGCGGCGCCGACGACGCCACCGTAGACGCCCGCCAGCGTCTTTCCCGGACTTACGGCCGGGGCCAGCTTGGCGCGTCCCCAACGACGCCCGACGAAATAGGCCAGGGAGTCGGCGGTCCAGATGACGACCATAAGAAAGAGCACTAACGCCGGCCCGACATGGGGAATGCGATGCAAATCGACCAGCGCGGCCCAGGGCGCGACCAGCACCAGCAGACCGACAGGAAGCAGCAGCGGCTGAAAGCCCGACGATGGTTCAATCTCGCGCATGCGCAACATGCGCGCGGATTGAAAGATCCACCATGGAATGCTGATACCGACCAACCACAGCCGCCAATCGGCATGCGGCCACAAAAGCCCCAGACAGACGCCGATCAGGCCCAGATAGACGAGACGACGCGCAACCCCGTCGATCCCTGCCAAGCCGCACCATTCCCAGCCCGCGCCGAGCACGATCGCCCCGAAAAACAAGGCAAAAACAGGCGTGGGGAGCCACAGCACCGCCGCGATGACCAGCGGCCCCAAGACGAATGCGGTCAGGGTTCGTTGGCGCAGACTGCTCGATATGCGCAAGACGTCAGCGTCCATAGGCGGCCAATAGCGGACGTTTTTTAACCTGCTCGCCGGTCATGCCGAAGCGGCGCTGGCGACGTGCGTAATCGTCCAAGGCCAGAGCGTAGGCCTTCTCGTCGAAATCCGGCCAGAGCGCGTCGGAGAAAAAGAGTTCGGAATAGGCGGATTGCCACAGAACGAAATTACTCAAGCGTATCTCCCCTCCCGTTCGGATGAAGAGATCCGGCTCAGGGAGATCAGGAAAGGACAGACGGCGGGTCAATGCCTGCTCGTCGATGTCGCCCGGATCCAGAAGGCCGGCTTGGACATCGGCCACCAAGCGCCGCGCCGCCTCGGTGATATCCCAACGCCCACCATAGTTGGCGGCGATCTGAAGATTCAGGGCGGTATTGCTCGCGGTCAGCTCCTCGGCCTGGGCGACCCGGTGTTGCAACTTCTCGGGAAAGGCGCTTCGTTCACCGATGACACGAAAACGGACGTTGTTCTCGTGCAGGCGCCGGATTTCGCCACGCAAGGCGCTGATGAACAGCTCCATCAGCACGTTGACTTCGGTACGGGGTCGCTTCCAGTTCTCGCTGCTGAAGGCGAAAAGGGTCAGGGTGCCGACGCCACGCCGGACGCTCTCCTCGACCACGGCGCGGACACTCTTGACGCCCTCGCGATGCCCGGCCGTCCGCGGAAGATTGCGCTGTTTCGCCCAACGGCCATTGCCGTCCATGATGATGGCGACATGCTTGGGAATTCGTTCATCGGGCTCTGCAATGAGCGCGGCTGATGCTGCTGTTTCCACAATAGTGTTGATCGCCGTCGACCCTCGCGACCTCAGATGGACATCAAGTCCTGTTCTTTCTCAGCCAGAACCGAGTCGACATCCTTGATGTACTGATCGGTGAGCTTTTGCACGATCTCCTGACCACGTCGCTCGTCGTCCTCGGAGATCATCTTCTCCTTCACCAGCTCCTTGAGCTCATGGTTGGCATCGCGGCGAATGTTGCGCACGGCGACGCGCGCCTGCTCCGCCTCGTTACGTGCAACCTTGATCAGGTCGCGACGACGCTCTTCGGTCAGAGCAGGCATGGGAACGCGAATCACAGCACCGGCCGTATTCGGATTCAGACCGAGATCCGACTGCATGATCGCCTTCTCGATGGCCTGCACCATGTTTTTTTCCCAGGGCACCACCGACAGGGTACGGGCATCCTCGGCGTTGATGTTGGCAACCTGGCGAATCGGCACGTCGGAACCGTAATAGGAGACCATGATGTGGTCGAGCAACGAGGGGTGGGCGCGCCCGGTCCGAATCTTGGCGAGTTCGTGCGAGAGTGCCTCGACGCTCTTGGCCATCCGGTCCGCAGCATCTTTCTTGATATCGTCGATCATCTTAGTTCCCGCTTACCACCAACGACCCGACATCCTCGCCGCGGATCAATCGCAGCAGGGCTCCAGGCTCGTTGATATTCATTACACGAAGTGGCATTCCATGGTCTCGGCAGAGGACGATGGCCGTGGTATCCATGACCTTCAGCCCCTCGCGAAGCGCCTGATCGTAACTGATCCGACGGTAGAAGGTCGCGGTTGGGTCGGTCACAGGGTCAGCCGAATAGATGCCGTCGACCTTGGTGGCCTTGATCAGGAGTTCGGCACCGACCTCGATCGCCCGCAGACTGGCGGCCGAGTCGGTGGTGAAGAAGGGATTTCCGGTACCCGCAGCGAAGACGACGACCCGGTTCTTGTCGAGATGACGGATCGCGCGGCGGCGAATGAAATCCTCGCAGACCTGATTGATCTTGAGAGCGGACATGACACGGGTGGGCACGTTCAGGTGCTCCAGCGCGTCCTGCATGGCGAGCGCATTCATAACCGTCGCCAGCATGCCCATCTGATCGGCGGTCACCCGGTCCATGCCTTTGATGGCGAGGCCACTGCCACGGAAGAGATTACCGCCCCCGATCACCAGAGCGACCTGGACGCCCTCGGCGACGAGGTCGGCAATCTCCCGCGCGAAGCGCTGAAGAACATCCGGATCGATTCCATACGACCCCGAGCCCATGAGTGCCTCACCGCTGAGCTTGAGCAGGATGCGTCGATACACTGAGGCCCCCATGGGCGTCTACCTCGTCGCCGGTTGACTTCAAATTGATCGCAGATCGATCACTTGGAACCGATCACAGTTAAAGGAGCAGCATACCCCAATCGATCAGCTGCCGCGAACCTGAGCCATCACCTCTTCGGCGAAATTTTCGACCTTCTTCTCGATACCCTCGCCAACCTCGACGCGCGCGAAGCAGACGACCTTGGCTCCAGCCTGCTTGAGCAGCTTCTCGACGGACTGATCGGGATCCTTGACGAAGGGCTGACCGAGCAGAGTCACCTCTTCGAGGTATTTGCGCATGCGGCCCACGATCATCTTTTCAACGATGGCCTCGGGCTTGCCACTATCCAGGGCCTGCGCCTTGAAGATTTCACGCTCCTTATCGAGCGTCTCGGCAGGCACCTGATCAGCGTTGACACACAGCGGGTTGGTGGCCGCGACGTGCATGGCGATATCTCGGCCGAGCGACTCGTCGCCGCCCGCGAGCTCCACCATGACGCCGATGCGGACACCATGGATATAGCTATGGAGGGTGCCTTCGGATGCCTCAAAACGCATCAAACGACGGACCTGGACGTTTTCGCCAATTTTGGCGATCAGCGCCTCGCGCGCGCCGTCCACAGTGGTGGAGGCATCGCCAGCCAGGGGCTGCCCAGCCAGCTCGGCGGCATCCTGAGCGGAACCGACCAGAGCGGTATCGGCGACCGCGTCGGCAAATGCCTGGAAGTTCGAGTCCTTGGCGACGAAATCGGTCTCACAGTTGATCTCGACCATGACGCCTTTCTTGCCGTCATCCGAGACCCGGATCATGACGACACCCTCAGCTGCGGTGCGACCGGATTTCTTGGCGGCCTTGGCCTGGCCGGATTTGCGCATCGCCTCAATGGCGGACTCGATATCCCCATTGGCCTCGACGAGCGCGTTCTTGCACTCCATCATGCCGGCGCCCGTGCGCTCGCGCAGTTCCTTGACCAGTGCGGCTGTAATCGCCATGGTTGATCACCTCAGTAATACCCGTTCCGGGCAAGTCAAATCAGAATTCTTTGCTTGTGACGGCGGCCCCGGAGCCCCAAAGGGCGCCAGGGCCGGTCAGCAACTCGAAGCGGCGCGCCTTGGCGCGCCGGTGCAGCGTCAGGCCTCGGGGGCGCCGTCCGCTTCCTCGACAGCAGCGCTTTCGATCACGTCTGCGGTACGGCCAGCCATCGCGGCCGCCGTGTTGCGCCCATCGAGGATGGCATCGGCAGCACCCGAGATATAGAGGCGCACGGCGCGGATGGCGTCATCGTTGCCGGGAATGACGTAGTCCACACTGCTCGGGTCGTTGTTGGTATCGACGACGCCGATAACGGGGATACCCAGCTTGTTGGCCTCGGTCACGGCGATTTTCTCATGACCGACGTCGATCACGAACATGGCGTCCGGCAGACCGTCCATGTCCTTGATGCCACCCATGCTCTGCTCCAGCTTGGCACGCTCGCGCGACAGACCGAGTGCTTCCTTCTTGTTGAAGCGCTCGATGGTGCCGCTCTCGAACATCGCTTCCAGCTCCTTCAGTCGCTTGACGGACTGGCGGATGGTCTTGAAATTGGTCAGCATACCGCCAAGCCAGCGGTGATTGACGTACGGCATGCCACAGCGGGCAGCCTCTTCCTTGATGGCATCGCGCGCGGCGCGCTTGGTGCCGACGAAGAGGATCTTGCCGCCGTTGGCGGTCATGGTCCCCATGAAATTGACCGCCTCCTGGTAGAGCGGAAGGGTCTTCTCCAGGTTGACGATATGAATCTTGTTGCGGTGCCCGAAGATGAAGGTGGCCATCTTGGGGTTCCAGTAACGGGTCTGGTGGCCGAAATGAACACCGGCCTCCAGCATCTGGCGCATCGTGACTTCGCTCAAGGTCTTGCTTCCTGATAGTAAAGTTGGGTTGGACCTCCACGCATCCCACGCGACAACCCGGATCGCCGGGCACCCAGTCGCATGTGCCGATACGTGTGTGGACATGGTTCGAAACTCGACGGAACATGCACATCGTCACCCCCTCGAGCACCCGCAATCTTTGAAAATCGGGCAACGACGGGGCGATGAGAGGGCACGCGGGCAACATGCGCGCCGAGGACAGCCGACACAAAAAAGCGAAAAACCAAAGTTTTTCGCTTGGCGCCGGACGCAACGCACCCCATCTTTGGTTGGGGCAACCGAAGCTTCATTGCGGCAGCGCGCCGCGTTTTATACCATAGCCGATTGGATACGGGCAATCGCCCTTCACGCAGACGAGATTCGATACGGAGCGTTGTGGACGCCTCAACCGACAAGATGAGCGTAAAGATCAAGACCCCAGAAGCGATCGAAAAGATGCGCGTCGCCTGCCGACTCGCGGCGGACGTACTCGATATGATCGCCCCTCATATCAAACCGGGCGTCACCACCGAAGAGCTCGACCAGATCTGCCACCACTACATCACCGAAGTGCAGGGGGCGATCCCTGCCCCGCTCAACTACCGGGGCTATCCCAAGTCGATCTGCACCTCCCTCAACCATCAGGTCTGCCACGGAATCCCGAGCGACAAGCGCCTGAAGAAGGGCGACGTGATGAATGTCGACATCACGGTGATCAAAGACGGCTATCACGGCGATACCAGCAAGATGTTCTTCGTCGGCGAGCCATCGATCCTCGCCCGCCGCCTAGTGACCGTCACGCAGCAGGCCATGATGCTCGGCATCGGGGTCATCCGCCCGGGCGCCACGCTCGGCGACATCGGCCACACCATCCAGAAGTTCGTCGAGGCGCAAGGCTACTCGGTCGTCCGAGAATATTGCGGACACGGCATCGGGCGCGAGTTCCACGAGGATCCCCAGGTACTGCACTACGGCAAGCCGGGCGAGGGGCTCGTGCTCCGACCGGGCATGTGCTTTACGGTCGAACCCATGGTCAACGCCGGCAAGCGTTTCATCAAGATCCTGCCCGACGGCTGGACCGTGGTCACCAAGGACCGCAGTCTCTCTGCACAATGGGAGCACACCGTACTGGTGACGGAGGACGGATACGAGATCCTGACATTACGCGCGGAAGAGCGCGACGACGCCCCGCCGGCACAGTCATGAAGGAAGACACGGGGACCGCCGGTCTCGCACGGACACAGATGCAGTCGAGCATGGCGCCAAACGCGACGACCCGCCCTACCCCAACGATTTCGTCCTTCAAATCCCGACTCAAATCCGGGTGCAACGATCTCTATCACCAATTCGATCTCGGCATCCCCATAGCCGTGCTCGTCGAGCAGCGCAGCCAACTCATCGACACGGTGCTGCGCGAGGCATGGGATCACCACCTCGGCCCCCACCAGGAATCCGCCGCGCTGGTCGCCGTCGGCGGTTACGGCCGACAGGAATTGCAGCCAGCCTCCGACGTCGACATTCTCATCCTCGTCGCACCCGACTCGGAGGCACAGCTCGCCCAACCGCTCGAACACCTCATCACCTTTTTCTGGGACATCGGTCTGGAGGTGGGCCACAGCGTGCGCACCGTCGCCGAATGCGTTCACGAGGCCACGAGTGACGTCACCGTCATTACCAATCTGCTGGAGGCGCGACTGCTGAGCGGTAACGAATCGCTCTTCCAAGAAATGCGCATCGCAACCGGCCCGGATCGAATCTGGAGCAGCGAGCATTTCTTCGCCGCCAAGACCACCGAGCAACAGGCACGCTGGCAGAAATATGGCGAGACAGCCTACAACCTGGAACCCAACATCAAGGAAAACCCAGGCGGGCTGCGCGACATCCAGATGATCGGCTGGGTCGCCAAGCGCCACTTCGACGCAGAAACCCTTCATGACCTGGTCGGGCATGGCTTTCTCACCGAACACGAGCACCAAGCCCTCATCGGCGGCCAAACCCTGCTGTGGCGCATCCGCTTCTCGCTGCACCGACTGACCGGACGACGCGAGGATCGGCTGCTGTTCGATTATCAACGGACCCTCGCCCAGCAATTCGGATTCCGCGACGGCGCGAACAACCTCGCGGTCGAGCAGTTCATGCAGCAGTACTATCGGACCGTGCAGGAGCTCAACCGGCTCAACGAGATGCTGCTCCAGCTCTTTCGCGAGGCCATCCTACTGCACGACGACATCGGTCCACCGACGCCGATCAACAAACGCTTCCAATCGCGCAGCGGCTATCTCGAAGTCACCTCGCCGAGCGTCTTCCGACGCTACCCCATCGCGCTCCTGGAGGTCTTCCACATCCTCCAGACCCGGCCCGAGCTGGACGGCGTGCGCGCGAGCACCATCCGACTGATCCGCGAGAACCGCCACCGCATCGACGACGACTTCCGCGCCGACCTGCGCGCACGCAGCCTGTTCATGGAGATCCTGCGCGAACCGCACGGGCTGACTCACGCCATCCGTCGCATGAACCGCTACGGCGTGCTCGCCGCCTACATCCCAGCCTTTGCCAACATCGTCGGACGCATGCAGTACGACCTGCTGCACGTCTACACGGTAGACGAGCACACCCTGACGCTGGTGCGCAACCTGCGCCGCTTCACCATCCCCAAGCACGACGACGAATTCCCACTGTGCAGCGCAGTCGGACGCCGCATCCCCAAGCTGGAACTCCTCTATCTGGGCGGACTCTTCCACGACATCGCCAAGGGCCGCGGCGGCGACCACTCGACCCTGGGCGCGCGCGACGCCTGGGATTTCTGCCGACTGCACGGCCTCAGCGAATTCGACAGCCGACTGGTGGCCTGGCTGGTCGAAAACCATCTGGTGATGTCTATGACCGCCCAGCGCAAGGACATCAGCGATCCAGAGGTGGTTCAGTCGTTCGCCGAACTGATCGGCGACCCCAATCGGCTCGACTATCTCTATCTGCTCACCGTCGCCGACGCCCGAGCCACCAATCCCGAACGCTGGAACAGCTGGATCGACGCCCTGCTGCGCGAGCTCTATTACGCGACCCGGCGCGCCCTGCTGCGCGGACTCGACAACCCCCAGGCCCAGGACGAACTCATCAGCCAGAAACAGGCCGAGAGCATACGACTGGTGGCACGCTACGGCGGCGACCCCAGCGCCTGCGGCACGCTCTGGCTCAAATTCAGCCTGGACTTCTTCCTACACAACTCACCGGACGAAATCGCCTGGCAGACCCGCCAGATCCTCGCCGTCGATACGTCACAAGAACCGCTGGTGGTCATCCGCCCGATCACCGCGCGCGGCGGAACCGAAATCTTCATCTACACCCGCGACCGCTCCAACCTCTTCGCCCTCACCACCGCCACGCTCGACCAAATGGGCCTCGACATCATGGATGCCCGCGTCATGACCACCGACGACGGCATGGCCGTCAACAGCTACCAGATCCTCGACCAGGACGGAGAGCCGGTGGATGACACGCTTCGCATGGAAGAAATCCGCGCCACACTCGCGCACAACATCGCCGAAGAAGGCGACGGCCACATCCGCGTCGCCCGCGCCGTCCCCAGACGACTGCGCCACTTTCCCATCGAGACCCGCATCAGTTTCTCGTGCGACGACCCCAACCATCGCACCATCATGCGGCTCACCACACTCGACCGCCCCGGCCTACTCGCCGAGGTCGGTGCCGTTTTCCAGCAGTGCGGCATCAGATTACAGAATGCCAAGATCGCCACCGTAGGCGCAGAGGTCGATGACGTCTTTTTCATCACCAGCGAGGATGACACGCCGATCACCTGTGAAACGGCGTTGGCCTGTCTGAGACGGGAGATTTATGAAAGGCTTGAAACGCAGGCTCGCAACAGCTAATCGCCAACCATCCAAGCGCAGCCGCCGCAGATTGAAACAAGGCCAAGCAGAAGGCGAATCAGGTAGTATGGACTCACTCCCTTGGAGAGCAAAAAGCCGAGGGGGACACAACACTGCAAATACTCCAGTAAAACGCCAATGCAAGCCGACCTCACCGTTCTCGTTAATTCAACCGACAGCTTTGCCGATTGTTGGACACCCTTCTTTCACCTCTTCACCCATTATTGGCCGAACTGCCCCTACCCGATCGTACTGAATACCGAATCTAAGGATTTCAACTTTCCAGGATTAGACCTTCGCACCAGCCGAGTGGCAGAAGGCTGGCAAGACAAAAAACGCATCCCTTGGAGTGATTGCTTGGCTCGCTGCCTCGACGGAATCGAATCACGCTACGTACTTTATCTCCAAGAGGATTATTTTCTCAACGCGCCAGTGGAGCAGGACCTGATCGAGGAATTCACTCAAGTAATGGATTCCGCGCGAGTTCCTCACGTCAGACTCATGGAGCTCGACCGAAACGCCGGTCATTACCCCTCAAAACTGCATCCACTACTGTGGGAAATCAATCCCAAGGCAAGTTACCACCTGAGCCTGCAGGCGGGGCTATGGGAGAAGGCAGCGCTGCGCGGACTCTTAATGGAAGGCGAGAGCGCCTGGGATCTAGAGCGCAAGGGTAATCTCCGCTCCTACTCTATTGGCGCACCTTTTCTCTGCCAAAGCCTCGAAGAATTCAACGCTAAAGACCGATACCCTATCCCCTACCGCCCCACAGGCATCATTCGCGGACAATGGAATGCTGCTGCAGTATGCGACTTGTTCGAGCACCACAGTCTCAAGGTCGATTATTCCCAACGAGGCTTCTACCAACCTAGCCTTTGGCAACGACTGATGATCCCCTGGCGAGCCAGGGCCAGAAGAGTCGTCACGCACCTATATGCCCAACTCGCTCGATCCCGAACGCCAACTGGAAAACAATAGGGCATAAGAATCCAGTCATGAGCCGAAAAACCGCAGTCATCATGGCGTGTCACAATCGCAAGGCGACAACCCTTGAGTGTCTAAAACGGTTATTTGAACAGGAATGGAAGCCCGAAATCCTTGATGTCTATCTGGTGGACGACGCCTCCACGGATGGCACCGCCTCTGCGGTCCGCTCAACTTTTTCGCATGTGCGCATCATAGAAGGCGACGGCATGCAATTCTGGTGTGGGGGCATGCGCCTCGCCTGGGCAGCGGCCGCCAAGGGAGATTACGACTTTTACCTCTGGCTCAACGATGACACCTGGCTCCTACCGTCGGCCCTCAAGCATGCGTTCGATCTCCACGCTTCCTTAGAGGGACACTCGAACGAAGCGTGCTACATCGTCGGATCCATTCGTGATCCGCTCTCGCTCAGGCCCAGCTACGGCGGCATGAGCTGGACGCGAGACGGTTGGCGGATGCGCTCTGAGCTTCTGACCCCGGAAGGATTTCCCAAACGCTGCGACACCCTCAATGGCAATTTCGCACTCATTCCTCGCGCAGTGTTCCAAAAGGTAGGCAACCTTTCCACGGCATTTACCCATGGCATGGGTGATTTCGACTATGGCCTCCGAGCGCGCGCCGCCGGCTGCCAACTGTGGGCGACGGGCGAGTACGTGGCGGAGTGCCAACTCAATACGACCGAACCAGCCTGGCTCGATTCGACCCACTCGCTGGCCGATCGCTGGAAAAGCCTCAACAGCCCCAAAGGAACCCCGCCTCTGGAGTACCTCCGATTCGTCAGCAAACACGGCGGCCCACTCTGGCCACTCACGCTCGCAAAGCTATTTGGTCGGTTCCTGCTACCAGGGTTGTGGTCGCGAATCAAAGCGACCAAGACCATCGGCCTTGCAAACAGACCAAGCAACGAGCTAGCCAGCAAGGAACAGGCCGAGCCGTTTTCGCTAGCCACCCCCTCCCGCCAAGCACCGACAGGATCAAGCGCAGCCCGGCGCCTCAGGATCCTAGTCTCTGCCTACGCATGCGATCCGGATATAGGCTCAGAAGCAGGCATGGGTTGGAATTGGATCCGGCACTTGGCGTTGCACGCTGACCTCTGGGTGCTGACGGAGGAAAACCGCTCCGTGCCGGCACTCAAGAAAGGGATCGCGCGGCATCCTGAGTTGCAAGGCCGGATCCAGATTATCGGCATCCCTCGCCATCGTTATGGTGAACGGCTATGGTCGCACTTTTACTACCTCAGCTATCGCGATTGGCAATGGGCAGCGTACCGTAAGGCGGTAGATCTACATCGTGAGATTGGTTTCGACCTCGCCCATCAGCTCAATATGATTGGCTACCGAGAGCCCGGATATCTCTGGAAACTACCTATCCCCTTTGTTTGGGGACCGGTCGGTGGCCATGCCCAAATGCCGTGGCGATACATTCCCTCTCTGGATCGACACAGCGCGATCCACTACAGCGTTCGCAACGTATTAAACGCCATTCAGATGCGCACCAGCGGCAGGGTTCGCAAAGCGGTACGGGCAGCGGACGTAATCCTGGCGGCAACCCGAGAGGATCAAACGGCGCTGCGGCGCACTCACGGCCTCGAATCGGTACTTTTAAACGAGCAAGGCACAACCTCACAACTGACCACTGCACGCCCGTCCCGCTCCACCCAAACACCCCTAAAGCTAGTTTGGTGCGGCTTATTTGTTGGTCGCAAAGCCTTGCCACTGGGGCTGAAAGCGATGCAGAGGGCTCTAGCTGCAGGCGCCAATATTCAGCTTGACATTGTCGGATCCGGGATGACCGAAACGACTTGGAAAGAGCTTGCGCAGCATCTAGGCATCGCCTCGCACTGCCGTTGGCACGGCATGGTCGAACACGCCAAGGCTCTGGATATCATGGCGGATAGTGATGCCCTGCTCTTCACCAGCTTACAAGAGGGAACGCCAGCGGTGATCCTAGAAGCCCTGCAAAGCGGGCTACCGATTGTTTGTCACGATGCTTGCGGATTCGGTACTACCGTCAATGACGAATGTGCCCTCACGGTGCCTTTGCGCAACCCTGAGATCAGCATTGCCGGCTTCACTGCCGCCATCCTACGTCTAGCACACGAGCCGGGGCTGGTAGAGCGGCTCTCGGCTGGAGCCATCGCACGAGCTGCCGAACTCTCCTGGCAATCCCGAGCCTTACTTATGATGGAGCATTACCAATATGCACTACATATCGCGCGATAAAAGGCCGGGGCATGCTATCGAATAATGGCACCGGAGCCCCCGCCCAAGCGCTCGCCGCCTCACCCTCCCGCGCCGATAACACCACCAAGGTTGGCTTCGTCTACCTCATGCCATTGGTGCTGTTCGTGGTGGCGCCTCAGCTGACCCTTCGCATGCCTCTGTCTTGGCAATTGCAAGAGGTGGACGAATACGCCCTGGCAAACGCCGCGTCTGCCGCTGCTCAAGCGGCATCCGGTTACGACTATACGATCACCCTGCTTCGCGGCCCAGCCTACCTACTCGCCCTTTACCTGTTTCTCCGGCATGCCGACACAGGATTCAAAATCCTCTTCCAGAGCCTTCCCTACGCGCTCTTGCTTGGACTTGCACTCGCGTCCGCACTCTGGTCCCACTACCCCGAAAAAGTCATCATCAATTTCGGTCACATGGTCGGCATGATGCTGGTGTCTATCGCGGCCGTTCGCTATTTCAATGCTCGGCTGTCTGCGCTCTACACCTGGCTCGCACTCTTGAACAGTCCGGCCCTCCTCGTTTCAGCGGCAGTCTGCCTTACGTTACCGGGTCTCAGCATCGGATTCGACGGTCGGTGGATCGGTGTACTGGGCAATGCCAATTCACTGGCGGTTGCCGCTCTCTGCGAAATTTGGCTCGCCATGACGGTGCTCCAGACCTCCTCACATCCCAAGGCCCGCTTGGTGCGCTGGGCGCTCTTGCCCCTAAGCTGGCTGACCCTCATCGGCACCGGCAGCAAAACATCGCTGCTCGCAGCGCTGTTGCTTTCAGGTCTGATATTCACGTTCGCCCCATTGCAAAACGCAAGCACGAGCAAACGAGTGGTCCGCCTCGCGGCCATATTAGGCCTGGCACTGCTGCTGGTACTTTGGGTGCTGGTACTGAAACCTGAGCTGTTGAGTTACGCAGGATTTCTGCACGCCCTGGGCCGCAGCACAAACCTGACCGGCCGCACCGAACTCTGGGCCGTTGCCTTGGAGCTGATCAATCAACGCCCCTGGTTCGGCTGGAGCTTCGACTCCAACCTGTCCGTGCTGAAGGCATTGCATCATGTGACCTCCGCCGCCGGACAATTCCATAGCGGCTATTTGGACCTGCTGGTTAGAAGCGGGGTAGCTGGCGCATTCCTGACCCTGGCATTGATGGCTCAGGTCAGCCTCGCCGCTTGGCGCTTTCGCAAAACGGATTATCGAGCAGCCGTCTGTTATTTGGCACTGATCGCTGCGGTTCTGCTCCACAACATCGCCGAGGCATCGCTTGCGCGCGACACGCACCCAATATGGATGCTGATCCTGCTGCTGTACTTCGATCTCATCTATCGCCGGGTGGTCCAATCATCCACCACCGACACGGCGTCCCACCGCACCATCCCACGGCAGCTTGAACCTAGCCATCGACGCCCAACCCGATCACACAGACACCCATGAGCAACAACTCGTCATTTCAGGACAAGAGTTACGAACGGCATGCCGACCATTTCCGCGAGCACGCAGCCGGAGGAACCCTGGCGGAACACGCGCAGACTTGGCTCGCACGCGATACCGTCGATGCCTGGCTACACGAGCGGCTCTATGGCGCGCTGGACCCTATTCTCACCCAGGATCCCGAAGCCGCTTGGCTGACCGTGGGCGACGGACGCTTTGGCAAGGACGCCACGTACATTCTGGAGCATGACGGTCACGCCCTGGCGACCGATATCTCCGAAACGCTGCTGAAAGAGGCGCAAGAGCGTGGACTCATTCGGGACTATGCCGTGGAAAACGCAGAGGCCCTGTCCTTTGACGACGCGAGCTTCGATTATGTCTTCTGCAAGGAGGCCTACCATCATTTCCCACGCCCCATGTTGGCACTTTACGAGATGCTGAGGGTTACCAAAAAAGCGGTTTGTCTACTAGAACCACAGGATCTGTATGTTGGCGCCAAACCCACGAGCGCGTTTTTCGCGGCTTTAAAGAATACCGTCAAGCAACTCCTGGGGCGCCCCGCCGCGAAGCACAATTTCGAGGACTCGGGGAATTACGTCTACAGCATTTCACGCCGTGAGATGGAGAAGGTCGCCCTTGGCATCAATCTCCGAATGGTCGCCTTCAAGGGCTTCAATAGCGCTTATTTCAAGGGTGCGGAGTATGAGCGACTCACCACTCGCGGCCCCATTCAGCGCCGGGTGAAATCGATGATCGGCATTCAGGACGCGCTCTGCCGAGTTGGCATTGGCGAACATGGACTGCTGGCCGCCATTCTTTTCAAGGAGGTACCTGCCGAACCGCTGGCAACCAGCCTGACCGATGCGGGATACGACCTGATCCGACTTCCCGAAAACCCCTATATCGCAGGCTGAGCACCCGCACTGCCACCATGGCCACCGCCCCTGCCGACACCTTCATTTCCCTGAGCCATTTCCCCATGCGGAAGGTCGTCATCGTTCAGCGTGTTCTCCCCCATTACCGTGTTGCGTTTTTCAGTGAATTACGTCTTCGCTTGCTCGACGAAAACATCGATATGCGCCTGGCTTACGGCCAGGAACTCCCCGGACAGATCCCGCGAACAGTGGATCTGATCGCGCCTTGGGCCATTCGCGTACAGAACCGCTATCTGCCGCTCGGACCGGTCAAGCCAGTCTGGCAGCCCTGCCTGAACCTGATCGAGGACGCTGATCTCGTCATCATCGAGCAAGCCAACGCACTGTTGCTGAATCATTGGCTGATGCTACGTCGGGCCTTGCGCGCTCGCCCACTAGTCGCCTTCTGGGGACACGGCAGCAACCGCCAAGCGGCTCACCCCGACTCACTCTCGGAGCAAATCAAACGCAGGCTCATTACCCGAGTCGACTGGTGGTTCGCCTACACAAGGCTCAGCGCCCGCTTGGTGCGTGAAGCGGGCTTCCCACCAGAGCGAATCACCATCGTCAACAACACCCTGGATACGGGGACGCTACGCCGGGATTTGGCTGCCGTGACCCCTGCCGAGCAGGCAACGGCACGACGCCGTTTGGAACTCAGGCCTAACGACCGAATCTGCCTGTACAGCGGCGGACTCTATCCCGATAAGCGGCTCGACTTCTTGATCCAGGCCGGAGCGGCAATCCATGCCCGTCTGCCGGATTTCCGGCTGCTGATCATCGGCGACGGCCCCGAGCGGGAACGGATCGACAGAGCCGCCCGGACGCATCCCTGGTTGCGTTACCTCGGCCCCCTCTTCGGAGCGGATCGGGCCATTTACTACAGACTCGGCCAGGCATTCCTGATGCCGGGCTTGGTGGGACTGGTGATCATCGACAGCTTCGCCACCGGCCTACCGCTGTTCACCCTGGATGATTCCCCTCATAGCCCGGAGATCGCCTATCTCAAGCCAGGCGAAAACGGTTACATGACGCCCCCTGACGTAACTGTCTACGCGGCTGCGGTCTGCGCGTTTCTGGAGGGTGGCGAGCGTTCTGCCAACGTGCGGAGCGCCTGCCTGGAAAGCGGCCGAACGCTGACCCTGGAACGCATGGTCGCACACTATGCGACCGGCATTACACGCTGTTTACGCGACAACATCGCAGCCGGACAGTTGGATGACACCCCACCGGACCAAACCGTTCGCTCCGAATCTACCCCTGGGAATCCGACTTCATGCGCGTGCTTCTAGGACATTGTTTCTATCGCACCTCAGCCCCCAGCGGAGAGGATGTGATGTACCGCAATGAGCGTAACCTTCTGGAGTCCAGCGGCATTGAAGTGATTCCATTTGAGCTGCACAACGACGACATCGAGATCGAGGACATCGCCTCGCGGCTCAAGATCGGACTATCAACGGTATGGTCTTTCGATGCGGCGCGCCGCCTGTCGGAGTTGATCGAAACAACGCGCCCGGATGTTGCCCATTTCCACAACACCTTTCCTCAGATGTCGCCGAGCGTGTACGCCGTCTGCCGCAAACATAGCGTGCCCGTCGTTCAGACGCTGCACAACTTTCGTCTGATCTGCCCCGGCGCCTTATTGATGCGCAATGACCGCCCTTGCGAGGACTGCGTCGGCACAACACTGCTCCCAGCACTGATCCATCGCTGCTACCGACAGTCCTTCGCGGCAACCTTCTCGCTTGCCCTTACCCTGCAATTCAATCGGCTTGTCGGTTCTTACCGAAACAACGTGGACCGCTATATCGCCTTGACTCAATTTCAGAGGACCTGCCTTGTCAAAGGCGGTATTCCCGAACACAAGATCGTGGTCAAACCCAATTTTCTGGCGAAACCACCGGATCAAGGCACAGGGAATGGCGGTTACGCACTGTTCGTCGGTAGACTGACACGCGAGAAAGGGGTAGACCTGCTGTTAACGGCCTGGAAAGGGCTGCGCGACTTGAGATTGAAGGTGGCTGGTGACGGAGAGTTGCGCGCCGAGCTTCAACAGCAGTCACGCCTGCACGACCTACCCGTCGAATTTCTAGGATTTCAACATTACCAAGACGTCTTGCGACTGATTGGAGGCGCAAGTCTCTTGATCATGCCATCGCGGTGGTATGAAGGGTTTCCAATGATCCTATTGGAGGCGTTCGCGTGCGGCACCCCTGTCGTCGCCTCGTCGATTGGGAGCCTAGAAGAAATCGTCAGCAACGTTCCTGGATGCGTAACCTTTACGCCCGACGTCTCCGACTCGCTGATCTCAGCAGTGCGTCAAGCTTCGGCAAATGCCTCTAGCAATCCAAAGACGAGAGACCAGATCCGAAACCTGTTCGACACTCGGTACACAGCTCACAGAAATCTCGGGCAGC
Source organism: Thiorhodococcus fuscus (assembly GCF_042682685.1). NCBI lineage: Bacteria > Pseudomonadati > Pseudomonadota > Gammaproteobacteria > Chromatiales > Chromatiaceae > Thiorhodococcus > Thiorhodococcus fuscus. The sequence continues at coordinate 62,221 of NZ_JBHUHX010000010.1, forward strand.
TCCGATCCATCTATGCATCGATCAGTCGCCGCAGACTTGATTCTTGAGCACTGGCTACAGATGTTCATGCTGGTGTTTGCAAAGAAATATGCGCCGCTCGATCGAAAGGCACCATGGTAATCGCTCAGCCCCTCCCCCAGACGCTCCCCCTGGTGGGGGAGCGTCTGGGCGATTAGGCACGATGAGATCACAAGCCAAGTCCCGCGATCATCAAAAACCCTGTAAAGCCAAAAAGATAAAGAGCTTATGGGCGAAATTCTCTCCATCCCCATTTCCGAGCGCCCCCTGGGCGCACTGATCGATGAATCCCTTGAGGCCATTCACGGGACAAGACCTAGCGTTGTTTTTGCTTGCGCAAATCCGCATTCGGTCATGGTCGCGCAGAAAGACGATACATTTCGGGAGGCCCTTCAAAACGCAGATCAAGTCGTCGCCGATGGCGCGGGTCTATGCCTGATGGCTCGCATCGCCCGCATCAACGTAGGACCACGCATCACAGGCGATGACTACTTTCGCGCGCTGATGACACGGCTGAACGATTCAGGCGAAGGACGTGTCTTTTTTTTTGGATCATCGCCGGAAACCCTGGAGACGATAGGCCGGCGCTTCGCAACCGATTTTCCGCGCCTAACCCTGTGCGGCTCATTGGCGCCCCCATTTAGAAGCTGGACGGACGAAGAAAACAGCCGAATGCTAGCGCAGATCAATACCGCCCGACCGGACGTACTATGGATCGGGATGACCGCGCCCAGACAAGAGAAATGGGCTCAAAGCAATCGGAAAAACCTAAAGGCTCCCGTCATCGGATCCATTGGGGCCGTGTTCGATTTTTTCGCGGAGACCAAGGCGAGGGCACCCGACTGGGTCAGCAACCTAGGCTTTGAGTGGGCCTACCGGCTAGCGCTCGAACCGAACCGCCTGTGGCGCCGTACCCTGATATCGGCACCGACGTTTGTTCTAGCGGTCATCCGTAACGAGTTCCGTTCCCGCTCGCCTTTTAGTTGATATCCATGCCCTGGATTTTGTTGGTCCATTCACAGTTTCAAGAAAGAGATACATGTATTCTAGTCTAAACGACACCGAGGACTCACGCCAGCCTTGTCACGAGCCCAAACACCTCCCGCAACGGAGAAGAGATGAAAGCCAAGCCCAGCCTGGCTTCACTGGTCGCAGACAGCGAGTGATTCCCTCATTGACTCGAATACATCATGACAGCACCGCCCCACCAGGCGACACGATAGGGTATTCATAGAGATGAACAAAAGAATCGACGGAGAGCAAAATTGGCTTACTCAATTATTTGTTTCTTTGAGTATCTTGCGCAACAGGAAATCCCATAAAAAAACGCGCCCCGCATATAAACGAAAACTTCTCGCCGCGTGGACGATGTCTATTTTATGCCTCGGAGCTAGCGTAGCGGCAAATGCTGCGACGAAATATGTTCGCCCTAAAGCCGGGGGGCCCTACGGCTCTGGAAACGGCTCGTCCTACAGCAATGCATTTTCAGGCTTCGCGGCAATCTCTGTTAATAGCGGAGACACACTTAAGGTCTGCGGGTCTTTTAACTCTGCTGACGCGAGCACTTCGAGCTTCCTATTTTTATTTGGCGTATCCGGATCCGAAGGCAATCCGACAGTCGTTGATGGAGACTGTTCCGAAGAAGGCGATTTGGCGCAAGCCTCCCTAAACGCATCAGGAAGGCAATTTGGCATCTATATTGACAAAGGAAGCTCATATATCACAATCAAAAACATGGAGGTTTTCGGCGTAGACAGCGAGCCGCTCTATAACCGCTTTCTACTACGACTCGGCTCAACGGGCACTCAAGAAGAAGTTTCGAACATCACTGTTTCAAAAATAAAACTGCACGACGCAGCCCATCTTAACGACAAGACAGAAGCCGATGGAATTTGGGGCGCCTGCAATAACTGCCTGATTGATGGAAATGAAATCTACAATATTCCAGCCGATGGTATTTGGCTAGGGAAAGCTGAAAATACAGAGATCAGCAACAACTACGTTCATCATGTCGCGACAAACGGGCTGGTAACAGGCGACTGCACACAAGTTGCAAGAGCCCCGAACCTATATGTCCATAATAATATATTCGACCACTCAAATACAGAAGCGAAACAAGCCTTGATCGTGAGCGTGGAATCTCCGAATGCTCGCATCATGAACAATCAACTACTAATGAGCACAGCCCAAGATCAGACTCATGGCATATCAATGACAGCGAACATCCAAAGCGACGAGGCGATCATCAGCGGAAATTATATCTCCGGCGGCTGGACTGCATTAGCGGTCAGCGGCAACAACGTCCAAATAAACAACAACATAATCATCAACCCCTACGGCAACGCCGTGATTTCAGCAGACAATAGTTCCGGCCAATATTTCTACAACAACACTGTGGATTGTGGAGGGGCACCAGGCGTAATAGGATTCAACCTATCAGGCAAAGAATATAGCCGCGCATTCAAAAACAACATTATCACACGATGCCAAGCAGCAGTGTCCAAAGGTGGAACTGCATCAAAACTTATCTTTGAAGACAACCTTCTTTTTAAAAACACAGACAATGACTTGTACTTCACCATGAGCGAAAGCAACATCGTTGCTGATCCAAAGGCACTAAACGCTAGCGGCTCGTATTCAAACCCGAAAGATTATACCCTTCTAGCCGGCTCCCCAGCCATAAACGCTGGAGCAGATGTTGGTCTAAAATCCGATTATCTTGGCAATGCCATTATTGACACTCCAGATATTGGGGCATTCGAATACAAGGGCGCATCGATCCAACCACCCGAGCTTAGGGTAAAGACATCGGCCAGTGAATAATCCGACTTTTAGGGAAACACTGATTTATTGTCCGAAGCAGGGTTATAGCCATCTAATGTGACATCCGGACATTACAATTAGTGTCAAATCCCCGAAGATTATATACCCGCTTTTTGAATAACTCGGGGCGTTTCTCAGCCCAGTCCTTGAGGGCTTGAATCGGGGCGATATGCCCGAGTGCTTTTTGCGGAATGTGCTGGCTGTAGACCTGGACGTAGCGGGTGATGGTGTGCTCCAGACTCTGGGAGGAGTCGAAGCGTGTCGTGGCCAGCACCTCGGCGATACGCCCGTTGAAGCGTTCGACCATACCATTGGTCTGCGGGGTTCTGGGTTTGGTCAGACGATGCTCGATGGCGTGCTGGGCGCAGACCTGATCGAAGCGATGCTGTCCCGTCGGCGCGCGCTCGCCTGTGGCGCAGAAGCGGTCGGTGAACTCCTTACCGTTGTCGGTGAGGATCTTGGAGAGGGCGAACGGCGCCTTCGCGATCAGGCGCTCGAGAAAGCCACTGGCCGAAGCGGCTGACTTGTCTCGTCGAGGATCTCGACGTAGACCCAGCGGGTGGCACGGTCGATCGCCGCGAAGAGGTATTTTCGGCGGTCTTCATCGGACATCTGGGGCAGATATTTGACGTCGACGTGGACGAAGCCTGGGGCATAGTCCTTGAAGGTCTTCACCAGACGCTTCGCGGTGTCCGCCTCCTGCGGAATCAGGGCCTTGAGGTTGGAGACCCCGTGGCGCCGCAGGCAGCGATCGAGCGCTGAACGCGAGGCCTCGGGGTGGATGAATTCGCGGGTAACCGCCAACAGATCGTCGAGCGGCAGCAAGAGGGTTTCACGCAGGGTCACCACGAGGACTTCCTGCTCGGGCGAGAGCGTCGTCGAGAGTCGGTGTGGGCGGTGCGAAGCATCTTCGACCACCGTGCGTCGCCGCCACTTCTTCACCGTCTGGACCGAGAGGTTGTACTGGGCGGCGAGGACCGTGTTCGGCAACGTCGAGGCTTGCAGTTCACGACGAATCGCTGGGGTCGTGCGGGCGTTCTTGTGCAGGCGGATGTTCATCGGCAATCAGGCTTTCGGTCGGCTGTCAGCAGGATCACTGTGATTTCCGCGCGTGGCTACTTTATGGCTCAAGTGCTCTAGCACCTCGCGGGCTCGGAACACAGGATAGCTCCGTCGAGGCAGATAATCACACGGGACGTAACACCTGGAGCCCGCCATCACCTTCTACATGATCATCGCTTGCACGCCTTGCTGCTCATCTACCTCAGGCGCACCTATCTCGATATGCCTTGCCATGCTGTTTTCGACGAGGCTGAATGAAAAACTGCCTACTGCGTCATCCAGCGCCAGATGCCCCCCGAAGAACCGCCATCACTCGATACCATGCCCTCATGGCAGCCACCCTCGCCCCCCAAGACCGGCAATATATGGGTTAAACTTATCCAATTACACATAAGTCTAAAATTACTTTATAAACAATATTTTAGAGAAGCGGCGACAGGGCACCGGAAGCCAAGTCTAGGCATGCAAGATCAACAAGTTACGGTGTCGGTTGAACGCAAAGGCCTCGGCAACGGGGCTTGTGTGTAATGGGATGGGTTAGACTCCAACGCACCGCAAGCCTTGCCCTCGCTCTGCAGGTTCAAAACTCCATGAGTTTGCATTATGTGTAACACCATGCTCCATGTCAAAAACATGGCCAAATGAGATATGTAATGCGCCTAGTAGCAGGGACTCATGGGCAAGCTTTTTTTGGGCTTGCAGATCAAGCGTTGATCAGCTTCGGCAACTTAGCCATCGGAATGGCATTGATCCGGCTTTCCAGCAAAGAGGACTATGGCCTTTATATCATTGGATTTGGTTTACTCAACCTCGTTACCAGCATCAATTCAGCGCTATTCACAGTCCCGATGACAGTAATGGCTCATAACCAAAAGACCCAGGCAGATCAGCGCAGCTATTGCATGGCATTGCTACGCTCTCAGGTAATATTTGGAGCCACTATATGCTTGCTCATCGCAACAGCAATTTACAAAAGCACTGATTTCTCTTTTTCTAAAAGTATAGATTACCCGTTCGCTATCGCCTTAACTATAGCAATACCCGGCATTTTGTTGCAGGATTTTTTTCGCCGTTATCATTATCTCGAATTCAAAGCCTATCGGGCTTTTGCCGTTGACGCGCTGGCTCTTACGGCAACCCTTCTGATACTCGCCTTCGCGGCTATAACGGATAAGGGTGACATGCATGTATGGGCCATTATAGGTACAGGACTAGCCGGGGCATTGAGCGGATCCGCCGCCCTCGCATGGTCAGGCATCCATAGGGAGCCCATTCACTATGGGACTCGCAAGGCATTTCTCGAGTGTTGGACCCAGGGGAGGTGGGCACTCACTGGCGCCACAATCAATTGGACGCAAGGACAAAGCTATGCATTTTTTCTTAGCTGGCTAGGAGGACTCGCCGGCCTAGCCGAAGCGAATGCCGCCCGACTTCTTCTCGCACCTCTAGGATTGTTGACTACCGGATTAAGTAGCGCCATGATGCCACGATTGGCTAAGCTTCGTAGCGAAGGTCGCTTACAGGAAATGGAAACACAATCACTCTACTTCTTGTTTTCCATGGCCTTTGTAACTATCGGATATTCAGCCACCGCTTGGACTTGGCGTGACACACTCACTACAGCGATGCTTGGTGAAAAATACACTAACGCCTCGCTTTTTATCTTGGCCTGGGCATCCGTAAGCCTCTTGACTTCAGTGAGAATCAGCATAAGCATCTTGATGCAAGCATCCGTCGAATTCAAACGCATCACTTTCGCCAATTTTTGGAGCACCCTTACCGTCCTGAGCATTACAGGTGCCTACATCCACTTCTACGGCATACTTGGCAGCATTTATGCTCTTGCAGCAGGTGAACTCATAATGACCTTGTTTTTGTGGAGGGCTTTCGAATACGCAAAGACCAGCCGCTCAATGCACCACTCAAAAATCAACCAAAATTCAATGAACTAAAAACCAGTAAAATTACGACCCACTCGCGAAAAAACATAAAAACAGCCAATCATCATGCTTCAGAAATGGCTGTTCGCTCTATGCCACATCAAGACAAAAAGACAAAACCAACCAAACTCAAGGAGAGCAGACTTGTGGCAAATAGACGCATCACTCGCCCATCAACCAAGAGTAAAAGCAAGATCGCATCATCGCAGATCATCAGCTCAATACCACCGATTTGGCAGCTCAGTCTGATCGCTATAGCAGCATCCCTGATATTACTTATATTTTTCAACGGACTGACGTACATGCTTACCTCATGGGAAAGTGAGGAATACAGCCACAGCTATATGCTCCCACTCGTTTCAGCCGTTCTGATCTGGCAAAGATCATCTTTGCTCGCGCAAACACCATTTCAACCGAGCAGGATTGGAATATCGACAGCCACGCTCGGACTTTTCCTCTACATCGCCGGCGAACTAGGGTCACTTTACACCGTAATTCAATACGGCTTTCTTGTAACCTTCGGCGGCCTTATCCTCTCAACAATGGGATTGAAGGCATTCAGAATCATTATTCCTGCTTATATTTTACTATTTTTCACGATCCCGCTTCCTGGCTTTATTTACAACAGCCTTTCATCTCAGCTTCAACTATTTTCATCGCAAATCGGCGTTTTATTAATTAGACTTTTCAGCATTCCAGTTTTTCTCGAAGGCAATGTTATCGACCTTGGCAACTATCAACTACAGGTCGTCGAGGCTTGCAGCGGGTTACGCTACCTATTCCCGCTATCAGCACTTGGATTTATTGCGGCAGTGTTCTTCAGAGGAACCGCTTGGAAAAAGACGCTGCTATTTCTTTCGACCCTTCCAATCACGGTACTGATGAATAGCTTTCGGATCGGCGTAATCGGAATTCTGGTGCATTACCAAGGTATCGGTATGGCCGAAGGTTTCCTGCACGACTTTGAGGGCTGGATTGTCTTCATGGCGTGCGCGGCATTGCTCGTCGCTGAGATGTGGCTGCTTGCCAAGATCGGTACCGATCGTACGTCTTTCAGTGACGCATTTGCGATCGATGGCCCTGAGCCGATTCCGAAGTCCGCAAAAATCGCCCATCGCCGTCTGCCATGGTCATTCTATGCCGTACTGCCAATGCTCGTCGTGGTCGCGGCAGTTTCACTTGTTCTACCAGAACGCGATGAAATCCACCCACAGCGAACAGAGTTCGTTTTCTTTCCTAACGATGTCGGAGACTGGCATGGCCGGCGTAGCCAGTTGGACCAGATCTATATCGACGCCCTAAAGTTCGACGACTATCTGCTGGCCGATTATCGCGACACCGCAGGCGATTCAATCAATCTCTACGTCGCCTATTACGGATCACAGCGTAAAGGTGCTTCTGTACATTCCCCCAAGAGCTGTCTACCGGGGGGCGGTTGGCGTATCCAGGATTTTTCCCAGCGAGAAGTGTCCGGCGCGGAGGTTGGCACTCAACCCTTGCGGGTCAACCGCTCTCTAATTCAGATGGGCGATGAACGGCTGTTGGTCTATTACTGGTTCCAGCAGCGCGGACGGGTGATGACGAACGAGTATCTGGTGAAGTGGTATCTGTTCTGGGATGCGCTCACGCGGAATCGCACGGACGGAGCGCTGGTCAGGCTTACGATCGAGGCGCCACTTGGCGAGGACCTAAAAGAGAAGGATGCGGTCCTGTCCGATTTCGCGCGCCAGATCGAACCATCCCTGCACCGCTTCATTCCTGAGTGAAGGATACGTAGGCTTGGCATTCCCCCCGAGAGGCTGGGTGGTCGTATACTTTGCGGTTTATCCGCCTCGCTACTCTGCTTCGCTGAAGCAAGGGCGCCCCACCGCACATCGACGACACCATGAACCCAGACCTCGGGCGACTCCAAGCCTATCCGTTCGAAAAACTCGCCACGCTCAAACAGGGGATCGATCCGCCACGCAATCTGGACCCGATCGGGCTGCAGATCGGCGAGCCCAAGCATCCGACACCAAGCTTGATCGCTGATGCGCTCATCGCGCATCTGCACCGGCTCTCGTCCTATCCGACGACACGCGGAACGGCCGAGCTGCGCGAGACGATCGCCGGTTGGCTCAAACGTCGCTTCCAGGGCGTCGATCTCTCGGTCGACCCAGAGCGCCAAGTGCTTCCCGTCAACGGATCGCGCGAGGCGCTGTTCGCCTTCGCCCAGGCGGTCGTCGACCGCTCGCGCGATCCGCTGGTGCTGATGCCGAACCCCTGCTATCAGATCTACGAGGGCGCCGCCCTGCTGGCAGGGGCCGAACCGCGCTATCTGGCCTGCGAGGCGGCGAACGGCTTCATCCCGGATTTCGAGGCCATCGATTCGGCCACATGGGACCGTTGCCAGCTACTCTACGTCTGCTCTCCAGGCAACCCCACAGGCGCGGTCTTCGACCGGAACACCCTGACCCGGCTGATCGAGCTGGCCCATCGGCACGATTTCGTCATCGCCTCGGACGAGTGCTATGGCGACATCTATCTGGACGAATCAGCCCCACCGACTGGACTGCTCCAGGCCTCGGCCGCGATGGGCAACGACAGCTTCAGCCGCTGCATCATCTTCAACAGTCTCTCCAAGCGCTCGAACGCACCCGGATTGCGCTCGGGATTTGTCGCGGGCGACGCGGCGCTCATTCAGGGCTTTCTCTCCTATCGCACCTATCACGGCTGCGCCATGTCCCTGCCGGTGCAGAGCGCGAGCCTGGCGGCCTGGAGCGACGAAGCGCACGTGGTGGAGAATCGCCGTCTCTATCGCGAGAAGATCGCCGCCGTCACCGAGATCCTGGGCGATGTGATGTCGCTGACGCCGCCGGAGGCCAGCTTCTTCCTCTGGCCCGAGACCCCGATTCCGGACACCGAGTTCGCCCGCCGGCTTTTCGCCGAGGAGAACGTCACCGTCCTGCCCGGCAGCTTCCTGTCGCGCCGCGTCGACAGCCAGGATCCGGGCGAAAACCGGGTGCGGATCGCTCTGGTGCCCGAGCTCGACGAGTGCGTCGACGCCGCCAGACGCATCCGAGCTTTCATCGAACGTCTCTAGCCCTACAATAGGGCCCCGAAAAATTCAGAAGATCGCTAGACAGGACAGATCCCAACATGACAGACCAGCAATCCATCATCCTCGATGCCTTCGAACGCCGCGCCGAGATCACCCCCCGCAGCGTCGAGACCCGCGTTCGCGATGCCGTTCAGGACACCATCGAGCGCCTCGACAGCGGCGAACTGCGCGTCGCCGAGAAGCGTGACGGCGAGTGGGTCGTCAACGAGTGGCTGAAGAAGGCGGTGCTGCTCTCCTTCCGAATCGAGGACAACTGGTTCATGAAGGGCGGCTTCACCAACTATTACGACAAGGTGCCCTCCAAGTACGCCGACACCAACTCGCGCGAGTTCCGCGACAGCGGCGTGCGCGTGGTGCCGCCCGCGACCGCGCGCAAGGGCTCCTACATCGCCCCGAGCTGCGTGCTCATGCCCTCCTACGTCAACATCGGCGCCTATGTGGATTCGGGCACCATGGTCGACACCTGGGCGACCGTCGGCTCCTGCGCCCAGATCGGCAAGAACGTCCATCTCTCCGGCGGCGTCGGCATCGGCGGCGTGCTGGAACCGGTCCAGGCCGCGCCGACGATCATCGAGGACAACTGCTTCATCGGCGCACGCTCGGAGATCGTCGAGGGCGTGATCGTCGGCGAGGGCGCGGTCATCTCGATGGGCGTCTACATCGGTCAGAGCACCAAGATCTACAACCGCGAGACCGGCGAGATCCTCTACGGCAAGGTTCCGCCCGGCGCCGTGGTCGTGCCCGGCAACCTGCCAGCCAAGGACGGAACGCACAGCCTCTACTGCGCGGTCATCATCAAGCAGGTCGACGCCAAGACGCTGGGCAAGGTCGGCATCAACGAGTTGCTGCGCGACATCTGATGTTCACCCTCTACGGCATCCCCAACTGCGACACGGTCAAAAAGGCGCGTGCCTGGCTCAACGCCCGAGGCATCGATTACCAGTTCCACGACTACAAGAAACAGGGACTGAATGAGTCGCGCCTGCGCGCCTGGGTCGATGAGCTGGGCTGGGATGCCTTGCTGAACCGGCGGGGCACCACCTGGCGCCGGCTGCCGGATGCGGTACGCGAGGGGATCGACGAGACGACGGCGATCCAGCTGATGCTGGAGCAGCCGTCGATCATCCGCCGTCCGCTGCTCGACACCGGAGAAACCCGCCATCTGGGATTCTCCGAGACCCAATACGAGGAACTGCTGCGCTGATGTCCCCCACCCTCTCGCTGGCCTGCGATCTGATCTCACGCGATTCGGTCACGCCCGCCGATGCCGGATGCCAGGACCTGATGGCCGAGCGCCTCGCAGCGATCGGCTTCCAAATCGAGCCCATGCCCTTTGGCGAAGTCAGCAACCTCTGGGCGCGACGTGGCGATACCGGGCCACTCGTCTGTTTTGCCGGACATACGGACGTGGTGCCGTCAGGGCCGCTCGATCAATGGACCTCCGCGCCCTTCGATCCCACCGTGCGCGACGGCCGTCTCTATGGTCGCGGCGCGGCGGACATGAAGGGATCGTTGGCCGCGATGATCACGGCGACCGAGGATTTCGTCGCCGCGTATCCGGATCACTTAGGCTCGATCGCCTTTCTCATCACCAGCGACGAGGAAGGACCGGCCACCGATGGCACGGTCAAGGTGGTGGAACGCTTGGAGCAGCGCGGAGAGAAGATCGACTACACTCTGGTGGGCGAGCCCTCATGCCGCGAGCGCCTAGGCGACACCATCAAGAACGGCCGGCGCGGCAGCCTATCGGGCTTTCTCAGAGTGTATGGCAAGCAGGGACATGTGGCCTACCCACAGTTGGCCGAAAACCCGTTTCATGCCTGCGCCGACGCACTGCGGGCGCTGTGCATTGAGACCTGGGACACCGGCAACGACCATTTCCCGCCGACCAGCTTCCAGATCGCCAATCTGAACATGGGAACCGGGGCGGAAAACGTCATCCCGGGCGTGCTGGAGGCACAGTTCAACCTACGCTTTTCCACCGAGCTGACCCCGGACGCCATCAAATCACGCATCCATAACATCCTGGATGCCGGCGGATTCCGCTATGAGCTGCAATGGCGACTGTCCGGGCACCCCTTCCTGACGCCGGCCGGCGAGTTAGTCGAAGCCAGCCGAGCGGCCATCATCGAGACCTGTGGCATCGAGACTCAGCTCTCAACCAGTGGAGGCACCTCCGACGGTCGCTTCATCGCGCCCACCGGGGCTCAAGTGCTCGAACTCGGGCCACTCAACGCCAGTATCCACCAGATCGACGAATGGGTCGGAGTGGAGGAACTCGATCAGCTCTCAGCCATCTATCGAAGGATCTTGGAACGGCTTCTGCTCGGCCCCTAAATCGAGCGGAGGCGGATACAGATCCACACGGCCTCGCCTGGATCGCATCAGCCCCCTGCCTAAGGTGCGTGAGACGCGTGAGGTGCGTCCGGAATCACTATGTTGAGCTCCAGCACCTCGCGCTCGTCCTCTTGCTCGTAATTCACCGATACCGCATCCAAGTCCACATCCACATACTTGCGAATGACCGCGAGGATCTCCTGTTGAAGTTGGGGTAGATAGGAGGGACGACCGCGTACTGCACGATCGTGCGCCACCAGGATCTGCAGTCGTTCCTTGGCAACGCCGGCGGAACCCTTCGCCTGCGCGGAGCGGAAGTAGTCGAGCAAGCCCATAGATCACCCTCTGAATATGCGGCTCAGAAAGCCCTTCTTCTCAGTGTGAATGAAGCGGTGCGGGACCTCTTCCCCCAGATAGCGCGAGACCACGTCGCCATAGGCCTGCCCGGCATCGCTCTCCCGATCCAGGATCACGGGAATGCCCGAATTGGAGGCGTTCAAAACGGCCTTCGACTCGGGAATCACCCCGAGCAGATTCAGCGACAGGATCTCCTGGACGTCCTCGACGCTCAGCATCTCGCCGATCTCGACACGCTCGGCGTTGTAACGCGTCAAGAGCAGGAACTCGCGAACCGGCTCATCGCTGTTCTCTGCGCGACGCGAACGACTCGACAGAATGCCCAGCATCCGATCCGAGTCCCGCACCGAAGAGACCTCCGGATTGGTGACGACGATGGCATCGTCGGCGTAATACATGGCCATGGTCGCGCCATGCTCAATACCAGCAGGCGAATCGCAAACGATGAAATCATAGCTCTGCGCGAGTTCTTCGAGCACGCGCCCGACACCCTCCTTCGTCAGCGCATCCTTATCACGCGTCTGCGAGGCCGGTAGCACATAGAGATGATCGCAGCGCTTGTCACGAATCAGCGCCTGATTCAGGTTGGCTTCTTGATTGATGACATTGATGAAATCGTAGACGACTCGCCGCTCGCAACCCATGATCAGATCCAGGTTGCGGAGACCCACGTCGAAGTCGATGACCACCGTACGTTTGCCTCGTTGAGCCAACCCCATGGCCAAGGCGGCGGATGTAGTCGTCTTGCCGACCCCACCCTTACCCGAGGTAATCACGATAATTCTCGCCAAAGTCACACCCTCCTTAAAGGGATCTGTTCCGTTGCCCGGCTGTGGAGATCGTTAGAGTTTTTCGATACGCAGCAGCTTCTGATCCAGAAAGATCTGAACCGGCACACCACGCAGTTCGATAGGAATGTTTTCGCTGACGCGGTAGTGTCCGGCGATCGAAACCAGTTCCGCCTGCAGGTCCTGACAGAAGATGCGCGCCTCGGTGTTCCCGTTCATGCCGGCCAGGGCGCGTCCACGCAACGGACCATAGACATGAATATTGCCGTCCGCCATCAACTCGGCGCCAGAACTGACCGCCGCCGAGACGGTGAGATCACCACCAGCCGCATAGACCCGCTGTCCAGAGCGCACCGGACGCGTCACCAGCATGAACCCCTGATTGGGACGGCGAACCGGTGTAAGCGTCTTCGTTGGCATCGAGGATGCAGGAACCTCGACCTCGACCGCAGTCTCGGTCGCGTCCGAGCCCTTTGGGTCCTCGGGCGATCGGTCGCGTCGCACATAGGACTCACGCAGCACGGCCAACTCCAACGCCTCGGCCACCGCGTGCTGCTCCTTGTTGCCCCCGCGCACCCCGAAGGGAATCATGCCATAGCCGCGCAAGAGCCCGACCAGCAAGGGGAGCTCGACGGCTCCCGAGTTTGAGAGAAGCGCGGTGAGATCGATAACGACCGGCGTATTGCGAAAGAAATCAGGGGCCTTTTCGACCTTGGCGCCCAATCTGGCCGCGACCGCCTCGACGTTGTCATCGAGTAAACGAATGATCGGCAAGGTAAAGCTCGCCGCCTTGAGCTCAAAAGACCTAAGAGCGTCTGATCCGGTTTTTTGTGGGTTCACTGCCATGTTCGTGGACTCGGGCGAGTATCGCCACTGACCTCCTGATGAATCGATTCGGCTGCACCCCATGTCGACTCAGGGCAACGAGGGGCGCGCGGAACGCAGGCGTAAGGCCGCGCGACGACCGCGCCAATCCTAACCCTTGTGCGCACATCATCATAGTGTTCGGGCGCGCGAAATGAACACACACGCCGCTACACCGCAAGAAGCGACAGGATCAGCCGGGAGGCCACTGCATCGGACGACCGCCGAGCACATGCAGGTGCAGATGAAATACCGTCTGACCCGCCGCCGCGTTGCAATTGATGACGGTGCGATAGCCAGCCTCGGCGATTCCCGCCAGCTCGGCCACCTTGGCGGCGGCCAACAGCAACTTGCCGAGGAGTTCGGCATCCTCGGGCCCCGCATCGTTGAGGGTCGGAATCGGCTTGCGCGGGATCACCAAAATGTGTGTCGGCGCCTGGGGACTGATATCGCGAAAGGCGACGAGATGCTCATCCTCGTAGAGGATATCGGCAGGGATCTCGCCCGAGGCGATCTTCGCAAAAAGGGTATCTGCCATAGATCTGCTCCCAAATGAATCGACCTGAATTCGGCACTTGGAACCGCAAAGACGCAAAGGTCACGCTAAAAGGCAACGATGCGCTCCGCGAGCGACCTTCCCTTTCGGGCGAGCATCGGATCACGAAAACACATTGAAATTCATCGCTTTATAAAATACACGACGCGTCTTTGGGATCAATACATGATCGTTGCGAAGGCTCGACCAGAGAAGCGACCCTTCAGAAATCGCGACGCCCCGCGAAGGCCAGAGCCAGGGTGCCACCATCCACGGATTCCAGCTCACCGCCCAGAGGCACGCCCTGAGCAATCCGGGTAACCCGAACCCCATGGCTCGCGGCGCGATCGGCGATGAATTGCCCGGTCACCGTCCCTTCGACGGTAGGACTGACCGCGAGGATCAGCTCAGCAACCGACTCGTCCCTGAGCCGGGTCTCCAGCAGATCCAGTCCAAGTTCGCCGGGACCGATTCCATCCAGGGGGGACAGGCGTCCACCCAGGACGAAATAGAGACCACGATACTCGGCGGCCTGCTCGATAGCCACCACCTGCGAGGGTTGTTCGACCACGCAGACCAAGGAGGCATCGCGCTGCACATTGGCGCAGATCGCGCAAACCTCGTGCTCGGTCAAGGTTCGGCAGCGTCGGCAGCGACCGATACGCTCCATGGCCTCGGCCATGACACGCGCAAGCCGGAGTCCACCCTCGCGATCGCGCTCCAACAGATGGAAGGCGATCCGCTGGGCGGATTTCGGACCGACACCGGGCAGACAACGCAAGGCGCCAGTCAATTGATTGAGAAGCGAGCGCTCCGCCACGGCGATCCGATGACGCGGATGATTCAGCGTATCGGAATCAGTCGGCACATCAGAACGGAAGCTTCATTCCGGGAGGCAGCGGCAGCCCAGAGGTCAGCTCGGACATGCTCTCCTTGGCCTTCTCGGCGACACGCTGGGCGGCCGCGTTGCTCGCCGCCACGATCAGGTCCTCCAGCATCTCCTTGTCGTCACCCATCAGCGAGGGATCGATTTCGACCCGCTTCATCTGATGCTGACCATTCATGGTCACCTTGACCATGCCGCCGCCAGCCTCGCCCACGACCTCTTCCTGCGCCAGACGCGCCTGCGCCTGCTGCATCTCTTCCTGCATCTTCTGGGCTTGCTTCAACAAACCACCAAGTCCTGCCTTCATAGCGACCTACCTCTGAGTGAGAAATCCGGGCAGTCAAGCCCGCAATACCTCGGCCGTTCCGGCCAAGGCAAATGGAAAACCGGTTCACCAAATACGCCATCGAGGATAACGGTGACGCGCAGCGGAAAGAAGCCGAGCGGCTCAGACATTCGGAACGATACTGCCAGGGACCCACTCGGCCTCGAATGTCTCACGCAGCTGCGCGGCATGGGAATCGCCCTCCATGGACTGGAGCGCCGCGCGCTGGCGCTCCCCGGCCTCGCGCACCCGGCGCTGGGCCAGCGTCTCCTGCTGCGGTCGCACGACCTGAATGTCGAGCTTAAGGGGAGCGCCGAGAAGACGCGCGAGCGCCTCGCGCAGCCGCGATTCGGCGCTGGCGACCCGCAGATGCTCGGCAGCCGGATCCAGGCTCAACACCAGGCACCCCTGCCCCCACTCGACGAATCCGCAATTGTGCGCAAGCTGACCCGAGATCCCGCCCAAAGAAAGACGGCCCACGAGTTGCTGCCAGTCGGCCGGCGATGCCAGACTGGGCGTATCGGAGCCAGTGCCGGCCGAAGCCTCGCTCGGCTTGGCAACCGACCCAGACGTCTCGCGAACCCCCATCTGACGCGACATCGGGTCCGCAACGCGGCGCGTCGTCCCTGAATCCTTGCCGGAAACCGCCGATTGAGCGCCGGCCAACGGCGAGGGGCCAGATCCGCGCGCCGACGAGCGCACCGAAACCGCTGGCGCCAGCTCGGCACCCTGCCCTTGAACGGCATCCGAAGGACGAAAGGCCAAGGCGCGCAACAGAACCATCTCGAAACCGGTTCTCGGATCGGGCGCCAAGGGAAGATCGGCCTGCCCGGTCAAGGCGACCTGATAATAGAGCTGAAGATCCTCCGGCGACACGCGACCGGCCAACCCTGCAAGCCGATCCCGATCTGGATCGTCGGGCGGCAGCAGATCTGGCACCTGCTGGACCAGGGCCAGACGATGCAGCAGGGTGAGCAGTTCGCGCAACAGCTCGGCGAAATCGGGCGTCAGGGCCGCAACCCGCTCAACCTCGGTCAACAGACGCGCCGCGTCCGCATCGACCAGTGCGTCGACCAGATCCAAGGCCAGATCGCCGCTGACGGTGCCGAGCATCGTCCTCACCTCATCCTCCACCACGCGACCACCGCCGAAGGCGATCGCCTGATCGAGCAGACTGAGCGCATCGCGCATGCTGCCGTCGGCGGCGCGGGCGATCAGGGGCAGCGCGGTGGCCTCGAACGCCAACCCCTCGGTCTGGAGCACGAAGCTCAGACGCTCGCGAATCTCGTCGGGGAGCAGGCGGCGCAGATTGAACTGGAGACAACGCGACAAGACCGTCACCGGAATCTTCTGAGGATCGGTCGTGGCCAGCAGGAACTTCACATGCGGCGGCGGCTCCTCCAGCGTCTTGAGGAGCGCATTGAAGCTGTGCGAGGAAAACATGTGCACCTCGTCGATCAGGTACACCTTGAAGCGTCCGCGCGCCGGGGCATAGGGGACGTTGTCGAGCAGATCGCGGGTCTGATCCACCTTGGTGCGCGAGGCCGCGTCCACCTCCAGCAGATCGACGAAGCGCCCGCTATCGATCTCGCGACAGGCCGAGCAGACACCGCAGGGATGCGAGCCGATGCCCTGCTCGCAATTCAGTGCCTTGGACAGAATACGGGCGAGCGTGGTCTTGCCGACACCACGGGTACCGGTGAAGAGATAGGCGTGATGGAGCTGATCGCGATCGAGCGCATTGGACAGGGCTCGCACGACATGCTGCTGCCCGACCATGTCGTCGAACGATCTGGGGCGCCATTTGCGGGCCAGCACCTGATAGGACATGCGCGAGGTCGATTCGGCCGTATCTAATGAGAAGAGTAAGCGCGAGAACCGAGTCTAGGTCGGCGAAAAACGCCCAACCCGCCGCGCCCGGCTCGGATCATCCGCCACACGGCCGCGCAAATTCGGATTTGGGGCGGCAGCCCGCACCAGCCACACCCCGGCACACGATTCAACCGCTGCGGCTGCTCCCTTCCGGGCCTGACCGGGTTCACGGCGTCACGTTGCGAGGGGACCGGCGCAAGCCACCATAACGCATTGGCAGCGGCAAAGCCGGAGAACAGCGCGAGAGGTTAACAAAGAGCGCGAAGGAAGACAAACGTCTTATCTCTCCCACCGTCCATGTTGGCATCGTGACGCAACCGCGTGCGACATCCCGGCTACCTGTACCATTAGGGATAACCCCCTGCGCGTCGCTCGAAGCGCCGAGCCAAAACCGCCGTTCGCGACCGGCACCCTATCCAGCGAAGAGGCCCATGAACCGACTCGATCAACTCGCCACTGCGCCGCTACTTATCTTGGCACTCTGCTTCTGCGCCCAATCCCACGCCGACCCGTCCGCCCAAACCGATCTCTGGGAACAGACGCGGGAAACGGCGACCGATTGGTGGCAACGCTCCAGAGATTTCGCCTCCCAGACCGCCAACGACGCGCGCCGGATGCTCGGCCCGAAGGACGATTTCGGCCATGTGTGGGAAGAGGCGGTTCCTCGACTCGAAGATGCACTGGAGCTGGAGCAACGTCAGGCCCAGTTGCCCGAAAGCACCTGGCTCGGCGCCGACCAGCGCTCGAACCAGACCGAAATCGACGCGCTCCTGGACGAAGCCGTCGAGATTCTCTCGGTGTCTCCGGCACTGCGCTATCGTGATCGTATTCAGGCGCTCCAGGGCGAGATCGAGCGACTTCGCGCCGAAATCGCCGCGTACCGACAGAAGCGGGTCGCGGCGCCAACCGAATCCGCGATCCAGAAGACGGTCGCCGACTACGACCGGCTGATCGAGAGCCGCGAGCAGGAAATCACGACCAAGAACGCCGAGATCGAGGACCTCAAGCGCCGTTTCGCCGAGGAACTGCGCGGCAAGGGGTTAGAGCTCGGCGACGAACAGGTCGCCTTTCTGCTGACCACCGTCGTCGGCGACAACATGGTCGACCTCGGCATCCTGTTCGACAACGTCAAATCCATGACCGCCGAGCTGGAGGGGCTGGTCGCCGAAAGCGACGAGAATCTGGAGAGTGCGCGCCGTTACTACGGGCTCTATGTGGTTCTGCTCAAGGCGTTGCGGCGCATGCACATCCAGATCGAAGAATCGGTGTCCGAGGAATATCTCCCCCAGATCGATTCGATCATCCGCCAGGCCCAGACGCTTTCCGGCGAGACGCGCGAGCTGATGCACACCTCGCCCGACAAGCGCGACCTGCTCAGCGCCAACCTCGAGGCCCAACAGGCCACCATCGAGGCCGCCCAGATGTATCGTCGCTATCTGGAGGATCAGGCCAGACAGGTCGAGCAGGCCCGCCTGGAGCTGGAAAAGGACATCGCGACGGCCTGGAACACCTACGAGACCGTGCGCGTCTCGGGCGAGCTGGTCGGATTGGTCAAATCCAGCCAACAGCTGCTCGAAGGGCTCATGAACCGTCAGGTCCCGGCGCTACGCCCCTTCGCGAATCTGCAGATGCAGCGCGAGTTCGAGAAGCTGACCCAGCAGTTACGCACCGAGCAGTGACGATCGATAGGGATCGCTCAAGGCCGATAGGGATAGGGTTCGGCCCGGCCGAGCGCCGTATAGCCGAACACGATATCGCCCGTGGTGCCGTCTTCGAGACCGATCCGACCGATCCCATTACGCCCATCGTGATCGAGGATGATGTCCGCCCAGCCGCTGCGACCGTCGCTGCAATAGACGTCGAAGAGCGCATCGTTCGACACGGTGAAGGCATCATAGCGACCGCGGCAATCGGTTCGGCCGTTGGAGACATCGAAGCTCGCCTTGAGCAGGGTCGTTCGGTAATCGCCGATATAGACCTCTCCGCCCATCATGACCGCGAACGGACCCGCCGTGGAGCGGTCTCCCGGCTCCTCGTTGGGACGCGGGCGCTCGAAATAGTCCAGGACCTCGCTCATGCAGGCCGAGTAGTCCTCCAGGTCCAGATGCCGACACAGCCGCTTACCGTACTCGTCAGGGGAGATCGACGTGCTGATTCCGCCCACATGATTCGGCGGCACGAGCGCGCAACCCGCAAGCCAACTGGACATACCGGCGATGACGACCAATCGAAACATAGGCTTTCTCCGCTTAGCCTTATGGAGCGAACGGGTATGGAGTTTACATGCATCCGAGTTCGCAGTGTGCTCAAGGATCGCCGAACGTGCACAATAGGCGGAATTGCCGCTACAGTTCGGGCGAAACGACACCGGAGCGCACCGCGCATACCCGACCGAACAGGATCGATGGTTGGACAGGAGCGATACAGATGAGACCACTGAATCTTTGTCTAGGAAGTCCCAATCCGGCCATCCGGAGCACCGGAATCGGTTTGGGTATCACCATTTTCACACTCGCGCTCGGTGGCTGCGCCAAGCCGCTGGTGCTGGATGCGACCCTGCCGCAACAATTCGCCGAGATCGCCTGCGTAGAGGACTGCCGGGTGACCAAGGAGCATTGCAACGAGGATGCGCGCTACGACTACAGCCAATGCCAGGCCGGCTACGACGCCTCCTTCAAGAATTACCGCTGGTGCCTCGCCTCCGCCTACGACACCAAGACATGCGGCTACCCTGGCTGGCCCTGCGCCGAGAACCTCTACGGCTACTGCAGCAACCGCTATCAGGAGTGTGCCCAGGCCTGCCGCAACGGCGGATAGCCTCGCGCCCTACGACCGGGGCACCGGTCAATGCACCGTGCACACCATGCAGGGATCGAACGAGCGCACGATGTGCTGGACCGACACCGGCGTGCGCTCTCCCGGCCTGACCGGTGCCCCCACCAGCGCCTGCTCCAAGGCACCAGGAACCCGATCGCGATCCCGAGGCGAGAAGTTCCAGGTGGTCGGCGCGACGATCTGATAGTTGAGGATGCGACCGTTACGCACCCGCAGCCAATGGCCGAGACTGCCGCGCGCCGCCTCGATCAAACCGACGCCCTGCGTCTCTTCCGGAAGCCGACCCGAGACACAGAAGGGTTCGCCCGGACAGAGCTGACGCACCCACTCCTCCATAGCGATCAGCAATCGGGCGGACTCGATCAGGCGGGCGATGACCCGGTTGGCGACATTGCCGCCCGAATGGCCGACCAGCTCGCGCACCAGCGACTGACCATCGATCAACTGGCGCGCCAATGCGCCAACCTCGATGACCTGCCCGTTCAGGCGCGGGGCCTTGCACCAGCTGTAGGCGCCGGCCTTCTCCATCAGCGGCAGCATGCTCCCGGCGCTCGGATGCAGGGGTTCGGCCCCACCGAGCATCCAGCTGTGACTCAAATCCTCGGTGATGGCCGCCACGTCCAGATCCTGAGCCCCATCGGACCAGACCCCTCGCCGAAACAGGCGCGACTCGCCGAGCGGAAACCCGCCGAAACTCATGAAGCGATCGGTCGCCCGCCCCAGCCGATCGAGCCCCAAGCGATCCGCAACCGCGAGAAACCAACGCAGATCGCCCGTCTCCGACGGCGCCTGATCGCGCCATTCCAGCAACGCGCGACGACTGGACAGACCGGCGATCGTCTCCAGCCGGTCACCGAAGGTCCGCTCTTCGAGGAAACGGCGGAATCCAGCGAGGATCATCAGCAGACGCACCCGCTCCTGCGGCTGAACGGCACGCGTGGAGCCACCGGGCTGGAGACTCAGACTGTGCGGCCACTTCCCGGCAAGAACGCCCATGAGATGCAGCAATCTGGCGCGTGCTGCGGTGAACTCCTGCGCGGCGACCCCGGAGCCGGCGCGAAAACGCTCGGCGAGCGCCGGATACCAGGACTCGCCCGCATAGGTCTCGCGGGCGAAGTCGGGCATGAAGAAGAGATAGAAATGGGTGAGGTGGTCGGCAAGATTTTCGCAGGCCAGAATGAGATTCACCGCCAGCTCGCCGTTCGGCGGCATCGAGAGCCCTTGCGCCTGAGCCAGTGCGGACGCGGCGGCCACCGACTGGGAGACCGAACAGATCCCGCAGATCCTCGGCACGATCACCAGGCTGTCGAGTGGATCCTTCCCCTGCAGGATCTGCTCGAACCCGCGATAGAGCGGCGAGACCACATGGGCCTCGCGCACCTGTCCGTCGACGACATCCAGCCGGACCTCCAGATCGCCCTCGACCCGATTGAAGGGTCCGACCACGAGTCGAGCCATGCCTCAGTCGCCCCCTGCGAGGCGTTCGCCCGTAAAGCGCATCCGCATCTCGCTAACGCTGCCGGGGATGACGAACCGACGGCGGGACCACCAGATGATCCGCCGTGGCATTGAGCCGCAACCGCTGCGGTGTCGCGGCCTTCGAGAGCGAAGCCAGGGCGACGAACCAGGCCTTGGGCATGTCCGTCGGCAGGCCGATCGGAATCCCGGCCACCGAAGGGGTCTGCTGGAAGCCGTGACCCGGCTCCTCGAACTCGGGCGCGGTGCAGTTGATGCAGGCATAGCCGCCCCGCGTGCAGGAACCCTGACCATTCCACAAACGCGTGTTGCAGTCGGCATGCGCCTGCGTGCCGAGACAACCGAGGTGCTCCATCAGACAGCCCAAATCCGAGTGTTCCAACGCGCTGGCCTTGTACTCGTAGAACTCGTTGCGGGGACAGCCGTGATGGACCAGGTGATCGTAGAACATGCGTGGACGCTGGTAGGGATCCAGATCCGCTTCGGCCAACGCACCCAGAGCCAGAGCCGCCAGGGTCTCGCCGACCCAGTCGGGATGGATGGGGCAGCCGGCGATGTTGACGACCGGCAGGCCGCCCGCAGCTCGGAAATCGGCGCCCAACAGCCCGCCGGGATGCACGCCCTCGTACTGCAAGCCGCAGGCATCCGTGGGATTGTCAGCGCCGGCGGTAATCCCGCCGTAGGCCGCACAGGTTCCCATGGCAACCACGCAACCGGCACGTGCGGCCAAAGATCGCACCCAATCGATCATGGGGCGGTTGGTTCCGGACAGCAGATGAAAGCGCCCGCTGCCATTCGGTCCGCGCAACAGGGCGCCCTCGACGCACAGCAGGTCGAGCGGCTCATCGCCCCGCTCCAGGCGCTCCAGGCGCGACACGACCTCGTCGCCGCTCGCCTCGCTCAGCGAGGGATGCCAGATGAGATGCAATCCGGCAGCGTCGAACAGACCCGGCAGCTCGGGCGACTCGGCGTTGAGCAGCGACATGCTGCAGCCGCCGCAACCGCCGGACTGGAGCCAGAGCACGCCGAGCGG
Organism: Thiorhodococcus fuscus; assembly: GCF_042682685.1. NCBI lineage: Bacteria > Pseudomonadati > Pseudomonadota > Gammaproteobacteria > Chromatiales > Chromatiaceae > Thiorhodococcus > Thiorhodococcus fuscus. Next base: position 84,472 of record NZ_JBHUHX010000010.1, read on the forward strand.
GGCGCTCACAGCGGCAGCTCCATGGTGAAGCGAGCGCCGCCCTCGGAACGGTTGTCGACACTCAAACGCCCACCATGATCGGTGACGATGCCGTAGCTGATGGACAAGCCCAGCCCCGTGCCCTGCCCGACCGGCTTGGTGGTGAAGAAGGGGTCGAACACCTTGAGCAAACCGTCCTCCGAGAGACCGGGACCGTTGTCCTCGATGGTGAGCCGCACCCAGTCGCGCCGGGAGATACCGCTCTCCGCCAGGGCCTCGCGCTCGAACCGGATGAGACGGATCCCGATCTCGGGATCGGGCGTCTGCTGCAGCGCGTCCACCGCGTTCTGCACCAGATTCATCGCCACCTGATGGATCTGTCCGGCATGGCCGCAGAGATCGAGACGGTCCGGCAGCTCCAGGTCGAGCCGCACCCCGAACCGTTTGCCCTTGGTGACCCACTGGACAGCGGTCTGAACCACGCGAACCAGATCGAAGGGCGCGCGTTCGCCCTGCTGACCGCCGGAGAAGCATCGCAGATCATGGACCACGTCCCGCACCCGCTCGGCGCCTTCGAGGGTTCCCTTGATCAGCGGATCCAGATCGTCGAGCAAGCGCTGGATGCGCAGCTCCTCCTTGAGCGCCTTGAGACTCTCGGGCGGATCGGAGGCATCCACCGCGTCGCAAAAGGCGCGCAGCCGTTCGCGATAGCGACTGAGCACATGGACATTACCATAGACGAAGCTGATGGGATTGTTGAGTTCGTGCGCGACCCCGGCGACCAGACGCCCCAGCGAGGCCATCTTTTCGGCGCTGACCAGCTGTTGCTGGGCCTGCTTGAGCTCGTCGTGGGCCTGGTTCAGCGCCTTGTAGGCGCGCTGCAGCTCGCCCACCGGACGGCCGATCAGCACCATCCCCACCAGTCGACCGCGAGGATCGTAGCGGGAGGTGCAGTTGACGGCCAGCGGCACCTCTTCGTGCTCGCCGCGCAAAACCAGCTCGCAATCGTAGACCGCGTGATCGCGAATCTTCTCGACGAAACCGCTGGCCAGATCCAAGCACTCGGCGGTGAGGAGCGACTGGAAGGGACGCCCGATCAAGGCCGATTCCGACTGACCCGACAGGCTTTCCAATGCCGGATTGACCTCCTCGATACGTCCGTTGATGTCGCAGACGATGAGAACGTCGGTCATCGAGGCCAGCACGCTCGAAATGAACTGATGGGCCGTTTCGAGCGCGCTGTTCTTCTCCTCCAGCTCGACCTGATACCGCACCAGATCGGCATAGGTCTCGTCCATCTTGTGGATGACCTCGATCCAGAGCGCATCCTGGCGATTGTCGAGACCATCTGCCGGATCGGACAGACCGAGGCCGCCATCGGCGTCATTCGTCACCGAGTCCGAATCGTAGCGAGAATCGTGCATCGTAGGATTCATCGGAGCCACCGAAATTGATGCGTCGGCCGGATCGAAGATCACCCTTTGGCGCTATGGAACCGAACCGGGACGGCCCTTGGCTCGATCACCATGGCGCCATGCCGCCACCTTCACGAAGCGCGGCGCCAGGTCGTTCCCTGCGGACCGTCGTCGAGCTGGACACCGGCATCGGCGAGCTCCTTGCGGATGCGGTCGGCCGCTGCCCAGTCCCTGTCTGCGCGCGCCTGGGTCCGCTCTTGGATCAGCGCATCGATCCGCGCGTCACTGAGACCATCCTCGGTCGAACTCGGGCCGCCACGCAGATAGACCTCTGCATCGCTCTGAAGGATCCCCAGCATCTCGCCCAATCGACGCAGCTCGGCACCCAAGGCCGCCGCGCGCTCGATGTCGGCCGGACGCACCCGGTTGATCTCGCGCACCAGATCGAAAAGCACTGCCAGCGCGACCGGCGTGTTGAAGTCGTCATCCATGGCGGCGTTGAAACGCTCGCGATAGGTCTCGCCGAATGCCGGCTCGACCTCTGGAAGCCCGCGCAGGGCCGTGTAGAAACGAGTCAGCGCGCCACGCGCGTTCTGCAGGTTCTCGTCGTCGTAGTTGAGCGGGCTGCGGTACTGGCTGGTGAGGATGAAATAGCGCACCTCCTCGGCCTGATACCGCTGCAGGATCTCGCGCACGGTGAAGAAGTTGCCCAGCGACTTGGACATCTTCTCCTCGTTGACCCGCACGAAACCATTGTGCATCCAGACGTTGACGAAGGTCTCGCCGGTCGCACCCTCGGACTGGGCGATCTCGTTCTCGTGATGCGGAAACTGCAAATCGGCCCCGCCACCGTGGATATCGAAATGATTACCCAGACAGCAGGTGCTCATGGCGGAACATTCGATATGCCACCCCGGACGCCCCATCCCCCAAGGCGACTCCCAGGCCGGCTCGCCCGGCTTGGCCGACTTCCAGAGGGCGAAGTCGAGCGGGTCGCGCTTGGACTCGCCGATCTCGACCCGCGCACCGGCGCGCAGATCCTGCGGATCCTTGCCCGAGAGCTTGCCATACCCGGCGAACTGGCCGACGGCATAGTAGACGTCGCCATTGTCGGCGACATAGGCCATGCCCTTGTCGACCAGGGTCTCGACCATGGCCAAGATCTCGGACATATGCCCGGTCGCACGCGGCTCCTGGGTCGGCGGCAGCACGCCGAGTGCCTCGGCATCCTCGCGCATGGCCTGGATGAAACGCTCGGTCAGCTCGGTGAAGCGCTCGCCGTTCTCGGCGGCGCGGCGGATGATCTTGTCGTCGATGTCGGTGATGTTGCGGACATAGGTCACCTCGTAGCCGAGCGCGCGCAGGTAACGATAGACAACGTCGAACACCACCATCACCCGTGCGTGCCCCAGGTGACAGTAGTCGTAGACGGTCATGCCGCACACGTACATGCGCACCTTTCCGGGCTCGATCGGCGTGAAGACATCTTTCTGGCGGGTCAAACTATTATGGATCTGCAGCATGGGCACGAATTCTTGGCAATGAGGGCGAACATCGAATGCATCATGGTAGCAAAGCCCCGGGCGAGCCGCTCCGCGCCTTTCCACCGTCGAGCAAAGTCCTTACCATGGGCGGTCATCAATCACCACGAGCAGGCACGATTCGTGACTACGGCGTGTCGACGCTCAAGCCCGGAACCATCTCCATGATCAAACTCACCACCAATCACGGCGACATCCTGATCGAACTGGACACCGAGAAGGCCCCCAAGACCTGCGCCAACTTCGAGCAATACGTCCGCGACGGCCACTACGACGGCACCCTTTTCCATCGGGTGATCTCCGGCTTCATGATCCAGGGCGGCGGCATGACCGCCGACTTCAACCAGAAGCCAACCCGCAGCCCCATCGAGAACGAGGCCAAAAACGGACTCAAGAACGAGACCGGCACCATCGCCATGGCCCGCACCATGGCACCGCACTCGGCCTCCTCGCAGTTCTTCATCAACGTCTCGAACAACGATTTCCTGGACTATCCAGGCCAGGACGGCTGGGGCTACTGCGTGTTCGGCCGTGTTGTGGAAGGCATGGAGACGGTGGACGCCATCAAGGCCGTCAAAACCGGCAACCGTCACGGCCACCAAGACGTCCCGGTCGAGGACGTCATCATCGAGAAGGCCGAGATCGTCGACTGAACCAAGCGTCGCACGCAACCGTCCCCGGACGGTTGCGGCACATGAGGCGAAATCTGACGCCTGGCGGCTCTCAGAGCAAAAAGAGCGTCGCCAGCCCAAGGAAGATGAAGAACCCACCCGAATCGGTCAGCGCCGTGATGAGCACCGAGCTGCCGAGCGCCGGATCCCGCCCGAGGCGCTGACGAATCAGCGGAATGAGTACCCCGGCCGTCGCGGCCAACAGCAGATTGAGCGTCATGGCAGCGGTCATCACCAGACCGAGATAGGGGTCGCGATAGAGCCACCAGGCCAGCACCCCGACCACGCCACCCCAGACGAGACCGTTGATGAGCGCGACGCCGACCTCCTTCCTCAACAGACGCCACATGCCGGACGGCTCGACCTGCCCCATGGCCAGGGCGCGCACGATCATGGTGATCGCCTGATTGCCGGCATTGCCGCCGATCCCGGCGACGATCGGCATCAACGCGGCCAAGGCGACCAATTCCTCGATCGAGTCATGAAATAGGTCGATAACCCGAGAGGCGAGAAAGGCCGTCACCAGATTGATCGCCAGCCAGGCCCAGCGGTTCTTCACCGATTGGATGACGGAGGCAAAGATGTCCTCTTCCTCGCGCAGACCGGCATGGCTGAGGATCTCGGCCTCCGATTCCTCGCGAATCTGATCGACCATGTCGGCGATGGTGACGCGCGCGATCAGGCGGCGCTCGTCGTCGATCACGGGCACAGAGACCAGGTCGTAACGCTCGAAGGCATTGGCAGCGGCGTTGGCGTCGTCATCCGGGCCGAAGGTCACCAGCGAGCGCGACTTCATGACCTGCCCCACCTGTTTCTCCGGCTCATTGATAAGCAGCGATTCGAGCGTCAGAACACCATGAAGCCGATCATCGCGATCGATGACGAAGAGCTTGTCGGTATGATCCGGCAACGCCTCGAAACGACGCAGATAACGCAGCACCACCTCCAGCGTGACGTCCTCGCGCACCGTCACCATGTCAAAGTCCATCAGGGCGCCGACCGTACCCTCCGGGTAGGACATGGCCGCCCGTACCTGCTCCTGCTCCTTCTGATCCAACGAATCGAGCACGTCCTGGATGATCTCGGACGGCAGTTCGGGGGCCAGATCGGCCAGTTCGTCGGCATCGAGCGACTCGGCCACGGCCTTGAGCTCGTCCGGATCCATGGTCCGAAGCAGCGTGGCGCGCACCGCGTCCGAGACCTCCAGGAGGATCTCGCCATCCTTGTCCGCGCGCACCATATCCCAGACGAACCAGCGGTCCGCAAGCGGCAGCGCCTCCAGGATGCGAGCGATATCGGCTGGATGCAGACGTTCGAGCTTGCGACTCAGGCGCGCCAGATTCTGCTTATGGGTGATGGTCTCGACCAGCGCCCGATGCGGCATGTTCTGGCGATGCTCCAGGCTCTCGACCAGCTGCTGACGCGCCAGCAGATCCTGAATATCGTGAAGATGTTGGTGAAAGGCATCCGGATCGCGCGGCTTCTGCTCGGTCATGGTCAGAGCACCAGGGCTGAGTCGATGGAATCGAGCCGCGCACTTTACGGACTTCGGTCCATCAATGCGAGACACGGGAACGCGAACAGGGGAATCAGCGGGCGACGAAGAAAGGATTGCCCAGATAACTGAGGACCGCGCCCTCTGGAACGATGCGCTCGACCCAGAAGCCCTCCCGGGTCTGCTCGCCCTCGCGATACCTGAGCGTATTGATCACCACGAAGCGCTTGGTCCGATCTTTATCGTAGACATGGGCGGTCATCAGATAAGCGGGGATCTGGGCCGCCTGCATGGCCGTCAGACGCAAGGTCGTCGGATCGCTCGGTATCCGGACTTTGGCTCGCCCCTTGGTCGACGGAGGAGGAATCCCCTGCTCGCGACGCACCTGCTGCTTGAACGCCTCGATATCCTGAACCAGATCGGGTGGCACCTGGGAACGCGACGCACGCTCGACCGGGGACGACGCGGACTCGAAATCGGACTCGGCCTCGAGTTGGCGCTGCAGCGCCTCTTCGAGATCGGCCCCGTAGGGATCGAACGCCTCGGAGCGTACCTGCTCGGTCGGCGCATTGCGACGGACGGGCGGACCCGAGACCACATCCGACACCTGACGCCGGGGTCCCGGCGCCTCGACCAGCGGAGTCGAAGGCAACGCCATCCCCCGATCGTCCAGATTGACTGGAACCCTATCCTGGACGCCCCGACCGGAGGTCCCCAAATTCACCGACGAAACGTCTGGCGGCACGCTGTCGGTCATCGGCCCGCCCACACCACTTGTAGACGAGGTCGGTGACCTGAAGGCCGCGTAGAGCGCGATGACCACCGCGAGGCTGGCGAGCCCGACCGCCAACAGCCCCCAATGGTTGGTCGGAGGCGGTTCCTTGTCCTCGGCAAAGAGGTCGCTCGAATCCAGGGTCGGAACCTGCCCAAGCTCTCGTTCCTGCTGGGATTTCCGGAGCGCCTCCAGGATGTAGCTCATGGCACCTCCACCTCCGCTGCCGCGTCCGACGTGTCGATCCTGTCGAGCCGAGGCACGCCGGGCATCTCGACGGCGTGATGCAGCTGGATCAGGGTTCGCGGCCCGGCCAATCCATCGGGCTGAAGCCCCTTCGACGACTGAAAGGTCTTCAGCGCCCCAACCAATGAGGCATCGTAGCGGCTCGACTCGCGATCCGGTACCTCGATTCCCGGGACCTGCGCCAACAGCTCGCGCAACCAGTGCACATCGTCCCCGGGAGACCCAGAGCCGATGACCGTGGTTCCACCCGGCGGCGTCTGCCAGAGCAGGATGTAGTCGCCGCTCCAGATGCGCTCCAACCCCTCGACGGGGATGCGCCGGGGACCGTCGGGAAGCACGACCACGGCCTCCCGCGCACCCAGTGCGGTGAGCACGAGGAAGCGCGCGTCCGCGCCGGATCCGTTGAGCCGCATCAAGGCGGGCAGATCGAAGAAACGCACGTTACTGAGCTTGCCGGTCTCGCGCTGGCAACTCAAACCGAAACGCATCGCGCGCGCGCACGGATCCCCAGCGCCCAATTCATCGAGTTCGACCCCCCAGCGTTTCAGCAGCAACAGCATGGCCTGGGATTCGCTCAAGGACAGACGACCGAGGGTCGCGCCCAATTGATCGGGCGCGAAGTCGGCCAAGGGGATCTCGGGCGGCTCAGAAGCAACTGGCTCGCTAGACGTTCCAGCGCCAGCCTCGACCGACGTCGAGGACGCAGAGGAAGATTCCGGCGCCGAAGGTTCCTTCACTCCCTCCGACAGGGTCGCGGCGGCGGGAACATCCTCGGCCGTGATGGAATCCGAAGACGCGACACCGGGCCACCCGACTTCGCGCTCGACCCAGGCGAGGATGCGCTCGGGGTCGCCATTGGTGAGATAGAAGGTCCCCAGGCCGATACCCAGCGCCAGCACGAACGAGATCGAGGCCAGCATGACGAGACGGCCGATCGATAGGGTCGGCTTAGCGTCCGATTCGCCATGCACCTCGCGTGCGGCCTTGGCTGTAATCGACGGTGTCACCTGGGAGGATCGCGTCACGCAAGCGCCCAGCAACGCGCGATCGCAAAGGATGTTGATGAGGCGCGGGATACCGCCGGAATAGCGATAGATAAGCCGGATGGCGCCAGCCGTGAAGAGAGGACGGTCCACACCGCCGACCGCCACACGGTGACGAATGTAGTCGCCAGTTTCCTTGAGGCTGAAGGGGTTAAGATGGAAGCGGGCGGTGATGCGCTGGTTGAGCTGACGCAAGCGATCGCTTTCCAGCATGCGCCGCAGCTCCGGCTGGCCGATCAGAAAGATCTGCAGCAGCTTGTGCTTGGTCGTCTCCAGGTTGGTCAGGAGGCGGATCTGCTCCATCACTTGGGGCCGGAGGTTCTGCGCCTCATCGATGATGAGCACCGGGCGATGACCGCGACCGTGCGCCTCCAGAAGATACTGGTTCAGCCGATCGACCAGCACCTTGTTCGACAGCTGTCCCGAGGGCAGCGAAACACGAAACTCATCGCAGATGCTGCACAGCAGTTCGTTGGCGCTCTGAGCCGAATTCAGAATCAGGGCCACATCGACGCCGTCGGGCAACTGTTCCAGAAAGGCCCGGCACACGGTCGTCTTGCCAGTACCGACCTCACCCGTCAGCAGCACGAACCCGCCGCCCTCGCCCGCTCCGTAGAGCAGATGCGCGAGCGCCTCTCTGTGCTGCTCGCTCAGATAGAGGTATTGAGGATCGGGGGCGATGGAGAAACTGGGCTCTTTGAGCCCGAAGTATTTCGGATACACGCTGGCTACTCGGCGAAGTTCAACGACGCCATCGCCGCATCATGGATCTGCGGAACCTCTGTCGGCGGCAGTCAGGAGAGAATTCTTTCTTAAGGAATCGCAGGATCTGCTCCGGCATCCCCGGACCAGCGGCAGATTAGCCAGGAGGAGGCCTGAGCGTCAAGAACTCCTCGCAGCGAAGAGCGCGACCTAGCGTAAACGGAGCACGCAAAACAAAAAGCACTCGCAACAGTATCAGGTAGCTGCGAACTCAAGGATACGTTGCCGATTGACGTACTCAGTTACCTCAACGCCGGTGTCTTCCAAACGCCCCACGATATCAGTGAAGGCACGCTGACGCCGTTCATCCTTATCCTCTGGGCCACTTACAGTAAACAAGACGTTTTCGGGCAGTCTGGCGCGATGTTTCAGCTCGTTCACGCGAAACAGCCAAGCGGCACCGTGTTCCATGATTTTGCTCGGCTGACCTTGGGCGAGATGCAGGGGCTTGATGGCTTTGACTGGTTTCTGATCGATCTGCTCGACAAAAGGAAAGGTCGCCTGATAGTCCTCGTCACCGATGGTCAAGCGCTGAAAGCGATCGCCAATCCGGGCATTGTTCAGCCATTTGCGCACCCCATCTTCCAAGATCGTTTCCTGGTACTGCTTCGTCACGAAGCTCCGCTCAACATAAAATGAGAATAGTTCCTGCAATTTCTCCTCGGGATCGTCGGTAAGCACGACACCAGGATCGCTAAAGCGGAGGATGCTTTCGCGAGGACGTACAATTTCAGAAAAGAGTTGCTTTGCAAATTCGATGTCGTTGGCGCTTCTGCGCCGATCGAATCCATTCGCCTTCAGCACCCAATGAATTCTCTCCAATTCATCTTTGAGCGCATGAATGGCTTCGCGATAGAGTTTGGAGTCCAATTCCTCGAAAAAACCGGCAATTCTCTTGTAGCGGCGGGCTTGTAGCCTGAATCCGAAGAAGCGAACCTTAGACGCCATGAGTAGGATGCCAACATTCGCAAATTCGCCCGTCTCCACATAGGGGGCAAAACGTATGATGGCGTATTGGCAGGCGACCTTGCTCATGGTGTCGTCCAGAAATCGTCGTGATCGTGTTTCTTAAGTAATTGATGGGCGGCGTCCAAGTCAAAATCCACCGGCACAGTCATCTCAGGGTCGGCGAACAGCCATGCCTCGGGGATCGCGGCGCATATCTCGGGCCAATCAGCGAGCGCTGAGGCGAAGCGAAGATTGTAGTCATGGCGCTTCAGCATGTCATCGAAGAGGTGGAGCCGCTGAGCGGCAAATACATGGCAATCCAAAAAATTATCAGGTTCGAAATCAGAATCAAATGCCTGGTTGTGGTCGATAACGACCAGCTCACGCGAAGCTGGACGCCAAAAAAGATTGGGATTGCCACCCCGCTCGGTCAGGAGTCGATCGCCGTTATGAACCCACCAGTCAAAAGCCAACACGTCTTGCTGAATCTCGTCTGGAATCTCCCGAACGGCTGAGACCGCCAGCTCCATGGCTTCCTGCCATTGCGACCCAAAGACCGGCCCCGCTCCCAGGTCTGCAAGCATGAGGCCACCATCCGCCTCAATGAGTTCTGCCGGCACGTCTAGGATGCGGAAAGGGGCAACTGGCAGCCCAAGGGCCACGCCCAGCTTGCCCGCGATCCATTCACAGATCTGACTGCGGCGGCCAGCACCAACGCCCTTGACGAAGTAGACCTCGCCGTCTTCGCACCGGCAGATGAAAGGGCGCGTCACCCCCTGCGCGGAGCGACGTAGGACCTCGACGATTTGCAGCCTCATGAAATGTTGGCTCGACTGGATTCGCTCACAGCCCCCCCTGGAATGCGCGGTCGAAAATGGCGGGCAGGAGGGTGTCGATCTCGTTATAGATGTCGATGTGAGTCTGCCCAATCCTATCGATTTCGAGCATCTGCCTCCTTTGCTGCTCGCTCAGATAGAGGTATTGAGGATCTGGGGCGATGGAGAAACTGGGCTCTTTGAGCCCGAAGTATTTCGGATACACGCTGGCTACTCGGCGAAGTTCAACGACGCCATCGCCGCATCATGGATCTGCGGAACCTGTATCGGCGGCAGTCAGGAGAGGTGAATGCTTAAGAGATCGCGGAACCTGCTCCGGCGTCCCCATACCAGCGCGAGATTAGCCAGGAGGAGCGTCGAGCGTCAAGAACACTTCGCGAAGAGCGCACCCTATCGCGAACGGGCCGCGCAAAACAAAAAGGGCTTAACCTTGCGGCTAAGCCCTTCTCTTTATTGGTGGGTCGTGTAGGATTCGAACCTACGACCGATGGATTAAGAGTCCACTGCTCTACCAACTGAGCTAACGACCCGATCTTTCAATTACGCCGTCCGATATATCATCAGGACAACGCTTTCAGCACATGGGGTGGGCGATGGGGATCGAACCCACGACCACAGGAATCACAATCCTGCGCTCTACCAACTGAGCTACACCCACCATAAAACTCTATCATCCCTGTACGGTGCATTATACCGTAATCATTCGTTCGCCGAAACGTCTTCGTTGCATCCATCACACTTGAAGACGTGCCATCATCACGAAGCGATCCGCCTCGCCGGTCCGCTGTCGAGACGATGCCTTTGGCGCGCCCGGCAGGACTCGAACCTGCGACCCACGGCTTAGAAGGCCGTTGCTCTATCCAGCTGAGCTACGAGCGCTGAATCTGGGTTCCGCGCCAGCGTCACGCTGAAGCGCATTTCGCTCATGGTCGGCGTTTGGTCGGGGTAGAGGGATTCGAACCCCCGACATCCTGCTCCCAAAGCAGGCGCGCTACCAGACTGCGCTATACCCCGGCTTCGGACGCGGCGCGTTTCAAAGCAACCCCGAATCGAAGAGCGGGCACTATACGCAACAGGCCAGCAGCCGTCAACCCACGATCGATTTTTTCTTTACGGCGCAGCATCCACCGGTCGGCACGTTTTCATCCCACTCGGCGCCTGGCTATGATGCGCTATTCGTTCCGCAAAACAGGATCAACATGAACGCAGCCATTCTCGACGGCAAATCCATCGCCGCTGAAATCCGCCAAGACATCAAGAGCCGAGTCGACGCCCTCCTGGCCAGCGGCAAACGCTCGCCGGGGCTCGCCGTGGTCTTGGTCGGCGCCAATCCGGCCTCTCAGGTCTACGTCCGCAACAAACGCAAGGCCTGCGCCGAGGTCGGCTTCCATTCGGAGCTGCACGAACTGCCCGAGACCATCACACAGGACGCATTGCTCTCGCTGATCGACCAACTCAACGCAGACCCGGCGATCGACGGCATCCTGGTTCAACTGCCCCTGCCCGCGCACCTGGACGAGAACGCCGTCACCGAGCGCATCTCACCGACCAAGGACGTCGATGGGTTCCATCCCTATAACGTCGGCCGACTGGTGCTGCGCATGCCACTGCTGCGGCCCTGCACGCCCAAGGGCGTCATGACCATGCTCGCGCGCACCGGTCGCGAACTCGCGGGGCTCGACGCGCTCGTCATCGGACAATCCAACATCGTCGGCCGCCCCATGGCGCTGGAACTCCTCGCCGCGCGCTGTACCGTCACCATCTGCCACAGCCGGACCAAGGACCTCGCCGACAAAGCACGCGCGGCGGACATTCTGGTCGCCGCCGTCGGCCGACCCGAGTTCGTCCCGGGCGACTGGGTCAAGGACGGCGCCATCGTCATCGATGTCGGCATCAACCGCACGCCGGAAGGCAAGCTGATCGGAGACGTCGACTTCGCGGCCTGCGCCGAGCGCGCCTCCTGGATAACCCCAGTGCCAGGCGGCGTCGGCCCCATGACCATCGCCAGCCTGCTGGAAAACACCCTTCAAGCCGCCGAACTGCACGCACAGGCGCACTGATCGCCCTAGCAAAACCGCATAGAGACCGGGGGGACCGAGCTGCCCCCGATCTCACCGATCCGCCGGATACCGCCACACCAAAAGCCGCCACCATGATCGACACCTTCACCGTCTGGGCGCTTGCCCATCAAGCCAAGATCCTCTGGATGGCCGGGCTATCGGTGGCCCTCTGTCTCGCGTCCCTGGCATCCCTGCCCTTCATCGTGGCTCGGATACCCGAGGACTATTTCTGCGACCGCGAGCACCAACGGACTCGCAAACGCCTCCATCGACTGCTTCATTACGGCATTCTGGCGCTCAAGAATCTCACAGGGGGGATTCTGATCCTTGCGGGAATCGCGATGCTGGTACTCCCTGGACAGGGCCTGCTCACGATCATCATGGGAATTATCCTGAGCGATTTTCCAGGCAAATTCGCGTTGGAGCGCAGACTGGCAAGCAACCCGCGAATCCTCGGCGGCATCAATTGGCTGCGCAAAAAAGGCGGGAGCGCCCCATTGATCGCGCCCGACTGCGGACAGCAGAAATCGCACGCAAGCGAACGACCTTGACCAAATAGGCAAGCGGATTGCTCAAGCGGGGATTAAAGGGAAATAAGAGGGGGGGATACGAATAGATGGCGGAGAGGGAGGGACTCTCAATTTTCAGACCGACGATCCCAGTAACCTTGCGTATAAAGGGATAGAAGGTAATATGTGTGGGTGAAACGTGTGGGTCAACACGCAAGGATCCCCAACAATGTACCTCGAAAAACGCCGCCGCAAATGGTATGCACTCCAGGAAATCCCCCCGAATCTCCGGGAGGCAATGGGAGGGAAGAAACGACTCGTCGTGAGCTTGAAGACAGAGGACGAACAGGAAGCCAAGCGACGCGCAGCCCTCTGTGAAGTGAGATGGCATCGGGAACTCGCCAAGGCCAAGAACTCGAACATCGATCCTCTGGAACAAGAGAGGGAATACTGGCGCCAAGCGTTCGATGCCTGCTCATCAGACTTCGAGCGAGAGATACTGAGCAGCATTCTGCAAGATAAGCTCGACAACCAACTTGAGCGTGCAGCCCGACAGCAGGGTTACACCGGCAACGATCTCAGCGATCTTCCCGAGGCGGATGAAGCCATCCGAACCTACAAGATCGCCACAGGAAAGATCACCAAAACCGACAGCTACATTGACGACTGGCTCGCCACCAAGGACAACATCCAGCCCAAGACAGAAAGGATGTACCGCTCGGATCTGGAGCGGCTGGCGCGGAAGTTCGCCTATCTTCAAGACATCAACAAGGCTGATGTGACTTCCTGGATCGCCAAAGACCTCCTTCAACAGGAGGGGATGAACCGGAAGACTTTGGACCGGCTTCTCCCAGCCTACCGGGGTTACTGGAAATACCTGCAAGACATCGGCAAGGTGCCAGACGACGTGGAGCCTTTCACCAAGCTATCCGTCCAGCAGAACGGCTCCAAATCTGTCCGCCCACGCGACAAACGAAAGGACTACACCCCGGACGAAGTCTTCCAGTTACTGGAGGCAGCATCCCCCAAGGACACCCCATTGGCCGATCTGATTCGCCTTGGCATGTGGACCGGAGCCAGAATCAGCGAGCTGTGCGGTCTCAAGGTCGAGCAAGTCCACCTGGACGCGCCCTTCCCTTTCTTCAGGATCGAGGACTCAAAAACCGCCGCAGGTATCCGAACCGTCCCAGTTCACCCAGAGCTGAAGGAGACCTTGGAGCGTTTGACGAAGTCATCTGACGATGGATACGTCCTGTCAGGGCTCACACCCGACAAATACGGGGATCGCTCAAACGCTATCGGCAAACGGTTCGGACGGCTGAAGAAGAAACTGGGCTTCACCAGCCAGCATGGATTCCACTCCTTCCGCCACACCGTGATCACACGGCTGTTGAACGCCGATGTCCAGCAATCGGTCGTTGCCTCGATCGTGGGACACGACTCGGCTGACAGCGTCACCTTGGGCGTCTATCACAAAGGCTTCAACTTGGAGCGACAGACTCACGCCATCATGGCTCTGGACTACCCGAGACCAAGTACGTCGAGCTGAAGGTAGTGTGCCCGCGCTTTGGCGGGGATGGCAGATACCGCCTGGACGGCTGCCGCCCCCGCCCTACTCCTCTATATAGATGGAGGCTGACCCGACGAGAGCCACGAGTGTTTTGCCGCAAAAATCTGAATGCCCTTCCTAATCCGGCCGGTTGGATCATCCCCCCCTCTACCCCCAGGGCGTTCCCTGCCATGCGCGATGATTCACCGTGCCCACCCCTCGGTATGCATCTGACCGCATCGCTCCGCTTCACCTCATCGCCTGCCCCAGGCTGGGATCGTCGACAGACAGCCGGGCATCCATCGACTGCCTCTGCCTGCTACTGGTCCTCTTCCTCCTCATGCCCAACCCCGCCAGGTTGATGCACAGGCAGACGCCGATCCGCTCTCTCCATCCTCATTCATCACACCGGATCCCGTCCGCGCCGACAGGAGCGATTGGCTGTCGACACCACAGCAACCCGAAGCAGTGTCTCAATAGGGCAAGCCCTAGTGGGAACCACCGAAGCCCTCGGCATCGCGTCTCACATGAGTGGTTATTGCGTTTTGAGACAATCCGTCTCATGATATATAAGATCCTTATGAGACAGCCGACCCAGGAGAGACACCCATGCTTGTCGGATACGCCCGCAGTAGCACCATCGACCAAGTCGCCAGCATCGAGAGCCAGGAGCGCGAGCTAAGGGCAGCCGGATGCGAGGAGGTCTACATCGAGCAGGTCAGCTCGGTGGATCTCGTGAGACGGGAGCGGTTCGAGGAAGCGGTCAAGTTCTGCCGCAAGGGGGATGTCCTGGTCTGCACCAAGCTGGATCGGCTGGCCAGATCGGTCCCACACCTCGTCGAGATCCAGCAGCGACTGGAGGCCAAGGGAGTGGCACTGAAGATCCTGGACATGGGACTGGACACCAGCACGGCTCAGGGTCGGCTCATGTTCAACATCGTCGGCAGCATCGCCCAGTTCGAGCGGGAGATCATGCTGGAGCGCCAGCGGGAAGGCATCGCCAAGGCCAAGGCCGAGGGCAAGTACAAGGGCAGGAAGCCGACAGCCCGAGCCAAGGCCGAAGAGGTCCGCAAGCTGGCCGCTGAAGGCATGGGAGCGACAGCCATTGCCAGCCAGCTCGGAATCGGCAGAGCGAGTGTCTACCGGATTCTCGGGGATTGAGCCTGGCGGGCCAAGAGAGGAGCGAGAGCGCCGCTCTGGCCCCGCGAGAAGCCCATGAAGACGACCGGAGCCTGACCGAAGGGGATTGCTGACCGAGGTTGCGGGCGGCTCAGAAGCCCTTCTGGGCTGTCCTGGTCATGCATCGGGTATCCGCACCCGGAACCGACACGATCCAGAAAGAGCCACCCGCTGAGATCCTCATTCAGGTCAATAGGTTACGGACGACCTCTTGATTGCTGCCCCCTCTTCGACGGAGATCCCAATCCCTCCATCCCGGATGAACAGACTGAAGTGTCACTGAAGAGACACTAAAGACCCAGCTCGAAGTGTGACGATGGTGGTGCTTCAGTGGCGTCTTCCATCATGACCATCTCGAATAGATCCCCTCCGAAGGCTTGGTCGATGGGAAGCAATGCATCCACTGAAGCCGAACGATAGCGACCCCATAGGAGGACACCTTGCCCCGACCTCAGAACAGCCTGTTCCGGGAATCGTCCCGATCATGATGGTCGAAGCAAGCCGCTGGATCCTCGACACGTCACCCTGGTAGATCAGCCCAGGATGCTCTTGGCAGAGACCGAGAGTCCCCGAGGCTGAATGCCATCAGCTGCTCCTACGGTAAACCCTGGTCGGCTCCATGCTGGCCAGGGTCTCTTTTTACTGGCTCGGCCAACGACCATCACCGCTATCGGTCCTTGGTCACGGTGCCGTCCTTTCCCGGTCTAGCGACTTCTCGCACCTGCTCTGCAGGAATGATCCATCCGGCAACACGCCAACTCTGATCGTTCGATCAACAGCCCACACCAGGGCTATCTCATTTACATCAACCCATTCAGGTCAGCATCTACAGGCTTGCTCAGGTCAGTTTCCCGTGGTTCGGGGAGTTGATGGGCTGGCTTGGGATGGTGCTTGCCTGTGGGTGCTCACCTGAAAAGGAAACGAACCACCATGTCTATCAACGACAACATCATCGAGCTTGAAGGCAAGAAGAACCGCAAGCGCAAAACCAAGCGAGACGGTCGCAGTGTCACCCACGACATCAACCGAGTTCCGACCAAGGATCTCCGGGCAATGGGCTTTGAGGAGCAGGCAGCCAAGCTGATTCTGAATGCCCGTCGAGTTCTGCCAGTCGTCGAGGATCCGATGGAGCCTCAGATTGACGCACAGAAACTCTGGAAGCGGATCGGGAAGCCGCATGGCCAGTTCCGCTTCTGGGCTGACCACTACATCAAGCCCATCGCGAATAACGAGGAAATTTCCTCGAAAATCGAGAAGACCGGAAAGCGTGGTCGTCCCGCCGCAAACTACACCCTCAGCCGCAGCGTGGCGGCCGATCTCGCCATGCAGGCCAACACGCCTGAAGGCGCTGAGATCCGCCGGTACTTCCTCTTGATGGAATCCGTAGTCCTGAAGCTCGCGAACCGCAACCAGCTTCGAGGTGAACGGATCATCGGCATTGACAACGCCATCCATCATCACGCCACCAAGACCTTCGCCGAGGCTGGAGTCAAGGGGCTTGCGCTGAAGGGTGCGGTCAACAGCGAAGAGCAGCGACTGAAGAGCAAGGTGTCAGTGATCCTGACTGGATTCCGGGCTGGATATTGGAGCGATCTCTTCGGCTGTGGTATCCGAGACGTTCTCGACAACGACGACCTTGCCACCTACGAATCCGCTTACAAGACGGTTGAGGTGTTGCTGAAGGCCGGGAAAGCCGATGACGCCGAGCTGAAAAGTATCCTTGGCCCGACCTTCTCAAGGGCTATCGACATGCGGCCCTATCTGGAGACCAAGGGTCTCGATCCTGATCTGGCAGATGTGAAGAAGCACATCGCCACGAGCAAGGTAAAGCGCAACCTGGACACGCCGAGGCAGATGGACAGCTACTTCTAGCTGTCACCGGGGATCCCTCCCGATTCTGGAGAGCACCGGGGCTGAACCTACGACCCTCCAGGATGCGAAGAGTACCGAGGTGGAGCCTGAAGCCTTCACCGCACCGTCCCTCGACAGCCTGATCCCATGCACACACGACCTATGCATGATCCCCCGAACTGGGGGTCCATAGGTCACTGCCTGACCCTCTCCGGTCCAGCGAACGCTTCGCACCTGCTGTGCAGGGATCGACACACCCAGTCGATTCACCGCCACGACAACACCAAGCCGTCCATTCCAAGATCAGCCTGATCCGGTCGCTATTCTTCAGATGCCTCCGGTGCTCGCCTTGTGGTGAGGTTGCTGGTCTCGGGCATTGGGGGATGGTGCGTCTGGAGAATGGCGACCAGAACAGAAATCACCACACATGCACATCGACACTATCGATCAACTCCGCTTGGCCATGGTCACCATCGACGGTCGTCCTTGGCTCAAAGCCTCCGCGCTCGCCGCTATCTTGGGCTATGCCAAGACCAAAGGCATGACCAAGCACATCAGCTCCGAGCACCGGATGCTCTACAGAGACCCGGATGCGGCAGGCATCAACCCGATGATCGGCTTGGTCAGCCTTGCTGGCCTAACTGCACTGGTCTTCAAGAGCGACCGCCCGCAGACAGCCCCGGTCAAGACAGCGATGCTGGAGCTGATCACCTCGGCCATCGTGGTCGAGCAGCCCCATGAACCCCTCGATAGGGGGAACACTGAGGTTGGCCAGAGCCCCGCTGATCATGAACCCCCGGATAAGGAGACCATGGAGACTGCCCTGGCTCCCGTCAGCCATGAACCCCCGGTTGAGGGGACCATGAAGACCGAGGGATCGGCGTCTGACCATGAACCCCTGAGAGAGGGGACCATGACGATGGAGCACCCTACAGACCATGCCCCCCCGGATCAGGAGACCACAGAGGACAGCCTGGCTCCTACCATCCATGAGCCCCCAGTCGAGGGGACCATGGAACAACCGATCGCCGTCCCATCCGTCGAGGCGCTGAAGCTCAATGCCCGTGGAACCAAGCGGTCCCTGGTCGACGCCTTCACCTACCTGCTGAACCAGGGCATCTCCATCCCCGAACACCTGGAGCCGTGGCACTGGGTCGAGGCTCTGGCTCCCAGGCTGCGGGAGATCGCCAAGCAGCGCGGCCTTCCCTCTGCCCTGGAGCTGGCCAGCTTCTCGAAGCGGCACCGGGACGCCTGGGCGGTCGAAGAGATCGCGGCTGACTACCTCCGAGACCTGAATGCCTGGTTGGCCCAGAGAGCCGTTACAGCGTAACGCAAGCGACCTCGCCACCGAGAGCACCCTCAGTGGACTGTCGAGACACCTGTCTCAGTGTGTGTCCCGACATCAGACTGAAGGGACGCAAAAGTCTGATGCATAATGGCCCATGAGCCCAGCAATACCGGGGCTTCAGATGCGCAACAGACTTCATATCTAATCCCTGACCGCTCTGGTCGGGAAGCCTTCCCCTAAGAAGGCGACACTCAACGTGGTCAATGGCCCCACCAAGATCCACTCCGCGCTCTCCCGGCGCACCCAAGCCCGATCCCACGGGCTGCCCTGAGATTTTCTCCATCGGAGGGAATCTCGGTATGGCTCAAATCTGATCCACCCGCGCCACCAAGGCGCACCCATCGGTGCCGACATCACCGAGCCTTGAGATACCTGGAATCCCAGGCATCGACCGACCCAATCGAATCAATCCCCAGCACCGACATTCTGGTCGGCATCTTCATCCTTGCCATCCCCTTGTAGCGCTTTCGTCATTTGAGGCCGCTGGGGACAGGGAGGATGGATGTCGCCTGGATGAGGGTGCCCACCAGAATGAGGTTTACCCAAATGACAACCCAATCCATCGACATCACCCTGAACGACAAGACCTACACCCTGACCAATCCCGAGCTGCCAGAGCATCTGATGCTGGCTGCCTATCGTGCCTACGAGATCTTGCTCAAGATCCTGACCGAGCACGGCAACAGCCCCAGCATGGAACAACAGCAGGTGCTGCTTTACCTGCTCTTGCTCTACTTCAAGCTGGCTACCGGCGGTCTAAGCGAACTGGAATCCCGTGTCGTGGCGGCGCTACCGACCGGCTACGGAAAGACCTCCAGCATTGTGGCCATGGTCCTGGCTCTCCATGAGTTCGGGATCGAGGACATCTCCCTGGCAGTCTCGGCCAGCAAGGTGGAAGCCCTGTCCGAGCTGAAGCGGGAACTGGTCAAGCTGGCTGGCCCCGAGATCGCCGACAAGATCGGCTTCATGCACTCCTACAAGCACGACCAGGAGGTCGCCCGTCGTTACCTTGAAGGCGAGGCCCCGCTACCCGATGGCTTTGCCTCCGAGCCTGCGGTCTGGGAAGCGCCGGAGCAGAAGCAGTTCATGCTGGTCACCCATGCCCGAGTCCGTAACGGTGACGAGCAATCGACGGCAGTGTTCAACACCTACCAGGGTCAGGAACGCTCGCTGTTGATCTACGACGAAAGCCTCCTTCCGGCAGACATCACCTCCTTCCGCCTTCGGCAGCTCAAGGCCGACCTGGCGTACATCGAGGCCATGTACGACAAGAAGTATGTCGGACTGATCCAGTGGCTCAACGCTGTCCAGGCGACACTCCAGGCAGCCAGGGAAGACGAGGTCGGTCCCGATGGAATGCTGATCGATCTGCCCAAGCTGTCCGAGGAGGACATGGTCCACTACCAGCAGAGCCTCTATCAGCGTGACTGGTCCCAGGCTGCCCATGCTGTCCTGGCCATGGCCGGATCCACTGTCCGCATTCACCCCTCCGAAGCGGGCATGGTGGCGACCTACACGACCGTGGTTCAGTCGGAACTGAAGCGAGTGGTCGTTCTCGATGCCTCCTACATCGTTCGTGAGCTGGTGCGCGAGGACATCCGCACGGTCGCTATCGAGGATCTCCCCGGCAAGTTCCAGGGACTGAAGCCGTTCTTCGAGAAGGGACTGAAGACCTACCCCGCCATGACCATCAAAACCATGGTGGCTCCTTGGGGACGCTACTCCATGGAGCAGGAATTCGGCGACATCCCTTCTCAGAAGGACATGGTCAAGCAGGCTTCCGGCAAGCGGTTCGTCAATGATCTGGTGAGGACGATCAAGCAGATCCCCGAGGATGAAGGAATCCTCGTCTTCACCTACAAGGATCGTGGTCGGATCTCTCAGCGACAGGTGCTGCTCAAGGCTCTGGATGATGCCGGGATCGACACCCTCAAGACCGTGAACATCGGCGGCGAACAGAGACCCAGGATCAACATTGCCACCTAGGGCTCGGAGACCTCCAGCAACAACTGGGCGTACTGCCGTCATGTCATCCTGGCTGGCGTCATGCAGTTGCCTCCAGACCATCTGCTGGGCTGTCATCTGGCTGCCAGGGACAACATGGAGGCAGGCTATGACAAGGCCCAAGCCAGCCGTATCAGCGTCACCGAGTCGCTGCATCTGATCTACCAAGCCGCCTCTCGTGGAGCCTGTCGGTCGACGGATAACCGATGCCAGAGTGGACGGATGACTCTCTGGTTGGTCGCTCCCAAGTTGAAGGAGCTGACCAAAGGACTGCAGTTGGTCTTCCGGGGTGCTCGGTTCGAGAAGTGGATCGGGGACTATGGCCAGCAGAAGGAAGGGAAGGTCGAGAAGGTTGGCCAGATCGTGGCTGGGTTCTTGAAGCAGTTCGACGAGGATCAGGTCAGCACCAGGGCTCTGAAGTCCTTGGTGCCCGAGCTTGGGGAGCTGCCAAAGATGTCCGGGACCAGAGCAATCGATATTGCGTTGGAGCTGGAGCCGTCCTGGATGAAAGAGGGCAGATCTCTGGTTCGACCGTTCGGCGCGGTGACAGCTTGAGCCCCCCACAGGTTAGGCACCAATGTCCCTAATAGCTTTCCTTTCTATAGGGAAGATGGTGCTTAAAGTCTCAAGGCCAGGGACGTGGAGCAAGGGCGACGTTGGTGAAAGGCTGACCCGGAATCGGCCCCCAACATCTCTAAAGTATTTCTTTAGGGGTTTCAGGGGCCGTTTCTCAGCATGGCCAAGGAAGGCTGTAGGTCTCAGCGGCAAAGGCTGGGTCTTGGTCAGGCAAGCCGCATGACGCGACTGAATGTTCCCGGATTGAAGGAAGAAGCAGCCTTTGAATCGGGGAATATTCGCATGGCCAAGGAAGGCCAAAGGCCGAGGATCATCACCATCATCCTTACCCCTCCAATCCTGGCTGGTCCCTGGCTGATCTGTCGTCACCACTTCGGTGGCCGCTGAGGCGGATCGACACCACGACCAGGGCGCCGCCTTGTTTGGAAGGACAGGGAAATGATCATGGTCACCGAACCACCTCAGATCCACCTCGCTCCACCCCGATCTGTCCCCAGAGCACTGCAGGCAACCCCAGGGCTGTGTGTCGTCCTGACCATAGGGTCCAGGCTCGGCATGGAACCGTTGCGACGGTCTTGATGCCCCGAGGTTCGCCCACTGACTGCTGCGGCGGTTAGCTCCAAGTGTCAGAAGGGGGCGATGATTGGCTCATGGTCCCCTGATCGGGGAGACCATGGCGTAGTTCGGAGATGGCGCAGGGATCAGCAAGGGGGATCGAGACAGGCTCCCCTGGTCTTCCCCAAATCTCGCTGGCCTGGTGGCTCGAAGGTGGCCGAATCCTTTGGTAGTCTGTCAGCTCATATCTGTAGGTTTTCAAGAGCACGACCTCTGCCCCTCCTCGCCTTCCCCGCAGCTTGCCCCCGGATCCCCAGCGCCCTCCTCGACCACCAGTCTCGATCTATCTGTGGGTTTTCAAGGGGACGTCTCCCGTGCCTCCGCATGATCCCCCTCAAGCCTCACCAGGCTCGCCGCTAGAGCCCCTCTGATCAGCCAGGAAGGTCAAGCCAAGGTCTTCAATTCGGCGCGATTCTGGGTCATCCACTGGGGTACTCACCTCTTCACCACCAGTGGACACGAGCGTCCCCTCTCAGGTTGGTCCCCCGATCAAGGGGTCCATGACCAACTACGAAACCCCTCTCGCTCAAGCCATCGACCTCTGGAGCCATGGCCAGCACATCAATCGTGACCACGTCCGAGCGTTGCTCGACGATGGCTGGACTGGCGAGGAGATCTCTCGCATGGAGCGGGCTTACTTCTCTGCGCCCGAAGAGTTCCTCGAACGGGACAGTTCCTTGGATGGCGTCGCTGTTCTGGGTGAGGAGTAAGACATGAGCAACCTGACTTCCTCTTCTCTCGTCGTCGCCGATGTCACCGTCCGCCAGGATTCCGATGGTCGCTTCAACCTGAACGATCTGCACACGGCTGCTGGTGGACTGAAGAAGCATCAGCCGTCCAACTGGCTACGGTCCGAGCAGGCTGTCGATCTGATTGCCGAGTTGGATACTCCTCAGATTCGAGGAGTTTCCCGCATCCGGGGTCGCAGCGGTGGCACCTTCGTCGTGAAGGAGTTGGTCTACGCCTATGCGATGTGGATCTCCCCGAAGTTCCACCTCGAAGTCATTCGCTCCTACGACCGGCTGGCTACCCGAGGCGTGGCTGTCCACCACACGGCAGCCGAAAACGTGCTCAACGATCCGCTCAAGTACATGGGTGCGATCCTCGACCAGGCTCGTGAGGTACAAGCGATTTCACAGAAGTAGGCATTGGCGCACACGGAGAGAATTATCGCTGAAGAATCAACAAAGCCTCAGTTATTTTTCCCGTAGCCTTAGCTGCGCCCTTTCGGCCCCACCGCAAGCAGTTGATTTGTGTCCGCCTGATTCTGCGCCAGGACAACAGACGCCGGCCCGTGTCACGATTTACCTAGGCCACCTCCGGAACTATCTACCATGAGACTCTAATTGCATCCATTGAGGACGGAGGTTTAATATCTAACCGTGTGCGCGCCCCTTGTCGGCGCCACAACATCAAGGCACAAGTAGAGGGGCTTCACGTCTAGCAACGTGGACCAAACCGTGTTTGATGCCGCAAAAATAACATGACCCGCCAGCAGCGGTTTTGGCATGCAATTCGCTTAACTTCACCGCGAGGACAGAGAGGGCAATGTAATGAGATGGTTAGACGGAATCTGTCGATTTCATATCTTTACCCATAAGCCGGACTGACCTGCTCGCTCAAGCACTTACGGGCCTTGATCATCGTTTCGCCCAAGACCCTGTTGCACGGTCAACTAACGCCATTTAAGTTCTTGATGATCAGAGCCTTGATTGCTCTTCCGAGGCTAAATCGCGACAGGTGGATCGAACAATGATCAAGGCCCACTTACGGCACCTGTCTTCGACCTTGCGAATTCGTAACCGTTCAGACCCCCTCCACAGAATCCACGTCGGAGAAAGCAGAATCAGAGACTGATGACCCGAGAAGCAGGAAATCAACAGGGGGTCTGAACAGTTACGCGAATTTAGTTGCTGCCGGCGTCAAGGCGTCGAATCGACGCCTTATAGCGGCGCACACAAATCGCTCTATAGAGATTATGGGTAAAGCTATGCCTGTCGAGCACAATATTACAAGGATGGCATAGAGCATGCTTCAATTAACCCTACAGAAATAGTTTAAGCTTTGATTTGCCTCCCAATTCATCATCATAAGAAGGCATGTGCTGCTACCAATGCCGTACAGAATTCCGCGATTAAGAATCGTTATCTACTTAAGATTTGCTCGGCTGCAGGTTAAGTCTGCGCTACGGATTGCACGAGAGGGAATGAGTCCGCCCTCAATATATGGATTTCTCGGTCAACTATTCGCAGCGCTTTCCATATTTGCCCTTCTACGTCACTCCCTAGAATTTGGACTCAGTGAAGCCTTTGCAATCATTATCAGCGTATATGTGCATGCCGTAGACCTTACTATCGGCCAGCTTGATCCAGCAATAAAGATTGCAATTGCATTCCTGAACAACCTGTTTTCGTGGAAGATGAGCTTCTCTGAAATCTGGAGGTATATTTTTATCGTTCTTCAAATGCTTTTCATCCGTGACGCGACAACCGCCTACTCGGATGGGCGCAAAGTCCTTTCCTTTGTTCGATTAACTGTTGGAGCAATTATTTCTTTCATTTCTGCGCTAGCTATTGCAGCAATATCAACAAATGACCCACTGGTTACAAATATTCTCATTTCCATTTCTGTGCCCATAGCTTTGCTTTTCTATGACGCCACAATGTATGTACTTATGACTACGGCTTTTTATACGAGTATAGGCTTAGGAGAACTCCAAGAACCTCTACCTAGAAAGAAATTTTTGCAAGTTGGTTTACAACGGTCCGCATTTCGTTTTGCAATCGTATCTTTGCCGTCATTGAGTCTATTCTTTATCCCGCAATTCCGCAGCGCAACGGCTCCTGGCGGAGGGGTAGTCGTTGTTATCTTTGGAACCTTGGTAAATGTTGCATATTGGCTCAAACAAGCAGCTGATTTTGCCAAGAGAGAGTCTAACGATAACATAAAGTATCGAAAAGCGTTTCTCGCTTCGGAATACGGTAGATTTGCTTTGGCAGTATTGAGCGTTTTATTTTGGTGCTTTGTTTTTTTAACGGTTAATGCAGGCGCTCGAATTTTGTCTCTGTAATACCTTGAGGTGCTCCATGGGACGTAAAGCAACAATCGATAATTTTCACAACGCGCTAATTTCTTGCAGTGAAACTAACAGCGCTGGATATCATTTAGCCGGCTGGAGCAGTTCGGAAAGCCAGGTAGCGCGATTCAATTCACTCGTTCGTGCGTCTCAATTCAAGGGAGGTTCAGTTATTGACTATGGCTGCGGGCCAGGCGACCTTTATGCATACTTATCAAGCTTAGGGCTTCCTCTAGAGTATCGCGGCCTAGACCACAGCGAGCATATGCTCACAGTGGCTCGATCTCGTTACGGAGGCCAATTTGAAAAGATTGCTTTTGACGCGGTTTGCTTTGGTGCCGCAGACTATGTATTTGCCAGTGGTGTTTTTCAATTTGTCGATCTGGATAAGCCTCAATATCATTTCGAACTTATCGCTCAGCTTTTCGCTTCATGCAAGAAAGCTTTAGCTGTTAACCTGCTAAGCGCATCACGAGACGATTCGAATAAGGTTATTAACGAACTATATTTGAATCCAGAAGCCGTAGTGGCATTTGCTAAATCTAAAACCAAATTTTGGTGTATCGACCATAGCTATCATCAAGGAGGGGGCGATATGACATTAGCCCTATTCAATCGCGATTCAGATCTTACTTGGAGACGCCCCAATCTTGCATAGTTTGCTTTCCTTGAACCAGAGGTTTTCATGAATGCCACAACCCGATTAGAAGCAATTATTCATGCCCGCGACGCCTCGGCAACCACATTGCTAGAGGCGCTTCAAGAACTTGGAATGCACTTTACAGAGCAGCACCTGGCAGACAAGTGGCTGCAATACATCAAAACAAAAACGAGCATTCATCCCTTTGGCTGGTACTCGCCTCCACCAAATGGCGTTTCCGTATTAATTGGCGAACCCGACGACTTCAATCGTCTTGAATACCAATCTCTCCGAGATCAGTGCAATTGGCCTAGTCCGGATGTTTACTTTAACCAAAATACAGTTTTATATCCTTATTTTTCAGCCGTTGATAGAGCAACGAAGATGATTGGCGATCACGTTGCAACGTACTATAGCGGACGAGACCCAAACATCAGACAGTGGTACCGTGCTGTTTATGAGGCAACAAGACAAATAGCGTTGTCCGTAAATATTGGCATGACTTTTTCGGAACTGCATTCATTGGCAGAGGAGAAGTTGCTCACGCTTGGCGCAAAAAATAATACATATAGCTTAACCGGGGGTTTGGCTGCAGACATCGGCCATACTATCCCTTATTTTTCGACGGGAGCACCGCCGGACGGGCAAACGATGGAGGATGCTCGGAGTATCGCCAGCTTAATTGGCGGCGGACGCGAGTTCATAAGCAAGTCCAGCGAATACATTATCTCTGACTCTTGTGCTTTCACCATCGAACCACAGGCTGTGACAGCGGGCCTCCCTATGTGTAGCTTCCATATGATTGTTGCTTACGTAAACGGGGAGTTTTTTTTGATAGAGAAATTTAAAAGGTTATTTGAATTTTTCGGGATGGCAGACTGGATTTATGACACCGCATCGCCAGATGCTCTAGGGTAGGCTGCGCAACACATTTGTCAGATCTTTTTGAAATATCAATAAGCTGCCAATTTCCGAAATTACATAGAGCGATATCACAGCACAATGTGGTGCAGGTTAGTCTTATCGCTGTACCACACTAAATAAAATCAGAGATCGTCCGCTAAAAAATTGTGTGGACTTGATACTTCACGTCTGATCTGAATTTGATTGCTGAATGCCAACCGTTCAAGCTATTTACGGGCGGCTTCTGAACGCATAGAAAGAGTGTCAACTAGGCGTCTTCGAAAAGGGACGCCTCAATTCAGGAAAGCCCCAGCGCTTTGATCTACTTTAACTTAGAGGAGCAAATTATGGGCTGGCAACACAAAAGTGGTCACGTTTCAGATACGGTTCACAACCCATTTTTATCGGGTCTGCAGAAATTGTTGTTTATCGTCGCGGTAATTGCTGGTCTATTTGCATATGGCAGCTACCAAAAAGGGGATGGTGGAAGCACATTAGTCTCTGGTGCTATCGCTTTCTTTGCTTTTGTATTGGCTGCCAATATCAAGCATACGAGGAAAAACACCAGAGAGTATCGTTAGCTTAGTGCATCCGCGATAAACCTGAGAGCCAGATAATTATTCTACTGGCCTGCTCATACTGCAAATCGGCGCAAACAAGGCACCCAGCCGACACCAAGAACTCGCGGCGGTTTTGGTGTCGGCTGGATTAGAGCCCTACTTAGAATTCTAAGTGGCCACTACCAGTACCTCCTCGATTAAGGAGGCGCCTACCGATAATGTATTAATCTACTACTATAGGTTACGCGAAGCCATTTGAGCATCAGATGATTGAAACGCCCTCAGGATCTTGAGCGACACATCATTTCGAGGCCGCGCCCTGATAAAGATCTCAGGGAAATCTAGCCACTTCCCGCGTAACACGGGCTGACATTGCCATAGTCAAGCAATGCCGTTGAGCGAGAAAGGTGAGTCGAACCCTTGCGAGCCCCAGTGCGAACGATACGCCTGACAGGTGAGGAACGAGAGAGCTGGCAGGAAGGGAAAACTTGACGTAGAGTAAAAACCGTCCGCCGAGGTGTTACCAGCACCCCGACGGCAAAGCAAGACCGCTCTGAACGGCTTGCACCGGCTCGGACATGATACCGCCCTAGGGGTTGGTCTGTCCGCTCAAGGCCCAACTGTGCCGATCCATGGCCAAGTTGTGCCTGGAGTTCCCATTCCTCCCTCCTGGGAGAGCCTCTGCTTCTGACGCTGCTCTTCAGTGACAGCATCGGATTGCCTGTGTGAGCGGTCGATTTCTCAAATCCAACTCTGGAGAGATCGACCCATGAGAACCCACGACCAAATCCTCGCCCCTGGCTCCACCGACAAGACCATCGCGACGGCTGATCTGAAGATCCGCAGCACCATCAGTCTGGATGTCGATGTCGGCCAGAATTCCTGGATGTGGAAGGTCTACCTCAACAAGGCCGAGCTGACGAGTCGGAGTGGGTACGACACCCACGCCGAGGCCAGCCAAGCCGGACTGATGGAATGGGATCGGATCGTGTCGGCCGTCACCGGCTCGAACATCAACGCCATCCGAGCCAATGTCGCTGCCTCGGAGGTGCCGTCCGTATGAACCCGAGCCCCCTCCTTGCAGTCGCAGCCGAGGGGGTGTCCAGCACCTCCAGGCACACCTCCCCATCCAGAGCCTCTGGAGCCTCAGCATCCAGATCCACTGGAGCTTCCACACCCAGCAAAGCCGAAGCCCCCGACACTCCGCTGCCGGACTTCACCCCAGTCGTCACCATCCGCCGACCCGATGGCCAAGAGACCCAGGTCGTTCGAGACCGCACAGGCAGCCACCTGCTGCACTCTCCCGACAACCCCGGATGGGTCCGGGTCCATCGAGACGGAGCGGGCAACTGGATCGAGCGCGAGACCGGGATCGTCCATGCCACCGATGGCAGCGTGATCCATCCCAGAGACATCTTCGGCGCATCATCCGAGGGATTCATCGACGTGAACACCAAGGCTGCCTCGACCATCAAGCCCGATCCCGTGCGTTGGCTCTGGCCCGGATGGCTCGCGGCCGGGAAGGTCCACCTCCTGGCTGGAGCCCCAGGCACCGGGAAGACCACCGTCAGCATGGCTCTGGCGGCGACGGTCTCGCTCGGGAGCCGCTGGCCCGATGGAACCGAAGCCCTCCAAGGCGATGTCCTGATCTGGTCCGGGGAGGACGACATCAAGGACACCCTGGTTCCGAGGCTCATGGCTGTGGGCGCTGATCTCAATCGGGTCCACTTCATCACGACCACCAACACCGAGGATGGCCTGAGAGCCTTCGATCCAGCCGTCGACATCGACCTCCTGGCCGACAAGATGGCCTGGATGGATCCTTGCCCTTCCTTGCTGATCGTCGATCCCATCGTGGCGGCGGTCTCAGGAGACAGTCACAGGAACGCCGAGGTCCGGCGAGCCCTGCAGCCCTTGGTCGATCTCGCCGCTTCCCGTCACTGCGCTGTTCTGGGGATCTCTCACTTCAGCAAGGGCAGCTCGGGACGAGATCCGATTGATCGGGTGACCGGCTCGCTCGCCTTCGGTGCCCTGGCGCGGGTGGTTATGGCGACCGCTCGGCTGCCGGACGACCATCCGAGTGGAGTGAGGCGGATCCTAGCCCGAGCCAAGAGCAACATCGGCGAGGATGGCCAGGGGTTCGGGTACGACCTGGAACTGGAGGAACCGGTCGAGGGGATCGAGGCAACCCGAGTCCTCTGGGGCGAGATGCTTGAAGGCAGCGCCAGGGAACTCCTGGGCATGGCAGAGCCGGTCCCTGATGGTGAAGGAGAGAGCAACGCCGATGTCGAGTCCTTCGTTCGCGGGATCCTGGCCGACGGTCCAGTATCCGCCAAGCAGATGAAGGCCGATACCGATGGAGCCGGCTACTCCTGGGATCGGGTGAAGCGAGCTGCCAGCCGGATCGGAGTGGAGCGGAGGAAGGAGGACTTCAGCAAGGGCTGGGTGTGGTCGCTCTCCACGGACCATGACGGTCGCTCAAGGGCGGTCGCTCTGGAGGAGCTGATCCGGGATGCCCTGGCTAAGGGAGAACGCACAGCCCAGGAGATGAAGGTCATGATCGAGGAAGCCGGCTATTCCTGGGATCAAGGCAAGCGAACCGCAGCCAAACTGGGCATCGAGCGCCAGAAGTCCGGTTACCAGGGACCGTGGACCTGGACGCTGGGAGAGGCTGCCGCCGCCTAGCGGTTAGCCGCCAAAGGGAGCGGAAGGGGGCGAAGAAATGGACTCAAGTCTACGTGCTCCCTTCCGCGCTCTTTGCTCCCTTCCGCACTCTTTGAATGCATTCTTCAGCATTTTTTGGCGCGACCACGGCTCAAAGGGAGCAGAAGAGTGCAAGGGAGCAGAAGGGAGCACTGGAATTTGAGCGCCCCCTTCGCCTTCTTCTGCTCCCTTGGGGCAAGCGACCATCACGCGATACTCGGCCATCGACGACGACGAGAGCCGACTCGGAAGCAAATCCGTCAGTGACAGCACAAGCACCATGCACTCGCGGAAGCAGAATCCCACAACGACAAACAGCCCAGTCTAGCCCGGTCCTTCTCGGAACCTGCCAGCACTGAGCTGCGTGTGGGTGAACCGTGTGGGTCATCAGCATTTGCTTATGCTTCAACCTGCTGATTTTAAACAAGATACACGGTTTTAGAACAGATGGCGGAGAGGGAGGGATTCGAACCCTCGATAGGCTATTAACCTATACACACTTTCCAGGCGTGCTCCTTAAGCCACTCGGACACCTCTCCGGGGGTGTAGTGCCATTCTCAACGCCGCAGCCCGATCTCAAAGGGGCGAAAACCGGCGATTTCAGACTTCCTGTCCGGTGAGAGCGCGCAAATATACAGTATCCTTCGTCCGCTTACAAACCCTCTTCTTTCGTAAGGAGGCCGACCCCGCCATAATGAGCACCATCAACCACCCTTTCGATCGGAGCCCCGCCAGCGATCGGCATGCAAAATCAAGCCTCCAACGCCGATCCGCATCGGCTCTATGAACTCTCGGTCCAAAACCCGCCCGCTGAGATCGACTTTATCGACAAGACCTTTCGGATGCTGCGCGGACGCTCGGCCCATCTGTTGCGCGAAGATTTCTGCGGAACCGGCGCGGTGTGCCGCGAGTGGGTGCGTCGGCGCAAGACCAATCATGCATGGGGGCTGGACCTGGACGGCGAGGTGCTCGACTGGGGGCGCCGAAACAACCTCGACACACTGGCCGAGGATCAACGAGTACGCGCCGAACTCATCCAGACCGACGTCCTCGAACCGCCCGAACGCCGACCGGACATCGTGCTGGCGATGAATTTCAGCTATTGGCTGCTGAACGAACGCCCCGCCATGCTGCGCTATTTCAGCTCGGTCAGATCGACGCTGAAGGAGGGTGGTGTCTTCTTTCTCGATGCCTACGGGGGTTACGATTCATTCCGTCGGCTCACCGAGGAACGCCGCATCCAGGATCCGGACGGCTCCGATTTCGACTATGTCTGGGAGCAAGCCACTTATGACCCCATCAGCGGCAGACTCGTCTGTCACATCCACTTCGGATTCGACGACGGGAGCAGGCTGGATCGGGCGTTCAGCTACGACTGGCGTCTATGGACCCTTCCCGAGATCCGGGAACTCCTGAGCGAGGCCGGGTTCTCGCGGATCCTCGTCTATTGGCAGGGATGGGACGAGGACGGCGATCCGGACGGCCATTTCGTCCCGGTGGAGTCGGGAGAACCGGATGCCGGCTGGCTCGCCTATATCACGGCCGAGAAATGATCCGGCGCACGCGCAAAATGCAGGCTCACCCCTCGGGATAGGGCCACCGACCATAGAGCCGGCACAGCTCGCGCAGCCGGTTCGCCATCGATTCGTCGAGCATCTCCTCGCGATAGCGCCAAATCCAGTTGCCTTCCTCCGTGCCCGGGCGATTCATACAGGCATCGGCGCCCAACCCAAGCACATCCTGCATCGGGAACAGGGCCAGATTCGCTACGGAGGACAGCGCGGAACGCATGAAGTCCCAGTTGGCCTCGCGGCCATCGGCGCCGAGATACAGCCGCGAGAAGTGCCGAGTGGTCTCGTCGCGATCGGCCCACCAACCGAGCAGGGTATTGTTGTCATGGGTACCGGTGTAAACCGCGAGCTGACGCCGGTGGTTGTGCGGCAGGAAGGAGGAACGCCCGCAACCATCGGCGAGATCTTCGAAACCGAACTGCAGCACGGCCATGCCGGGCAGATCGAGCTGATCCCGCAACGCCTCGACGTCCTCGGTGATGATCCCTAGGTCCTCGGCGATCAACGGCAGATCCTGTCCCAAACTGGCGCGCAGAGCATTGAAGAGATCCATTCCAGGCCCGGGCACCCAATGCCCATTGACCGCAGTCTCTTCGCTGGCCGGGATCTCCCAGTAGGCCGCAAACCCCCGAAAGTGATCGATCCGCACTAGATCGACCAATTCCAGCGCACGCCGCACACGCTCGACCCAGAACCCGTAATGATCGTCCGCAAGTGCCGACCAACGATAGAGCGGATTTCCCCAGCGCTGCCCGGTACTGCTGAAATAGTCGGGAGGAACCCCGGCGATCACCGTGGGCTGCCCCTCGGCGTCCAGCTCGAACCATTCGGGATGGGTCCACACCTCGCTCGAATCGTGCGCCACGAAGATAGGCATGTCGCCGATCAGATGGACACCGCGCGTTCTGGCATAGGCGCGCAGCTCCGCCCACTGACGGTAGAACACGAACTGGACGAAACGCTGGAAGTCGAGCTCCGCGCCGTGATCGCCCGCCCACCTGGAGAGTAGCTCTGGATCACGCTGACTGAACCCCGCCTCCCAATCGGTCCAGGGACGCTGCTCATTGTGCGCCTTGAGCGCCTGGTAGAGCGCATAGTCGTCGAGCCAGGAACGATGCTCATCGCAAAAACGGCGATACTGCTCGCGATCGACCTCGGAGACATGGGCGTTGAAGCCGTCCATCGCCTGCTCCAGAAGCCCCCACTTCCAAGCCCCGACGCCGCCGAAGTCCAC
Source organism: Thiorhodococcus fuscus (assembly GCF_042682685.1). Classification (NCBI taxonomy): domain Bacteria; kingdom Pseudomonadati; phylum Pseudomonadota; class Gammaproteobacteria; order Chromatiales; family Chromatiaceae; genus Thiorhodococcus; species Thiorhodococcus fuscus. The sequence goes on from NZ_JBHUHX010000010.1 coordinate 116,558, forward strand.
CTGATCGACCGGGAACTCGGGCACCTCAAACTCGACATCGTTCAGCCAACCTGCCCGCACCAGCAGATCCGGACTGATGAGCAGCGGATTGCCCGCGAAGGCCGAGGTGCACTGATAGGGCGAATCGCGATAACCGGTCGGACCGAGCGGCAGCATTTGCCACAGCCCCTGCCCTGCCCGCGCCAGGAAATCGATGAAGCGGTAGGCCGAGGGACCCAGGTCGCCGATTCCGTAGGGGCCAGGAAGCGATGTCGGATGGAGCAAGATGCCGCTGGTGCGGTGCATGAAATAGGGCCTCCAAACATGAGCTCGGATCCAAACCTAGGGAGTCTAAACCAAGCGCCGCCAAAAGACCTTGGCGATTGCAGAATCGTCGCCGAACGACCCTATCAGAGCGATCGATCCGAACAAAAGGGCCATGGAACATGAGCGCGCCGATTAGAGATCGATAGCGCTCAAGCATACGAGAACACCCGAGAAGCAGTGGCGACTCCTAGCCACCATTATCAAGAGGGATCGGACGAAACGCACGCGAAGCTGGCGCTTCTCTCCGCCCCCGTCATCCGGTAGCATCCCGCTGGCTGCGAGGGAGAATCAGGCCGCATCGCCCGGCAACGGATTCACGTTGGGCCGGCCTGACGCGATCGCTCAGGAACCCTTTGCCTCACGACGGAGAACCTCGCGATGCCCACCGATTCGCGCCCGCGCACCGCCGTCCCAACCGAAACCGGACCGCCCCCTCCCGCCCGACTGCAAGCCTGCCGATGATCGCAACCCATGTCGAAATCATGCCCGAGAACCGTTCCCGCGCAATGGCGGTGACAAACCTGAAACCGGCGACCATCGGGGGTCCGCCCAGAGACCCGCGCGAGGGGACGGGCAGACCTCGGATGGGCCGAGAATCCTGGTCGGCGAGAGCCGGCACCTGAATCAGGCATCGTGTAGAGAGTGCAGCAGCAGACTGGCAATATTGATATGAACAAGAAAGACAGGGCGGAATTGAACGGCCTGCGCGAGCAGGCACGGCAGATTCTGCACGACCGGCGCTTTGACGACACCATCGCCGACTACGACCGAGGCGACCTCAGTCTGCAAGCGCTGCTGGAAGAGCTGCATGTCTATCACGCCGAACTCCTGGTCCAGCAGGACGCGCTACGCGACAGCCATGAGATGAACGCATTGGCCCTAGCGCGCTTCGTCCGTCTCTACTATGACCTACCGCTTCCTGCACTGCTCGTCTCCTGGTGCGGACGCATCACGGACGCCAACGCGGCCGCGAACGCCATCCTTGCGCTGAACCGCCAGCTCTTCAGCCATCTCGCCACCGACCACCATGTCCCGGTTTTGGAGAGAGCCCTGCTCAAGGCCCAGTCCGAGGGCAAGGCGACCTGCCCAGAGGTCTCCCTACGCGGTGCGGACAGGTGCACGCTGATTGCCGACCTGATGCTGATCCGTCTTCCGGGATCGGAATCGACAGAGCCCGAATTCGTCTGCACCATCGTCGACCAGACCGAGCGCATCGCCCAACTCAACACCCAGCGCCTGGTAGCGGACATCTCCTCGCTCTTCGTCAACAGCGGCCAGACGGGGCTCGATGAGGTCATCGTCCAGGCGCTCAAGCGGATCGGACGCTTCTTCAAGACCGACCGTTGCGATCTTTACAGACTCCACGCGCACGGCTCCGTCTTCGAACCGATCCATTCCTGGATCGACCGCGATACGCAATGCGATAATAATCACCAGACACCCATCCCCGCCGCCCAGTTCCCCTGGTGGTCGGCACGCACCGACGGCAAAGACCCTATCCCGGACAGCGCGCTGTTCCCGCCCGAAGCCGAGAACGACTCGCAGCACCAGAGCGCTCGACTGCGCCTCTCCCTCCCGCTGATCGGCGACGGCCAGATCATGGGGGCACTTGTGCTGGGCGCCTCCACCGCACCCCGCGCCTGGAACGAACACGCTATACGAACGCTACGCGTGATCGGCGAGAGCATCGCCAACCTGCTGGTCCGCCAAAGAACCGGACAGGAACTGCGCGCAAGCGAGGCCCGCTACCGCCAGGTGACCTCGATCATGAGCGATGTCGCCTACTCCTGCCTGGACAGGGAGGAACAAGGCCATCGAATCGAATGGGTCACGGACTCCATCCTGAACCTCACCGGATACGACACCGACGAGGTTCTGTCTCGGGGCAGCTGGCGCTTCCTGGTCCTCGCCGAAGATCAGCTCAGATTCGACGAGCACATCGCCGCGCTCCCGGCCGGAGAGACCTCGAGCTGCGAACTACGCCTTCGCCACAGGGATGGATCGCTGCTCTGGGTCCGCTGCACCACCGAGTGCATTCAAGAATCCACCGCTCCCCGAGTCGTCCGGCTCTACGGCGGGCTGATCGACATCACCGAGCAGAAGGCACGCGAGAGCGAGCTCGAACGCCTGGAGCTGGTCGTCAAGCAGAGCCCCAGCATCGTCCTCATCACCGACCCGAGCGGAGACATCGAGTACGTCAATCAGCGGTTTTGCGACGTCACCGGCTACAGCCACCAGGAGATTCGCGGACAGCACCTGAATGTGCTCAAGAGCGATGCGACGCCGCCTCAGTACATCCGCAAGATCTGGCTTCAGCTGATGCGTGGAAACAGCTGGCAGGGCGAACTCCAGAATCGCAAGAAGTCGGGCGAGCTCTATTGGGAGCAGGCCCTCATCACCCCACTGCGCAACGACCAAGGGGTCATCTCGCATTTCGTCAAGCTGGCCGAGGATATCAGCGACAAAAAGACGCTCACGGAACAGCTCACCTATCTCATCCATTACGACCCGCTCACCGGCCTGCCCAACCGCGCCCTGATGCGCGAGCGGATCGACCGCGCCCTGGCCGCCGGACGACGCAACGGTCACGGGCTCGCCCTGCTCTCGATCGATCTCGACAAACTCAAATTCATCAACGACACGCTCGGCCACGCTGCGGGCGACGGTCTGCTGCGCGAGGTGGCCCGGCGCCTTCAGACGCTGCTCGGCGAGGAAGACACGCTGGCCCGCTTCGGAGGTGACAACTTCGTCCTCCTGGCAGGCCATCTGCGCCAGGTTCAGGATTCGGTCGGACTGGCCGAACAGGTCAACGCCCTCCTCGACGAGCCGATCAGGCTGGGCACCAATACCGCCCGCATCACGGCATGCACCGGGATCTCGCTCTATCCGGAGGACGCTCAAACCACGGACGCGCTCATCGGTCACGCCGATGCCGCGCTGCACATCGCCAAGGGCGATGGACGCAGACTCTACCGTTTCTTCACCCCCGTGCTGAACCGACGCCTCCTGGAGCAGTTCCATTTGGAACAGGCCCTGCGGATCGGACTCGAACGTGGCGAATTGGTGCTCCAGTACCAGCCCCGGGTCGACATCACCACCGGCAAGATCCTCAGCATGGAGGCACTGGCGCGCTGGCGCCATCCCGAGCGCGGATTGATTCCACCCTCGCAGTTCATTCCGATCGCCGAGTCGACCGGGCTCATCTTGGATCTCGGACCAATCGTTCTGCGCGAGGCCTGCCAGCAAATTCAGCGCTGGAAAGCCGAGGGCGTCCCAATCGTCCCCATCGCGGTCAACCTATCGGCGAACGAGCTCTACCAGGAGGACCTGACCCACCGTATCCAAGACATCATGGCCGCCAGCCAGATCGACCCGGCGCACCTGGAGTTCGAGATCACCGAGAGCGCCGCCATGCGTTCGATCGAACAGGCCGTCACCATCCTGTCCCAGCTGCGGGCCTGCGGTTTCACGCTCTCGATCGACGATTTCGGGACCGGCTATGCCTCGCTGAGCTATCTGAACCGGCTGCCGATGCAGGCGATCAAGATCGACCGCTCCTTCCTCACCGAAATCGGTGGCGAGCTCAACGGGCACAGCCAGGGTGCCGCCATCGTCAAGGCGATCATCGGGTTGGGATCGAATCTCGGCATCCACATCATCGCCGAGGGTGTGGAAACGCAAGTCCAACGTCGTTTTCTCATCGATCACGGCTGCAATGTCGCCCAAGGCTATCTCTTCGCCTGGCCACTGACCGCCGAAGAGATCGAACCGCTGCTGCGAGCCGGGCGGATACAGATCGACGAGACCGAGGCGCTCGTCTAAACCCAGGAGCACTCGAGAATCGCAGTCCGAGCTCGCTCCATCATTTGCTCACTGGAGAAACGGCATGGATACCGGAACCGGAAAGGCAATAGAACTCATCCTGATCGTCGCCGTGGTGCTTGGCTTCTATCTACAGCAGCGTAAGGCGCTCGACCGGGCGCGCAACCGCGAGACGCCTGCGGAACAGGAACGAAACCGCGAACAGGAAGACAAAGGTCCCGAAGACACGGGGACGCAATGACTCCCAGGACAGCACCGACAGCAGAGAGACGCCCATGACCAGATACCTCACCGTCCTATTGACGCTCCTGTTCTGGGCCGCCCAGCCGTGCAGCGCCGACGAGACCTATAAGCGCGATGAGATCCTCGCCCAACTGGAGGTCTTCTTCGGTCAGGGCGCGGAGAATCTCGGCAAGGTCGTCCAGAAGGTCTTCGAGGAGCAGGGCGAACCCAACGCCTTCATCGCCGGAGACGAGATCGGGGCCGCGCTCGCCGTCGGCGTCCGCTACGGCAAGGGCGTCCTCAATATGAAGACTGGCGTTCAGCGCCAGGTGTTCTGGCAGGGACCCTCGATCGGGCTGGACCTGGGGCTGAACGTCTCCAAGGTCTTCGTGCTCATCTATCACCTACCCGGCGAGCAACAGCTGTTCCAGCGCTTTCCCGGCGTCGAAGGCAGTCTCTATTTGATCGGCGGTGTCGGGGTGAACTATCTGCAATCGGGCGACATCGTCATCGCCCCCATTCGTTTCGGCGCCGGCTGGCGTCAAGGCGTGAGCGCCGGCTACATGGACTTCACCGAGCACGCCCATTACAACCCCTTCTGACCCCCTCGGCCCTCACGCAGCCCGCTCCGGGCCGCGCCATCGGGGCCCGGCCGGCGATCCGGGATCACCAGTAACGGTGCTCATCGTTGTCCCGCTGGCGTGACGGAGGACCGCGCCGATCATGGCGGTAACGGCGATCGTCGTTGTGCATGAATGCGCGGATATGGTCCTCGGCCCGATCCAGACGTCGCTCCAAAATGCGATGACGCTTGTTCGACGAATCGCCCTCGGCCCGCAGATCCTTGGCCAAGTCGCGAATCTCGTATTGCTCCCGACGCAGGATCTTCACCTCCCGCTCGGTCAAGTCCCCGGATTCGATACCGCGCTCCATGATACGCACCTGATCATCCATGCGATCGTAAACGCTCCCCCTGTCCGGGCGCGCCTGCGCCGGAGCGGCGATAGCCGCACCAAGGGTCACGATCAAAAGACTTGTGGTCCACATACGCATGTCGGCAACTCCCGATTGGATTAATCTTCGTAGTGGCGTGAAGAATAGGCGCTCAACGCTGAACGAAAGATGAACCCTCAGCATCGCCGCCCTCCAACCCAGGCATGGCACCGACCAGCAAGGCTACAGAGACCATGACCACAGAACCCGCCTCGCCCGAACTCGCCCAATTCATCCGCCAAACCCTCGGCTGCGGCTGTCCGCCAGAAATCTTCGAGCACGTCGTGGATGCGCCGACCGCCATCTCGCGCAACGCCGGAATCCGACGCCGCATCGATGTCGGCGGGCGGTTGCTCATCTATCTGGTCGAGCCACACGATGCCGACCAGGCACTGACACGTCTCACCAACTGGATCAGCGCAGGGAGGACCGAAAGGGACAGCGCCGGCATGAACCGCCTGCGTCTGGTTCTGGCGCTGGACAGCCCGACCCCTCAAGATCGCGCACGACTGGAGAGCGCCTTCGCCGAGGCCGCCCAGGGCGACGAGCGACTGCATCTACACATCCTCGCGCCGAGCACCTGCCCGATCGGACCCGACGCCATCGGTTGACGCCTCACCCCAGAGCCGTATCCAACACCATCATCAAGGCAAACCCGGCCATGAGTCCGAGCGTAGCCGGGGTCTGGTGGCCATTGCGGTGGGTCTCGGGGATCACCTCGTGCGAGACGACGAAAATCATGGCCCCGGCCGCAAGCCCCAGCCCGACAGGATAGGCGAGCGCCAGCCCGCTGGTCAGTCCCACGCCGAGCAACGCGCCGAGCGGCTCCATCAGACCGGTCGCGGCGGCGAGCAGCACCGCGCGCCAGGGCGACAGACCGATCGCGCGCAGCGCCATGGCGACGGCCAGCCCCTCCGGCATATCCTGCAGAGCGATCGCGGTGGTGAGCGGCAGCCCCACGGTCATGTCGCCCTGCGAGAAGGACACGCCGATCGCCATGCCCTCGGGCAGGTTATGAAGCGCAATGGCGAAGACGAACAGCCACAGCCGGCCCACCCGATCGCTGGCCGGACCACAGGGGCCGGTCTGCACATGCGCATGCGGGGTGAATCGATCCAGACCGAGCATCAGCAGCACACCGAGCGTCATGCCAAGCACCACGGTCGCGGCCCCCAGGGCGTCGCTACCGGTCAGCGTCGCCCCCGATTCGAGACCGGGCAGGATGAGCGAGAAGGAGCTGGCGGCCAGCATCATGCCAGCGGCCATGCCGAGCATGCTGTCCTCCAGACGCTGATTCAGTCCGTGCAGACCGACGGCGGGAACAGCGCCCAGCGCCGTCGTCGCGAATGCCGCGAAACCGCCAACCATGGCCAGACGCAACGCGACATCCGCCTGCCCCATGAGCACCTGCCAGACGCTCGACACCAGCATCGCCACGACGGCCAGCACGGCGACGCCCAAGCCGATGCTGGTCCGGGGATAGGTGCGCGCCTGGACCACCCAGGCGGCACCCAATGTCGATGTCGTGAACTGCCGCACGTTTTCCATGCCTCGATGACCTGATTCGCGTGATGACCGAGAGGTCGAATGCCATGGATAATCACTGGAATGAATGCTCGATTCAAGGACCCAGTGACCTGCCCCCACAGGTCGAGCGATCGCCGCTACATCGCGCGCCAATCGGCGTCGATCCGGCCGTCGACGATCCCAATACGCCGATCGGCCGCCGCCGCGAAGGACGCATCGTGGGTGACCGCGACCACCGTCTTGCCCATCTCGTGCGCCAGATCCTTGAGGATCTGGCGCACCGTGCCGCCCGATGCCGAATCCAGATTGCCGGTCGGCTCGTCGGCGAGCAGGATCAGCGGGTCGTTGGCCAGTGCACGGGCGATGGCGACGCGCTGGCGCTGTCCGCCCGAGAGCTGGTGCGGGTACTTGGCGCTCTGCTCGACGACGCCCAGTCGATCCAATAGCTCCAGACCGCGTACACGCGCGGCGGCGGCATCGAGCCGGCCGAGGCGGCGGATCGGCAGGGTGACGTTGTCGATCACCGAGAATTCGGCGAGCAGGAAATGGAACTGGAACACGAACCCGAGCTTCTCCAGCCGGCGGTTCGCCAGATCGTCCTCGCCATAGCGCGAGGTCTCCTCGCCATCGAGCCAGACCCGCCCCGAGGTCGGAACATCGAGCAGACCCAGCAGATAGAGCAGCGAGGACTTGCCCGACCCGGACGGCCCCATGATGCAGATGAACTCGCCGTGCTCGATGGCGAGACTGACATCCTTCACCAAGGTGACCGGAACCTCGCCGGGCAGGATGCGGACCAGATGCTCCGCACTCAGCACCGCGCTCACGCCGCACCCCGCAGGATCTCCACCGGATGCACCCGCCCCGCGCGACGCGCCGGGAGATAGGCGGCGAGGATGCAGGACGCCATGGCGAAGGTCGTGGCCAGGGCGAATTGCTGCGCACCCCACCAGATCGGCAGAAAGACCTGCTCCGAGACGCCCGGCGGCTTGATCTGGACCTGCGACAGGGCGTGCATGAGACCGGCCCCCAGGGCCAAGCCGAAGAGGCTGCCGATCAGGCCGATGACGACCCCTTCGAACAGGAAGATGAGCCGCACGTCGCGGGCGTGAAAGCCCATGGATTTGAGGATCGCGATGTCGTGGGTCTTCTCCAGCACGATGGTCGAGAGGGTGTTGTAGATGCCGAAGGAGGCCACGATCAGGATCGCCGACACCACGCTGTACATGATGATGTTGCGCACCACCAGCACGCTGAGGATGTCCTCCGATGCCTCGACCCAGGAGACCGATTTGTCGCCGATGGCGGCCTCGATGCGTTGGGCGACGGTGCGCGCGGCATAGGCGTCGTCGAGCTGGATCAGGAAGCGATTGACCCGGTTGGGCCGCTCGAACATGACCTGCGCGCGCTTGAGCAGCGTAAAGGTCTGGGTCTCGTCGACCGATGCATTGCCGGTGCGAAAGAGACCGACCACCTTCATGGCGCGACTGGTGCCGCTCGCGGCCACCACGGTCAGGTTGCGGCCGAGCCCGAGGTTGAATTTCTCCGCCAGCCCGGTGCCGATGACGATCCCGTTGGGATTGACGTCGAGCGCGTCGAGCGAGCCCTCGACCATCTTGTCCTGGATGGTGGACACGGTCTTCATCGTCTTCGGCACGATGCCCGAAAGGGTGACGCCTTCCTCACGCCCGGCGAAGGTGAGCACGGCCGATCCGATCAGCACCGGAGCGACCCGCACGCCCGGAATCGCTTCGATCAGCGCGAGCTTCTCGCGGTAGCCGCGAATGCCGCGCGTCTCGGTCTGCGGCTTGAGGTTGCGGATCTTGACGGCCCCGTCGGCCCAGCGCCGCTCGGCCGGCTGGGTGCGGGGCCGGCGCACCTCGTCCGAGACGGTGATGTGCGGACTGTTGTCGACCAGCCGTTTGATGAAGTCCTGCTCGGAACCGCGCATCAGGGATGAGACGGCGAGAAAGAAGGCGACCCCGAGCACCACGCCGGTGAGCGAGACCAGCGTCTGACGCCGACGCCCGGTGAGATGGGTGAGTGCGACCTGAAGCTGGATGAGCATCAGGGCTGAGATGCGGTGTCGGTTGGACGGATACGCGCGGCGGCGGCGTCGCGAAGGGCTTCGGAGGGCGTGGCGACAACCTGGGCATCCGGCGGCAAGCCGTCGAGGATCTCGGTGCGCAACGCACCAACCACGCCGACGCGTACCGGCTGGCGATGCAGCCGGCCGTCCGCCACCAGCCAGAGGACGTCTTTCTGGATCGCGGTGGACGGTACCAGCAAGGCATTCGGTCGCTCGGTCACGATCAGGTTGGCGTCGACCGTCATACCGATCCGCAGGCCCGCCGGATCGGCGAGCCGGATGCGGACCCGAAAGGTGCGCGCGACCGGGTCGCCCTTGGGCGTGATCTGGCTGACCTCGCCATCGAACACCTGCTCCGGCAAGGCATCGGCATGCAGGACCACCTGCTGCCCGACGCGGACCCGAGGGATGTCCTCCTCGTCCACGTCGGCCGTGACCCGCAACGGCGCGCAACAGGAAAGATAGAACACCGCCTGACCCGCCGGAATGAACTGCCCGACCTCGCCGTCGCGGCGGATGATGAGACCGTCGGCGGGCGCGGTGAGCGTCATGAAACCGCGTTGCGCCTTGGCCCGTCTCAACACGGCCTCGGCGGCCTCCAAGTCCGCACGCGCCTGATCGACCTCGATGGTGGCCACGACCTTGCGCTGCGCCAACTCCTGCATGCGCTCGAGATTCAGCCGAGCGAAGCGCGCCCTCGCTTCCAGCTCCTGCACCGTATTGGTCAGATCCGTGTCTTCGAGTCGGGCCAGGGTCTGTCCCTTGCCGACCTGGTCGCCCTCGTCGACATTGAGTTCGACCAGATTGCCCGCCGCCCGCGAGGCGATCGGCAGCATAACCGTGGGCTCCACGCTGCCGGTCGCGTAGATCGCCTCGATGGCGGGACCGCGTGTCGGATGGACGACGGTGACGGCGACCGGGGTCTCGCGCCACCAGAGCCAGCCCCCGGCGGCCAACAGCACGCCCATGAGGATCAACGTCCACTTGCTGCGCATGATTGGATGATTCGGATGGATCGGCGGTATTCCTGGCACTGTCGTGCCCTGTCATCGCGCCACCTTGAGCCATTCGGCGAAATACCACAAGCGCGAAACGCCCGCGAACAGACGCCTCCCCGTCGCCCACCGCTCATCGACCAGGACCGCCGAGCTGCGCTCGCGCCGCTGGATCCAGGTCGGTTCCGGATGCGCCTTCTGTCCGTCGAACAGGGCCGCGCCACGGTTTTCCCCGCGACATCCTTGCTCCGGCTTCCTCGTACCGACCCTCGACCCGAGCCGCAGCGAGGGGCATTTCGGGTGGTACTCCAACGCCCTCTGGAGACATGCGGGATTGGGCAAACCGCTTGAACCGGCGCATCCCCTTCGGGTGCGCGATCGCGGCTAACGGCGGCTGTGTCCTATAGCATTCATCATGCTAAAGTTTCGAGGATCGCGGCCCTCCGCGCCGCTCTAAGCGCGCGTTCCGCGAAAGAATTTACCTACCATAGGTGCAGTGAAAGACGAACCGCATCGATCGCACAGGATGCTACGGGAGAGAATGTTTTCAGGCAGTCACCTTAGCGAGCTCCTCCCATGCAACCAATCGTCGATCTGACGCTAGCCGACATCATGAGCCGGGATGTCCGGCATCTGCCGCCGGACGTCCCCCTCGCCGAGGCCGCCCGACAGATGGCCCAGGCACGGATCTCCTCGCTTCTGGTGCTGGACGGCACCACGCCGATCGGCATTCTCACCGAGCGCGATCTACTGCGCCTTCTGCACCAGCGAACGGATACGGCCACTCCCATTCGCGAGGTGATGAGCACCCCGGTCCTCACGGCCATCCAGGAGACCGACTTTGCAGCGGCCTACCATCTGGCGCTCAGCCATCGGATCCGCCATCTGGTGGTCATCGACGGGAACGGCCGCGCCGTCGGGATCGCCAGCGAGACCGACTTCCGCCACCATCTGGGGCTTCGCTCACTGCAGCAACTCGGGGATCTCACGACCCTGATCGATCGGGATCTCCCCTTCCTGCCCCCGGAAGCCCCGCTGACGGAGGTTTTGGCTCTGATGGTACGCCAAGACGCGGCCTATGCCCTGGCGGTGGACGGGGGGCGCCCCCTGGGAATCCTCACCGAGCGGGACATCCCGCGCCTGCTGGCGCAGGGCGCCGACGCGGAACTCGCGGACGTCCGCTTGCGCGATGTCATGCAGACCCCAGTGCGCACCGTCTGCCAGAACACCCCGGTGCCCGAGGCGGCCCAGTCGATGCGGGAGCAGCAATTGCGCCAGCTCGCCGTGGTGGACGCGGACGGACAGGTCATGGGCATGGTGACGCTGCAACGTCAATCTGCAGTCGGAGGCCGCCCAGCGCGAATCGGAACGCATCGCCCAGGCGACGCTGGACTCCTTGACCGAGCACCTGGCCATTCTCGACGAGACCGGCAAGATCCTCTCCGTCAACCGCGCCTGGCGTACCTTCGCACAGTCCAACCCGCCGCTCAGCGCCAACGTCTGCGAGGGGGCCAATTATCTGAAGGTGTGCGAGCAGGCCTATGGCGCGGATTCGGAGGAGGGTCCCAACGTCGTCGCCGGAATGCGCGCCATCCTGCAGGGCGAGCAGGATGAGTTCACGCTGGAATATCCCTGCCACTCCCCCGACGAGCAACGCTGGTTCGCGATGCGTGTCACGCGTTTCGTCGGCTCAGGCCCCTCGCGTCTGGTGGTGGCGCATCTCGACATCACCGCGCGCCGATGCGCCGAAGAGGCCACCCGCCAGGCCAATCGGGAGCTGGATCTTCACCGTCACCACCTGGAAGATCTGGTGCGGGCGCGCACCGCCGAGCTGGAGAACGCCAACCGACACCTGCGCAAGAGCCAACGCGGCCTCAAGGCGTTGCTCGATCTGAGTCAGTTGGCCACCGGCCTGGATGAACCGGAGCTGTTGCAACGAGGCATGGACATGATCGAGGCCATCACGGACAGCGCCTGCGGCTATCTGCATATGATCGACACGGACCAGGAGACGATCCAGCTCGCCATCTGGTCGACGCGCACCAGCGCGCAGTGCACGGCCGCCTACGATAACCACTATCCCCTGTCTCAGGCCGGTATCTGGTCCGATACCGTGCGCACCGGCAGGCCGGTGGTCCACAACAACTTCCAAAACCTATCGCAGCGCCGAGGTTACCCCGAAGGGCATACCCAGATGATCCGTTACCTGGGCGTCCCCATTTGGGAGAATGGGACGGTGCGCCTGCTGGTCGGGGTCGGCAACAAGGCGAGCGACTACGACGCGACCGACCTGCAGCAAATGGAACTGATCGCCGACAATCTCTGGCGCATCGTCGCACGCCGGCGCACCGAGGTCGCCCTGGCCGAGGCTAAGGAGGCTGCAGAGGTGGCCAACCGCGCCAAAAGCGCCTTCTTGGCCAACATGAGCCACGAGATCCGAACCCCCATGAACGCCATCGTCGGACTCAGCCATCTGCTGGAGCACGAGCTGTCGGACCCCAAGCCGCGCAACCAGATTGCCAAGATCATCACCGCCTCCGGGCATTTACTGAGCATCATCAACGACATCCTGGACCTATCCAAGATCGAGGCCGGTCAGTTGACCCTGGAGGAAAATCCCTTCTCGCTCGCCCAGGTCATCGACCACACCTTCAGCCTGCTGGGCGAGCGGGCGGCCGCCAAGGGGCTCACGCTCGGCTACAGCATCGATCCGGCCGTGTCCAGTCTACTGAAAGGCGATTTCCTGCGACTGGGGCAGATTCTCCTGAACTATGTCGCCAACGCCATCAAGTTCTCAGATCAGGGCCGCATCCAGCTCGACGCCCAGGTCGTCGCGGATAAAGACCAGCCACCGAGGCTGCACCTCGCAGTGCGAGACCAGGGCATCGGCCTGACGCCGAGTCAGTGCGCACGACTGTTCGAGCCATTCGTCCAGGCCGACGAATCGACCACGCGCCGCTATGGAGGAACCGGACTCGGACTGGCCATTTGCAAACGCCTGGCCAGCCTCATGGGCGGCGAGGTCGGGGTGGAGAGCGAACTCGGCTGCGGCAGCACCTTCTGGGTCAGCGTCCCCATGCAGGCGCTGTCGGAGACGGCCAGCCCGAAAGACATGCCGGCGCGCGACTATCGGGGGATCCGACTGCTGCTGGCGGAGGACGACCCGATCAATCAGGAAGTCGCCTGCGAGCTCTTGCGCCGCATGGAGGTCGAGGTGGAGGTGGCGGACGACGGACAGCAGGCGGTGCGAATCACTCCGCTCGACTGGCCCAAGGTGACACCACGCCTCGACGTTCTGGAGACCCTGCTGGAGGAGGACGACACCCAGGCGGGGAATATCTGGCTCACCTCGCGCGACCTCTTCCAGGCCGCGCTCGGTGCGGAGACAGCCGTCTTGCTGGAGGACGCGATCCAGCGCTTCGACTACGATCAGGCGCTGCGGAGATTGCGTCAGGCCAGGGCAACGCTATCCCAGCAAGATTGACTGACTGGGCAACGACAAACCGGGGGAATCGGGCAGATCACCGCTGAGGGGATCCGGTCGCGGTTACACTGCAAACACCCAAGCTGCGATAGGGTCCGAGATGTTCGAAATTGCCGCTGCCTTCCTCGTGCTCACCGCCCTGCTGGCCTACCTGAACCAGCGCTTCATCGGTCTGCCCATCACCATCGGGGTGATGGCGGCCGCACTGCTGTTGTCCCTGGCCCTGATCGGACTGGACGCCGCTGGGATCGACTTCGGATTGAGGCAGTACGAGGAGTCGCTGCTACGCTCAATCGACTTCTCAACGGTGCTCATGCAGGGCATGTTGTCGCTACTGTTGTTCGCCGGGGCCTTGCACGTCGATTTGAGCGAGCTGCGCGCCTACCGCTGGCAGGTAGGGCTGTTGGCGGTGCTGTCCACACTGCTGTCCACCCTAGCGGTGGGCTTCGGGATCTGGCTTGCGCTGTCCTGGGTCGGGCTGGAGCTGCCGGTGGTGTTCTGCCTGTTGTTCGGTGCCTTGATCTCGCCAACGGACCCCATCGCAGTGATGGGCATCCTCAAGACCGCAGGCGCGCCGAAACAACTGGAGTTGGTGATCGCAGGCGAATCGCTGTTCAACGATGGCGTCGGCGTCGTGATCTTCTCGCTGTTGCTGGGCATGCTGGCAAGCGGCACCATCCCGTCCGTTGGCGAGGGCTTGCTGATGCTGCTCCATGAAGCGGGGGGTGGCCTGCTGTTCGGCTTGGCGCTCGGCTATCTCACCTTTCGGCTGCTCAAGAGCCTGGACAGCTATCAGGTCGAGGTGTTGGTGACCCTGGCGGCGGTGACCGGCGGCTACGCGCTCGCCAATCGGCTGCAGGTGTCCGGGCCGCTGGCGATGGTGGTAACCGGACTGATGATCGGCAACGGCGGACGCCGGCTGGCCATGTCGGACACCACGCGACACTATATCGATCTGTTCTGGGAATTGATCGACGAGATTCTGAACGCCGTGCTATTCGTGCTGATCGGCCTGGAGGTTCTTCTGGTGACCTTTACGACGAGCACACTGGCCGCCGCGATCTTGGCGATGGGCGTCACCCTGGCGGCCCGCGCACTCACGGTCGGTCTGCCGGTGGCCATGCTGCCTGGCGTGTTCAGGCTGCCCAAGGGCTCCGGCTGGGTGCTGACCTGGGGCGGGCTGCGCGGCGGCATCTCGGTCGCACTCGCCCTATCGCTGCCTCCGGGTCCCGGACGTGACATCGTGCTCGCACTGACCTATTGCATCGTCGTGTTCTCCATCCTCGGCCAGGGGCTGACGATCGGCTGGGTGGTACGCAAGGCCGTGACCAAGAAGCCCTAAGAGGGTGTTTACAAAATAGGGTAAGCTGTCGCCTTCCTGCCCCGAATAGGAGCCGGCCCGATGGCC
>NZ_JBHUHX010000011.1:0-46775 GCF_042682685.1 Thiorhodococcus fuscus
ATCGACCCGTATCCGGACTTTCAGTCCGTAGCTTCAACCCACCAGCTTTAGCTGGTGGTTGTTGAGTATAAAGATCCCTCTCTACAAAATATCGCTAAAAAGCACCGTGATATTCTTCGGCCCGATTTGAATAAGAGTTTCGGTTATATTGACTATGATCAATATGAGGCAGGTATCATGGCTGCGCTTTCAGGCGATCCAAAACTCCTGTCTTTGTATTCAGATGGCGATATGTATGAAGCTTTGGCGCTTCAACTTTTCTCCGATATTAACAAACGTAAGCATGCAAAACGTTTGTTTCTCTCTTATGCGTACGGCATGAGGCGTCAGACTCTTGTTGATGCTGCGGTGGGTTATGGAGCTAATCGAAATTACGCGAAATATTTGTTTAACGGTTTCACCATCTTCGAAGACTGGAAGAAAACTATTTGGGAAAAATTTGAGGCCGATGGGAGAATTGGCACTACATTCGGTAATTTTCTAATGAGGGAACGAAGTGGTCAATTAACGGGCCAAGAGCAAAGATCTGCTGTCAGCCAAGTTATTCAGGGTACCGCTTCGCTGATCTTCAAGCTCGCACTTCTAAGCCTTAGTAAACAGCCAGAAATTGAGTTAATACTACCAATGCACGACGCTGCGCTCGTTCAAATTCCTAACGACTACGACATCAGTTTATTGCCTCGAATGCTAGCAGATACTATGTCTGATTATTTTGATAACAAAGTCGTGGGAAAGGCATCGATTCAAGAATTCTGCCTGACATAGCATCAGTAGTCTCGAAAATCATCGTCCATATCGCTTTCGCTGTACGGACTTTATTGAACGTCTGAGAATCCCCCCAAAGCACTGTACAGACTGTCTCCAGAACCGACTCTATCTGGAAAGAACCGTACGCACCTCCACCCAGAATAGGACCGGAGACAAAAAGAAAGGGCTTAGCCTCTCGGCTAAGCCCTTCTTTTGTATGGCTGGGGAACTAGGATTCGAACCTAGATTGACGGAGTCAGAGTTCTTCACTCAGAACCTATTGTAAATGGCTCCAGCTGTTTCAAGCAGGCCCTATCGGTCCCTCTCACACGCCATATTCTGGCTAGAACCTTCCTCTTCATGGATCTGTCGGGATGTGGCTCGGCCCAGCCGACGCCCAGCACCCCTGACGGCCGTTCCGGAACGCGACCGGAAAAACGACCGGAATCGTGGTGCCCGCATCGCCCCTTCCAGACCCTGATGTCACTGTCCTGATGTCCCACCCCGGGTCGCCTCTCGGCACCTCGAACGTCCATTTCCCGTCTCGTTCAGCCCTTCCTTTCTCCTGATTTCACCGTCGCAACCGGCGCTGTCTGGCTGTGCCCTGCTCTGTCCATCGAAAAGAGGTCTCTTGATCGCCATGTCGCCTTCCCCGAAACAGTTTCCCTTCAACAAGCGCGCGATCGAGTCGCTGCCCCCGCAATCGCGGGAGGCTGGCGCTCGTGAGGCCGAGTATTCCGATACCGAGTGCATCGGTCTCAAGTGCCTGGTCAACCGTCAGGGTCGGAAGTATTTCTATTACCGCTACACCCACAAGAAGCGTCGCCGTGCCATCAAAATCGGCGAGTTCCCGGCCACCTCCGTGATCGACGCCCGTCGGCGCTGCAACGACCTGCGTGCCCAGATCGACCGAGGCATCGACCCTCAGGGCGAGCGGCAAAAAATCCTCTCCATCCCGTCCTTCAAGGTGTTCGCCTTGGAGCATTACATGCCCTATGCCGAGAACGTGAAGCGCTCGTACAAGGATGACCGCTCGCGTCTGGAGCACCATCTCATTCCGTGCTTCGGGCACCTCGCGCTCCATGAGATCACGACCCAGTCGATCCAGCTGTTTCTAGCCGACGGCAAGAAGAAGGGTCTGGCACCGGCCACGATCAATCGGCTGCGCTCGCTGGTGCAACGGATCTTGGCGCTCGCTGTGCAGTGGGGGTATCTGGAGCGCAACCCGGCGTCGGGGATCCCCAAGTTCCAGGAGAACAACCAGCGACAGCGTTTTCTCCATGGCCACGAGCTCCAAGCCTTCTATCGCGCGCTGGAGGCCGAGTCCAACCGGCAAGCGGCCGATTTCATCCTGCTCCTGTTGCTGACCGGAGCGCGGGTGGGTGAGCTGCTCAACAGCAGGCATCCGGATGTCGATACGACGCACGGGATCTGGCGCGTTCCCTTGAGCAAGTCGGGCAAGACCCGGATGGTGATCCTGAACGATGCGGCCATGGCGGTGTTCGCCCGTCAAGTCCGTGTCCCGGGCAACCTCTATGTCTTCCCGGGCTCGCCCAAGTACCAGAATGCCCGGATGGCGCCCCCTCAGAAGGCGTTCGAGCGCGTCAAACGGACGGCCGGGATCGAGGACCTGCGTCTCCATGACCTGAGGCATTCGTTCGCCAGTCTCGCCGTCGGTTCGGGCGCCAGTCTCTACGACGTCCAGAAGCTCCTTGGACACTCCAGTCCGAACATGACACAGCGCTACTCGCATCTCGCCGATGAGCGTCTGAGGCACGTCAGCAACAGTGTCAGTGCGGCGGTTTCAATCGTCGTCAGTCCCGAGGTCGTCCTGGAGTCCAGCGGTGCGCGCCTAGACGGCGTTGCGCCGATGGACGTCGAGATTTCTTCCTGAAAGTCAGTGCCTTGAATGCGGGTGTCAGAGTGTCGTAGGGGCTGCGTAGTGGCAGCCATGACACCCATCCATTCCCCCCTCGACCGCTCCGAGCCCCGCCACTACGCAGCCACTCCTGATGTCGCGAACGACACCCCATTCAGCTTTTTATCCTTCGATCCTCTTTCAGCCTTCTATCGATTCAGCCATCGATCAGTGCTCATTCGCGCTCCTGATTCCTTCCGATTGCCCAGTTCGCTCTCGACCCCGTTACGTCTCAAAACGAGCCTTCGCTTGCATATCATGTCTTTGATGGAAACCATCGACACGCAAGAATAAGAATACCCAGACCTCTCAAGAGGTCTGGGATCTATCTATTGATCAAGCGATCTATTTCTATTCATTTCGAGTCGACCTTCTGAACGCTCTCTGAATCGTTTCCATCGCGCCGTCGATACGGCTCACACGACGCCTCATCCGTTCACTCGGATGGGGCGTTTTTCATTGTCAGACTGGATACAGGGTGAATGCGATGTCTGATCAGGATGCCGCTCCGGCGGCCGACTCATTGCCTTCCATGACGCCGTTTCGCGAGGCGTCGATCCCCAAGCTCAGTGAACGGGCGAGTGGACTGTTGACCTATCGTGTCGCGGTCGATGGCGAAGGGGCCTTACATCTCTCGGTCGTCGCCAATCAGGGTGGGGCGTATTTCAGTACCGAGTGGGTTCCGTTCCAGCGCGTTCGCGAGTGTCTCGGCGATCTCATGGCCTCGGGCGCGAGTTTCCCGACGGCTCGCCTGCTGGATGCCTATCACGGGCGATCGGTCAACAACGGGGGCTTTCTCGCCGCCATTCTGCGTCACGAGGGTTTGCTGCAAGCCGGTGATCCTCCGACCCGTCATCGGGTCACGGGCGATTGGGATGCCTGGGAGACGGCACAGCATGAACTGGCTGCTTCTGGGGTCCCGTTGGTGAGCGCGTCATCGCCATCCGGGATCAAGGGACGTCGACGTGGTCGTCGTAGCCGTGCGACCCCTTCGGGAGATGGACATGCAAACACTTGAGCGTTTGAGCCAGTTGCCGACGATCGTCGATCCGATCCTGCGTGTCTGGATCGCTCAACGCTGGCGCGAGGTCCTGGAGAGCGGCACCGAGACGTCTTTCGTGCTGTTGTCGCCTTCGGATCCCCTGTTGGAATCCCTGTGGTCCGGCTGCTTTGGGGATCAGTTCTCATCGTCGCCGTCCTGGGAAGAACTCGATGTCTGGATCGAGTACGTGGCCGATCGGGGGTCTTTCTATGAGGTCGTGATCCTGCCCAATCAGGAGTCATCACTGATCGCCCTGGTGCCGAAGGGTGACGCGGTCTCTCCGATTTTTTCTATCGTCGAACGAGGTGCATATGCCATCCATCCGGGTTCTTCCGAAGTCTCCCCTACTGATGCAGATTCTGATCGAGGTCGGGGTGATTCTGCTCCATGTCGCCTGCCAACGACGGGGGAAGCGCTCGTCACTCGGTTGATGCTGCCGTATCTACCGAAGGGGTTCTAGTCCGTTCGCCAGCCATGACAAAGACCCGCTCCAGCCTTATGGAGCGGGTCTTTGTCTTTTCAGGATGTTCTTCACGAGTCTCTATCCATGAGCACGACACGTACGACGACTCCGTTGGGGTCTCTTCCAGCGATCCATGAGCCGAGCCTTCCGATCGACTCCATGAACAGGCCTCGGTTTCCTCTTGGACGTCTGATGGCGACTCCCTCGGCCTTGGCCACGCTGGAGAGCCACGGGATCGATCCCTTGTCGCTCCTGCAGCGTCACGTTCAAGGTGACTGGGGCGATCTCACGACCGAGGACATCGAGGCGAACCGTCTGGCGCTCAGAGAGAGTTTCCGACTCTTGTCGAGCTGCCGGATCACGGACGGGGTCAAGGTCTGGATCATCACGGAAGCAGACCGTTCGGTAACGACGGTGCTGTTGCCCGAAGACTATTAGGAGCGCCTCATGGCGAGATCGCCCTACCACTCACCTGTCGATGCCGAGATCGCCGCCTTCGTGGCTCGACTGGACGCCGACTTGCGGGAGTATTTCGAAGAGCGAGCGGCCATCGCCGAATTCGATGGCGGTCTGAGTCGCTCAAAAGCCGAGCGTCAGGCATATGATCTGACCCGGGATCTGCTGCAGCGTCGACATCCCAGAGATGACGCCGTCGATCCCTGGGGCTGATGGTCCGTCGACCGTGCGAGCCCGACCGGAAATCGACCGGAACGGGCCAGCACGGTCGTTCTTGACCAGACGGCCCTGACGTCGATGCGCTTGAAGGGCGCGACAGGGAGGTGGTCATTTTTTTATCAGAAGACTGGAGGTTGACGGACTGGAGGTACTCCGGGCTGAACGTCGGAGGGATCGGTTCAGCGCATCTTGTTCGTCGAGCCAGACGGTGAAGCTTTGACCATGTCACGAGTCGCATAGCTTGGCATCGGAACTCCCGGCCATGAGCCTCTCATTGCCACTCTCCATGTCCGGGTTTAAGATCGAACCGTGTTCGCTGGTCCCATCAGCACTGCAACGGCACCTATCTCGGGGCTCTTTTCTGTCTGGTACGGCATACCAAACCGCGTTTCGTATCGATAACAGATGCCATAAGGTGCCTGGAGTAACACTGACTTTTTCGTCTCATAAAAAACTTAATTTGCTGATTTTGCAAATGCTGGATCGGCGTATTTCGATTTAATCAATGTTCCCCTAGCATCTATACCGGCATGAAATGCCCTGGATATAACCGATCCGCACAAACCGACAAGGAGAATTTAGCGAGCGCATTAGACTGTACATGTCTAGCACAGAACATAGAGAATCTACCTAGCACTATATTTATCGTTTCCATTTGTTAAACCATCAAGACTTCTATGAACTCCGAATCAAAAATCATCACTAAACTAAAAACGTCAATGGCTACGTCATGTGATGATGCATTCTATTTTTCCGATGATGAAACACAGCTGATTGATGCAGAATACCTTCTTGTAGTTAATGCTGCCAAGGCGATCAAGGAACTCAATTACTACTTTGGCACTCCATACAAAATCCGCCTTGAACATGACACTAAAAAGTTCGCTACAGCCTGCACGCCTCTTATTATCAAGGAGAAAGCTGACAATATTCTTGGGTACAAATCAATTATTCAAACGCCTAACAATACAAATCGATCTGGAAAAATTGATATAGCTATTTACACTGAAAAAAATGGCATTGACATTCCAGTATGCGCAATTGAAGTCAAGGGATTCAACCCTGGCAAGTCTCTAATTATTCAAGACCTCGAACGAAATGCAGAGTATTTTAGCTTATCTTCCTCAACCGGACCATCAATCTTACCTTTCGCTGTTTTTATAGCGCTCCACAGCTACAAGGGTGTATGGGATGATAAAAAAGAGGCATCGAATCTTTCGAAAGTAAAGAACCGCTATGAAAAATACATTAGCGACAATGACTCCCTAAACCATCTCTGTCACTGTATAGATATTATTACAATACGTCGAGGGATGCTTCCAGACCCCGATGATCCTCATACCCAAGAGCATGGGCTACAAGGTAATGAGGATTATCATTTTGTAGGCGCCTTAGTTACAACCAAGAAAAACTAACAAGTCAAAGCACTCGGACTCAACAAAACTTCCGGGGCGTTTGAAACGTTAGGGGATTGATTATATCGTAATGGAAAAACACGAAATAATACTTCAGCCATTTTCGGATAAACTGGGAGATTTCTGGCTAGAATTTCCTTGCCCTCATTGTAATGAGATCGTTAAAGCAACACGAAAAATACAAAGACAATTAGCATTCGGTAGCGTGGGACATAAATGCAGTAATTGCGACACATATTATGCATTTTTTCGTTGCCCATGCTGCGGGAAGATAACGGGATTCGATGACAGAGAGTGGAACCTACTTACAACTCCAGAAGGCGCAAAATGCCCAAGTTGTAACGCATCCCTGTACAGAAAGAAAGAAACTTGGCTCCCTACTCTAATGGGTATCGCAAGTTACACTCCTTCTCTTTCGCAATGGTCATCCTCTGATAAGGAAAAATTATATTTAGGAAAGATCAGGCAGACTCGCTCTCCAGACCAGCAAGCAACTATTGCGCTGAGACATCACTCAGTAGGAGTAAGAGTAAAGTCGGCGAAAAAATCTCTAGATTTTTTAATTAAAGAGAAATGGTATATTCCATTTAGCTTATCCAATTCTCAGGAACTAAAAATACAAAAAAAATACGCACACCCTTTGATCATGAATTCCATGAAAATGCATTCGGTTTTATTAACAACTTAAGATCAGCATTAGACATGCTTGCTCAAGAAGTCGCATCCGTATACTTACATAATTACAACGAAGGCAATATTGACTACAATAGCATAGATAAGAACCCGCCAGCCAATATTGCAGCTATTATTAGTTCATTTAGGGGTGGGAAAACATATTCGTATTTGAACAAATTGAGAAATGTACTACAGCACCGCCGGCTGCCCTTGATGGTTACAATGGGCGAGTTTGAAACGGTGCACCTGGGCTCTATTCGTCCAATTGATGTTAATTCATTTGCGACCGTCTACTTGCCGGACAATCCGTATGACGACCCCGATATGATCGATAGTGCGAATGGCATCGAACTATTTGGCTTTCTGAAGTTGGCATACGAAGAAATTGAAAATCACATTTTCGAAATATACGAGCAATTGCACCCTTGACGAGTGCCTCCAACTGACTGTCCAAAGCGGTGATCGCCACGTTCAAACCGCTTTGGACGCGGCTGTGGCTAGCATTTGGCTATTACTGAAATGTCAATGACTCAAATTTGGAAACGACGAGAAGCTTTAGAACGTGACGCAGCCAATTTGCTCGGCCGGATGCTGTTTGAGTTTTCTCGTTTGGACGTGAATGTTGGCTTGTGTCTCGTATGGGTAGATGGCGGTGCAAATTTAGAGCACCTAACAAAAACTGTTGAGAATCAAAATATTAAGACAAAACTCGATGCGCTTAGCAAGCATGTCAGCGCTAAATTACCAATTGGTTCAAAGCGCCGCAGCGCATACGAAAATTGGATTAGCCGCACGCATGAAATTAGACGGCAGCGGAACAATTTGGTACATGGGCGCTGGGGTATTGATCCACAGAAGAATAAGGTTGTAAATGTAGTTGGATTACCAACATCAGATGCCCAGCAAATAACTGAATACAGTATTGAAGATCTTGCTGCAATCATTGAAGAACTACGTTACCTTCAATGTGAACTGAGCAGACTCAGGGAGCATTGGCCACTTTGAGTTTTTCATTAACCGTAAGCGGTGGCCTAATCGAGTAAAGGCAGGTATTTAGCCCGCCTTCCCCACACCATCTAGCATGCGGGTCCAGTAGGGTACAATACGGTCGTTGAGATATGGATGCCTCACTCGTTGCCGAAGATTCGACCCTTCAGCCTGTCTCACCCATTACGGTGAGCGGTTGGCTACTACGCCTTCTTCAAACCTCTGTCCTATCACGCCGAGTGTTGCCGTCCGACGCGCTGTTCGAGTCTAGGTAAGATCCGGAGGGATTGTGTTCCAGTGCTATAGCAGCGGCCCTCAGTCCGGTTCCTATCGATCCCAGTGAACACCCTAAATCACTGTCTAGAGGCACCTCCAGAACCGGCTCTATCTGGAAAGAACCGTACGCAGCTCCACCCAGAATAGGACCGGAAACAAAAAGAAAGGGCTTAGCCTCTCGGCTAAGCCCTTCTTTTGTATGGCTGGGGAACTAGGATTCGAACCTAGATTGACGGAGTCAGAGTCCGTGCACCTGGTCTCGTCCTCTGGGTGACACTCTGCTCGGCGATCACCTCGTCCTGCGCCTCCTCCGTTCGTCGCACAGGACCTGGATCTGTGCGGATCAGTCGGTCAGTGAGTTGATGAGCGTGCGCCAGAGGGGTGTCTCTGTTTCGCAGAACCCGGGCAAATCCTCAAGAATGGCCCATGTTCGACCGCGCGAGGTCTGAAGCCAGATTTGGCGATGTCGCCCGCTATGTGTTCGATGTTCGGCGATGTGTGCCGAGCCTATTCGCGACGGTTGAAGGTGGAATTCGACCTCGTCCCCGATGAGCGCGAGCGATCCGCTGTCCTTGCGTTCGAGACGGTGGAACGCGCCATCGAAACGCTGGGCGACGCCTGGCGTCCCCATCAGCAGACGGATCGGTAGGGCCTGGTCGGCGACGATGCGCAACAGTTCGAGCGCCGATTCGGCCGCGATCGCTGTGGTGTTGCGGTCGAGCGAGCGGTCCATGCCGATGTCGAGCGGCCAGTCGCAGACCCGCGCGACGTCGATCATTTCCTGGGTGCCGCAGTCGGAGCGCCATTTGCAGTCCATGCAGCCGAGGTGTGATGGTTCGGTCGGCGGCGTGTTGCGCCAGCCGAACCGCTGATGCGGCAGGATGCGTGCGGGTTCGCTGTGATAGCGGTCGAGCAATTCGGCGAGCGTCGAGTGATCCGCGTCGGAATCGACCCTCAGATCGAGCAGTGCCTGGTGGTTCGTGTCCTCGATGCGGATTCCGCTGACCGCTGGACGTTGGTGGTCTGCGAGCGGACGCAGTCGATGCCAGCGTTCGAGCAAAACATGCAGTCTGAAGTGCCGCCCGGCCGCCAGGCCGAATCCATTCTGAACCCGTATCCCCTGGAGGTGCACGGACTGGTTCAACCGGGCACCCGGCACGGCCGTTTCGATCCTCATGTGATCGAGGCGGGTCAGATCTCGGAGGAGATCCGACCAGTCGCGGCGAGAACCCGGCTGGGGACGTCCGAGCACGACCTGGGGTTGGTCCTCGACCGATCCCGCTGGAGGTCGATGAATGCTGGCGAGACGGTTGGCGGCGGTCATGTGTGCGCCCCTATTTCGTCAGGATCAGCTTGTTGTTGCGGGTCATGCGCAGGTAATACTGATGCCCCGCGTGCTCGATCATCAGGAGGTTGTCGCCTCCCATGAGGCTGTTGCTGTCGATCCGGCGCGGGTGCGCGCCAGGGCTGCGGTCACGGGGGCTGATCTGTGAACGGCTATCGGTCGAGGCTACGGGCGGCATCGTTGATCTCCTCCGAACGCGGGTCGGGCTTGGATACATCATCAGGGTTTTTGTGTTAATAAGAATTGTTCGTAATTAGATTAGATCTGCACTGCCACCCTGTCAATGTCCGCGAGCGTCCATCGGTGCGTCGAACGACGTTTCCCGTGCTCGACGCCTTAACGTCCCCGTAGATGGCGTATCGGGGCGCCGAAGAAGACCAGCGCCGTGATGTTCTCCTCGACGTCGAAGAAGGTGTGATCGCAGGCGGCCTGGACGTACATGATGGAGCCCTTCGAGACCTGTTGCTCGCTGTCGCCGACGCGTAGCCGGCCGCAGCCGTCGAGTATGAGATAGAGCTCATCTTCCTCGTGCGCGCTGGCCATGTCCTTGGATCCGGCGGGAACGTGATAGACGGAACAGCTCAAAGAGGGGGTGCGCAGGAATTCGCGCATCGAGAGCGTGCCGTTTTCGACTTTGGCCACCAGGTCTTCGAGTTGGAAGATCTGCCAGTCGGTCGTGCCGTTGACCGTTGATTGACTGCTCGCTTCTGATTGACTGCGCATGCTGGTTGACTCCGCGTTCTAAATGGATGCGAAAAAGTTGGAATGGGCTTCGAAAAACCGCGAGGCTCGGAGCGCTCAAGGTTTTGGTCGCTCGGTTTTTTGTGGCCGCACGCCCGTTCGTCACGGGCGCTCGGCGCAAGGGATTGGATAGTATCCTGACTGCGAAGAATTCGCATTGACAAGCTGATGCGTGGATTGGGCCGGTGTCCGTGAATTTGGTGCGTTTCGCCTCCCATTGGGACAGGGTTGCACTCTTGTGGTGCGCATCGGGTCGTTCCGGTTTGACCGGGAGTCTCTCGGGGTCACGCACGGCCGGGTGTGGGTGAGTCCGTTTGACACGGCGTGGTTATTGCATAAGGTCTTGCGAATATAGGGCAGGACTGAGGAGCATCCTCGCCATGCTGAAGCAATTTCAATCCGGCGCCACCGGTGTGCTGCGTGATCCCACCGAGGGATCCACAATGGCCTACCACGAGTTCTATTACGACGATTTCCGTCCGCGCGACCACTATCTCCCCATGTGGGATCACATCCAGACCGTCGGGCAGCAGGCTCTGGCGGCCAATGCCAGGGAAGCGCACCTGGCGCTCCACACCGAGGGGGTGACCTTTAGGGTCTATGCCGATGAGCAAGAGGGGATCGAGCGGGTCTGGCCCTTCGATATCCTGCCGAGGCTCATCATGGCAGCCGAGTGGAATCAGGTCGAGGCCGGACTCAAGCAGCGGGTGCGCGCGCTGAATCTCTTCCTGAAGGATCTCTATCACGGCCAGCGTATTCTCAAGGACGGCGTGGTTCCGGCCGAGCTGATCTATCGTGGCAAGGGGTTCTGCCGCGAGATCATGGATGTGGATCCCCCGCACGACATCTACACCCATATCGCCGGGGTCGATCTGATCCGCGACGAAGATGGGCGCTATCTGGTGCTCGAAGACAATCTGCGCACCCCCTCCGGCGTTTCCTACATGATCGAGAATCGCATCGTCGAGCGCCGCATACTGCCCGAACTCTTCTCCCGTTACCGGGTGCGCCGGGTCGAGCATTATCCCGAGATGCTGTTGCAGGCGCTACGCTCGCTCTCGCCGCGCGGCGAGGAATCGGCGGTGGTCGTGGTTCTGACCCCAGGGGTCTTCAACTCGGCCTATTACGAGCATACCTTTCTGGCCAAGGAGATGGGGGTCGAACTGGCCGAAGGGCGCGACCTCGTCTGCAAGAATGACAAGGTCTTCCTCAAAACCACCCAGGGATTGCAGCGGGTCGATGTGGTCTATCGGCGCATCGACGATGCTTACCTGGACCCATTGGTGTTCCGCTCCGACTCGATCCTCGGTGTTCCGGGGCTCATCAACGCCTGGCGCGCCGGCAACGTGGCGTTGGCCAATGCCCCGGGGACCGGCATCGCCGACGACAAGGCGGTCTATGCCTATGTCCCGGACATCATCCGCTACTATCTGGGCGAGACGCCCATCCTGGCCAATGTCCCCACCTATCAGATGACGGATCACCAGGATCGCACCTATGTGCTTGAGAATATGGAGCGCATGGTGATCAAGGCGGTCGCCGAATCCGGCGGTCACGGCATGCTGATGGGACCTGTGTCGACGGCACGCCAGCGTGCCGACTTCGCCCGGCGTATCGAGGCGGATCCGCGCAACTATATCGCCCAGCCAGTCATTCAGTTGTCCCGTCATGTCTGCTATCTGGAGGGCGAACTGGAGTCGCGCCATCTGGATCTGCGGCCGTTCGTCATCAGCGGCCGCGAGATCCAGGTCGTTCCGGGCGGTCTGACCCGGGTGGCCATGACCAAGGGCTCCCTGGTGGTGAATTCCTCTCAGGGCGGGGGCAGCAAGGATACCTGGGTGTTGGCGGAATGATGCTGAGTCGGATTGCCGAATCGCTCTATTGGATGGCGCGCCAACTGGAGCGTGTGGACAACACGGCGCGCGTGCTCGACATCAACCTGATCCATATGCTGGAGTCCGACGAGGGATTGACAGAGGAGATGCAGTGGAAACCGCTGCTGACCATCGTCGGTGCCGACGAAGGATACGAGGATCTCTATCCTGACGGTCGGGTCACGGTGCAGCGGGTGATCCATCTACTGACCCAGGATCCGCGCAATTCAGGTTCGATTCATGGCAGCCTTCGCATGGCGCGCGAGAACGCTCGCGTGGTCCGCGACCGCATTTCGAACGCCATGTGGGAGACGCTCAACGACTTCTGGCTGAAGACCGACGCGCATCTTCAGGCGACCTTGCCGCCCTGGCGCGCCGCCGAGTTCTATGACTCCATCCATCGCGAGGTCGCGACCTTCTTCGGTCTCGCCCAAGGCACCATGATGCGCGGCGAGGCTTACGGCTTCGCCAGTCTCGGCAGTCTGCAGGAACGTGCCGACATGAGTGCGCGCATTCTGGATGTGCGCTATCACCTGCTGTTGCCGGATCCCTCCATGGTCGGATCGCCGCTCGATTACTACCAGTGGGGTGCCTTGCTCAAATCGCTCTCTGGATTCGATGCCTACCGCCGTCAATATCAGAGTGGCATCCGTCCGATCGATGTTGTGGAGTTCGTGATCCTGAACCCAGATTTTCCGCGTTCGCTCATCTACTGTATCGATGGCATGGATCGAGCCCTCGAACGTGTAGAGCGGAAGGCGGAGACGCTGGCCGTGATCAAGCTGCGAGCCTTGCGTCGTCAGCTCACCGGCATCGGTGCCGGAGAGATACTGGAGCAGGGTCTGCACGAGTATCTGGATGCCTTCCTCGCTCGGCTGGCCGAGTTCGGCGCCGCTCTACAGGCCGATTACTTCGACGCCTATCTGGAGGATGGTCAGTGAGATACCATATCGAGCGCGCCTGGCGCATGCGTTTTTCGACGCCTGCGCGCGAGCATCAGGTTCAGATCCGGCAGGCCCCCTGGGACGACGAGACCCAGTCCCTGATGCGGGTCGCCCTCCGGGTCGAGCCCAAGGCCGAACCCGTCGCCGGCTACGACTGTTTCGGTAATCTGGCGCACCATTTCTCCGTGCTCGGCGCGCACAAGGAGCTGTCCTTTTCGCTGGTTGCGGACGTCGAGACCCGTCGCGAGAACCCCTTCGATTTCGATCTGGTGCCGCCCGAGCGCGAGCGTGCCTGGATCGCCGACAGTCTGCGCCAGGCTCCACGGTTGTGGGATTTCGTCCTGCATCGCAGTCCGCTGACGCCGGATCTTCCCGGTCTGATCTCCGGTCGGGCGACACCGGATTTGAGCGAAGGCGTGCCGATCATCGAACAGGTTCAATCGGCCTTCGGCTGGATTCGAGAGATCTTGCGTTACGACCCGAAGCTGGAGCCGTCCGGCGACCTTGCCAGCCTGTTTGCGACCGGGCGTGGCTCGGCGGCCGATCTCGCCCATCTGCTGATCGCATTGGCGCGGCGCTGGGAGATTCCCGCGCGTTTCGTCTCGGGTTATCTGGACGCGGACTATCTAGATGATCTGGATGGCGATGCGCGTTTCCAGAGGCCGCATTATTGGGCCGAAGTACTGATCCCCGGAGGAGGGTGGCGCGGTTTCGATCCGGTGCTCGAACTGGCGGCGGACGCCACCTATGTGCGCGTTGCGGTCGGGCGCGATGCCGATGACATCCAGCCCTTGCGTCATACCTGTCTCGGCGATGGCAGGCGGCCTGAGATGGACGAGACGCTCAGGGTCTCGCGGGTGTCCTGAGCACTGGATCCTGGCGCGTCGTCTCAGTTGCTGACGCGCGAGGCGCGCGTCAATTCGGAGAAGCGCACCCCGCGCAGCCCGCCGATCTCCAGGCTGAGACGTTCGATCTCGGCCGGCATGCCTCGGATGATGATGGTCTCCAGGCAGTTGTGATGATCCATGTGCACATGGGTCGATGCCACGATATGGACGTACTGGCGATGCTGGATGTCCAGAATGTGCTGCGTCAGCTCGCGCTGGTGATGGTCGTAGACGATCGTCAGCACACCCGCGACCTCTTCGTCTCCGCGCTCCCAGGTCTCTTCGACGATCCGTTCCCGAATCAGGTCCCGGACCAGTTCCGAGCGCGAGGCGTATCCCTTTCGAACCACCCTCTGGTCCAATTCGTCGAGAAGCGGCTTGGGAAGCGAAACGCTGAAACGGATGGTCTCTTCGGGATTCGTCATCGGGGATAGGTCTGATGGTTGAGCTTGCTGGATGCTAACAAAAAATGCCTTGGAGCATGAGGCGCCAAGGCATGTGGGACGAGAAGTTCGCGATTTCAGTTGCCGTGTTGGGTCGCGTCCGGCTGTATTGCCTGAACCTCGATCACCGGGGTCGACTTGGACGCTGCGCCAAAATGGTCCGTATCGGTGAAGTTCACCGTCGACTGTACGCCGCCGATCACTAGAACGACTGCGGCAAGAATACCTAATGCACCCATGATGGATCTCCACACTTCGGATGGTTGCTGAATAATTTCATTATATAAGCAATATCTAATTTAACAAGGTGCGCGCAGTTCTTCCAACCAACGATCCGTTCGGCGCAGCGGTTCCATGAAATCTCCGCGTTTGACCCGATCCTGCTAGGATTCCGCCTAGGACGGACATTCAACGGGCCGTCCGCTGGTTTCCGCAACAAGGGGTGAAACCGTCATGTCCACGCCAGACTCCAGCTTGATCGGGCGCGTCATCGACATCCATAGCGGCTGTTTGGTCGCCAGCATCTTTCCTGCCGATGAGGGGTTTCCGTCATCGATCAACATGGGCGAGGAGGCGCTTCCGGTTGGTCAGTTGGGATCTTTCGTCGAGGTGCGCGACCGCGCCGGCCATCTCTTGGCGGAGGTGAGCCGCATTCACGAAGAGGCCGTCGAGACCCGCTCCGTTCCGGATCCGGTCGCGAGCGGTGGCAGTCGTCGCGTGACCATCCGCGAGCGCCGGCTGGAACTCACCCCGCTGGCCGAGATCAACAAGGACGGCCGCCTGGAGCCCGGCGTCAGCCGCTATCCGGTGATCGGTGCCGCCGTCCATGTCATCGGCAGCTCCCGGCTTGCGGCGCTGCTGGCGCGCGAGAAGACCGGCGCGCTCGAACTGGGGCGTCTGTCGGTGCGCCCATCGCTCAAGGCGACGCTCGATCCATCGGCGCTCTTCGGTCGCCACCTCGCCATTCTGGGGCAGACGGGTGCGGGCAAGTCCTGGACGCTGTCGAGCCTGCTCCAGCGTGTCGTCAGCACCATGCCGCACTCGCACATCATTCTGCTCGACCTGCACGGCGAATATGGCTGGAAGGGGAATGACGGCAACTTCCACGGCATCTTCGGACCCGAGGCCGCGCGTCACATCGACGCCCGCGAGTTGGAGATTCCCTATTGGCTGCTGACCTACTCGGAGTTCGTGGACCTCTTTGTCGATCGCACCGATTTCAACGCGACGGTCCAGATCGCCTTCCTGCGCGAGACGCTCTTCAGTCTGCGCCAACAGTCCAACCAGCATCTGGGTTTGCAGCGGCTTTCGGTGGATTCGCCGGTCTATTTCTCGATCGAGGATCTCTACCAGCGGTTCAAGAAGGCCAACGAGGAGAAGCTGGAGTTCGGTAAGGTCAAGGGACCGCTCTACGGCGCCTTCGACGACTTCCTAGTGCGCTTCCAGTCGCTCTACAACGATGCGCGCTACGACTTTTTCATGCGTCCGCGCAAGAACGCGAGTTCCGCGAGCCTGGAGGGCTTGCTGCGCGATTTTGTCGGTCTGGGGGAGCCCAAGCGTCAGGTGACGGTGATCGACCTGAGTCCGGTTCCGCTCGATCTGCGTCCGGTCGTGTCGGCCCAGATCGGTCGGCTCGCCTACGAGTTCAATTACTGGAATCCGCAACGACACGAGTTTCCGATCCTCTTGGTGTGCGAGGAGGCGCACCAATACATCCCGCGCGAAGCAGACACCCAGTTCGTCGGGACGCGACGGGCGATGGAGCGCATTGCCAAGGAGGGGCGCAAATACGGCGTCACGCTCTGCATCGTCAGCCAGCGGCCGACCGAGCTGTCCGAGACCGTCCTCTCTCAGTGCGGAAACTATCTGTGCCTTAAGATCTCCAACGCGGACGATCAGGAATACGTGCGGCGTCTCTTGCCGGAAGGCGCCAAGAACCTGGCCGATCTGTTGGCCTCGCTGCGTCGCGGCGAGGTGCTCGCGGTCGGTGACGCCGCCATGCTGCCCTCGCGCATCCTGGTGCATCCGCCCAATCCGGCACCGGCCAGCCGCGATGCGCCGCTCTCCGAGAGCTGGGTCCACGGGCCGGACGACCTCAACGTCGGCGAGATCGTCAACAACTGGTGGCGTCAGGTGCGCTGAGCGCGAGGCGAGGGCAGCGGCGTGATTTCCCACGATGCGCGAGCGACGGGCGCCGAGAAACGGCTGCTTGGATTGAGACCGACGTGGCAGGCTCTGCTCTGGACTGCCTCTGGGTTGGCGTCGATTCTGCTCGTCGGGGGGCTGGTCGTGCGCTTCTGGCCCCTGCTGCATCCCAGCCTGAGCGCGGTCGCAACGCCCGAGATGCCGTGCGATCTGCATGCCGGGCCTTGCCGCGCGGTCTTTTCCGATGGTGGGCGGGTGACCTTCGCTATCGAACCGGCGTCGATTCCAGTCATGACCCCTTTGACGCTCGACGTGGCGATCGAGGGTGTCTCCGCATCCGAGATCGAGGTCGATTTTGTCGGTGTGGACATGAATATGGGCTTCAATCGGGTCAGCTTGACGCCCTTGGGAGAGGGTCGCTATCAGGGGCGTAAACTGTTGCCGGTCTGCGTCCGCGCCAGCATGACCTGGGAGGCCCGCGTGCTGCTCCACACCGCGCAAGGCATCATGGCCGCTCCTTTTCGTTTCGAGACGCAGAAGGCGCGGCCGCCGGCCGGCGGTTGATGCGTGGTTTCGAGGCCGCTCCATGAAGCGCGATCCTTTCCTTCGGATCCTGGCGATCCTGCTTCCGCTGTGGTCATCATCGGCCGTCGCCTTGCTTGGCGGCCAACTCGACACTCAGGGGCGCTATGGCGCTGTGGTTTCGCTGGGGGAGGGCGAGCGGCTGCACTGTTCGGCGACCAAGATCGGCCCCGATCGATTCCTCACCGCCGCCCATTGCGTGGTCTCGCTGGGCGACGGCGAGCTGGAGGATGCCTTTCGGCCCGGCCGCCGGCTCTTCATCGGCCATCAGCTGGCACCTCGGTCGCCCGATGATCTCACCCCCGTCACGCTCGCCGAGGTTCGGCTGCATCCGAGCTACGCCCAGGCACTGCGGCGGTTCATCGCCTACAGGCAGGAGACGATCCGAGCCTATCGCGAACGCTATTCGGGCGATGAGCTGGCTCGGCGCGTCCGTTTGGTCAAGCTCGACACCCACTTCACCTCGCGCTTCCCCGATGTCGCCATCCTGACGGTGGCGGAGCCGACGCCGGACATCCCGGTCCTGTCCGTCGACTGTGAGCCGCTGCGCGCCGGCGAGACCGTCGAGATCGTCGGCTATGGATACGAAAGCCTCAAGACCATGGCGCTCGCCCGTCGCACCATGCCCTATGGTCGTCGCAATGTGGGAAGCTCTCAGGTCATCCGGGTGGATCCCGTCAATTTCTACACCTATGCCGGGGAGATGCGTTCGGGGCGGCCTTCTTTGAGCCCTGGCGATTCGGGTGGCCCCGTGCTGCGCGGCGGCCAGGTGGTCGGGGTCAATGGGAGCGTCTACGGCCTGAATCGGCTGGACCGGGCGCGTTCGAACATGTCGGTCAACCTGAGCGGTCTAGGCAGTGACGCTGGGTTTGGTTGCAGACGCTTTTTCGGGCTTCCCTCCGGTCCCTTCTCCGCAACCAAGTCGTCTGATTGAAGCGTGGCGAAGTGCTGGGGATTGCGAGCCCCTTCTTCGTGACCGATCGCGCACGTGCTCCGGGTGTCGGGTAGGCATCTTTGCGTTCAGGCGCGGCTATCGGCCTTCGCATGCGACCGCTGGGTGCTGCAGGGCTTTGATTTTGAATGCCTTGAGTGAAAAACGACTCCTCCACTGAGGCAGCCTGTTCGTTGGTTCTTAGAGCCGAACGCGTGGGGCTGTCCACCTTCGTTTCCTTTTGCGCCCACGTTTGCTCTCAAACAGGATTTCGGCCGTGTTCCACGGCCACTCACGGCCACTGTCCAACCATCCGCCAGATGGACGCCCTTGTTTTGGCCGACCTCTCGGTGCCGTAACTCGTCTCCAAGCCCTCCTTCGTCTTGAATGCCTCCGCGCATGTTTTGCGCTTCGTTCCACCCTTTTGGCTCGACGCTGTCGGCTTGGTGCCAGTTTGAATGACTGTCGTCCAACTTAGACGCGATTTTCCGTGTGGACGCATTCGGCCAGTACTGTGATCGATGTCGCTCTTTCGATTTGAGTGAGCGGCTCAGTGTTATCGATGCTGAGTTTTCCTTCCGTTTTTGTGGCGTCTTTTCTCCGCTTTTATTTCTTGAATTGTGAACTGCGTCTCGTTTTTTCTTTGATGTTTCCGGCTGGTTCTCGATTGACGGGTTCATCACAGTTCGCTTGCGCATCTGCTGGTTAAATCTCACCCAAGCAACGACAAGCCGGCAGCAGCCGGTCGAATTTGAAATTATTCAGCACGGCGGGTTAAGGTCATGGTGTGCGCGCAGACGTCTAATCTATTGAAAAGCGGTTCGAATCGTTTTCAAACTCGATTTGCAGCAGCTTTTCTATTGTTTTGTTTTTCAGCGCTTGCCCATGCCGGATCCGTTAATCTTGAATGGGATGCGGTCGTTGATGAGCGTGTCGATCACTATGAAGTGGCTTATGGCGCTTCGAGTGGTAAATACGATGCAAATCTGGTTTTGACGGGAACATCCGTCTCTGTTTCTGGATTGAGTGCCGGTTCGACTTATTATCTCGCGGTACGTGCGTGTGATAAGTTGAAGGTTTATTGCAGTGAATATTCGAACGAGGTTGTGGCGCAGATTCCTTCTTTGGGTCCCAAGGCCGATTTCACCGCAAGCGTTGTTTCTGGCGTCGCGCCGCTGACTGTGACCTTTGTCGATCAATCGGAGGGGCAGGTTTCGAGTGTTTCATGGGACTTCGGCGATGGGGCGACCAGTCGTGCTTCTACGGCGGTGCACACGTATACCGTTGCCGGAACCTATACCGTTAAGCTAAAGGCAACTGGAGCTGGCGGTTCATCGCAGGAGATTAAGTCGTCCCTGATCAAAGTAACAGCGCCTGTTGTGTCCGATAATGGTTCTGGAAGCGATGACTCTGCTGGTAGTGATAATGGATTCGATGACGCGATGGCTAGCCTGCCTCTGGAGACGGGGGAGGTCGAGGTCGATTCCGATTGGAGTTGGGTTTCGTTTCGGCGTACTTTCATCGACCCTGTCGTCATCGTTAAAGGTATAAGTGCCAATGATGCTGATCCTGCGGTGATTCGTATCGAGAATGTGAGCCCTGATGGCTTTTCAATGCGTGTGCAAGAGTGGGGCTACCTTGATGGCGTTCATGACCCTGAGACTGTCACCTATCTAGTTATGGAGCGCGGGCGTCACCAATTGCCCAACGGCGTTTGGGTCGAGGCAGGATCGGTTGAAACCAATGTGACCAAGGCATTCCAATATCAATCGTTCAGCTCGGCCTTTGGAAGCGCACCTGTCGTCTTTGCAAGCGTGGTCACCTTTACCGGCAAGCAGGCGGTGGCCGCAAGGTTGAAAGACATCGATTCGCGCGGGTTTTACATTGGTATGCGCGAAGAGGAAGCGAACGATCAGGTGCATTGGCCTGAGCGTCTCGACTACATTGCTTGGGAGCCTTCATCGGGTGTGATCGATGGTCTGAAGTACGAGGTTGGAACGACTGACAATGCCGTGACCGATAGCGTTTACGAGTTGCCCTTCGGTGTCACGTTCGATAATGCTCCGATGTTCGTCGCCGATATGCAGACAACGGATGGTGGAGACACGGCGGGGGTGCGCTGGACGGGGTTCGAAGCCGAGTTTGTCGACCTCTGGGTACAGGAGGAGCAATCTCGGGATGCCGAGATGGCGCATACGACGGAGGTCGTCGGTTACTTTGCCGCCGAGATCCAAGAGTGAAAAAAGGCGCGAGCCGATGTTGAGCGCAGACGCTCTGGTTTGCCAGGGCGTTTTTGCGCACCAAGGGAGGCCATAACGCAAAAGGCCCCGGCGAATGCCGGGGCCTTTTGGTTTCAAGCAGCGGAATTTGGCGCGCCCGACAGGATTCGAACCTGTGACCCCTGCCTTCGGAGGGCAGTACTCTATCCAGCTGAGCTACGGGCGCCTTGGACGAATTATCGCGTCAGACTGCGCGGTCGTCAAAAGTAAGTTGCCAACTATACCTTAGATGGTCGGTTCGGTGTCGAGATTTTTGCAGTCAGTGGTCGCTCAGGAGTCCCTTCATCATGTGCAGATGGCTGAGTCCTCTGGCCTTGCGTTCCACGGGGGAGTCGTCCGGGGTGCGATCTCCCCAGTCCAGCGCGTCCTTGGGCAGCTCGTTGAGGAAGCGGCTCGGTTCGCTCGGTATCCATTCTCCGTAGCGTTTGCGCCGTCGGGTGAGTGTGAAGGTGAGTGTCTTGCGGGCCCGGGTGATGCCGACGTAGGCGAGACGGCGCTCTTCCTCGATGCTGTCCTCTTCGATGCTGGTGCGGTGGGGCAGCAGTTCCTCCTCCATGCCGACCAGGAAGACTTGAGGAAACTCCAGACCCTTGGCGGCGTGCAGCGTCATGAGGTGGACGCGGTCTCCGCCCGACTCCTCGTCCTGGCGGTCCAAGACGTCCATCAGCGTCAGGTGGTTGACCATGTCCGCCAGGCGTCTGTTCTGGAAATCCCCCTTGTGCAGTTTGCCGAGCCAGCCGATGAGGTCGGTGACGTTCTCGAACCGGCGATCGGCGACCGTCTGGCTGGAGGCGTTCTCGCGCAGCCAGCCCGCGTAGCCGATCGCGTCGA
Source organism: Thiorhodococcus fuscus (assembly GCF_042682685.1). Lineage (NCBI taxonomy): Bacteria > Pseudomonadati > Pseudomonadota > Gammaproteobacteria > Chromatiales > Chromatiaceae > Thiorhodococcus > Thiorhodococcus fuscus. Next base: position 21,201 of record NZ_JBHUHX010000011.1, read on the forward strand.
CCAGATTGCGCAGGCCGCCGGAGGGATCCGCCTCGACGCTTTGGCGGTGCGTGTAGGTCAGGCGAACGAAGGCGCCGAGCCGGTCGCGTTGACGTTCTCCGAGATGCGCGTTCAGTCCCGCCTTCTCGCAGGCGGCCAGCAGGCTCGTTTCTGTTGCGCGCGCATACTCGGCCAGCCGCTCCAGGGTGGTCGGTCCGATCTCGCGGCGGGGCGTGTTTACGATCCGCAGGAAGGCGGCGTCGTCCTCCGGGTTCGCCAACAGGCGCAGATAGGCCATGATGTCCTTGATCTCGGTGCGCGCGAAGAAGGATGTCCCGCCGCTCAGGAAGTAGGGGATGTTGTATTCGCGCAGAACCTTCTCGAATTGACGGGCCTGATGATTGCCTCGATAGAGGATCGCCATGTCGCCGAACGGGGTGTTCTCGGCATATTTGAGATGGAGGATCTCGGAGGCGACCGTTTCGGCCTCGTGTGCCTCGTCCTTGCACTGGATCACGCGCGGCTTTTCGCCAGGTCCGTGCTCGCTCCAGAGCCGTTTCTCGAAGACGTGTGGGTTGTTGGCAATCAGGGTGTTGGCCAGTCCCAGGATACGCGCGGTCGAGCGGTAGTTCTGCTCCAGCATGATGACCTTGAGGGTCGGATAGTCATCCTTGAGTCGGATCAGATTCTCGGGGCGCGCGCCACGCCAGGCGTAGATGGACTGATCGTCGTCGCCCACCACGGTGAAGGCGCCCTCTGGGCCTGCGAGATGACGCACCAGTTCGTATTGGGCGCTGTTCGTATCCTGATATTCGTCGACCAAAAGGTAACGGATACGATCGCGCCAGTGGTGCAGCAGATCGGGCTGGGTGCGGAACAATTGGGCTGGCGTCAGGATGAGGTCGTCGAAATCGACCGCGTTGTAGGCCTTCAGGCTCCGTTCGTAGTCGGCGTAGAGCGCCGCGAGCCGCGCCTCGAAGTCGTCCTCCGCCTGGCTCATCGCCTGCGTTGGATCGATGAAGTCGTTCTTCCAGCGCGAGATACGGTGCTGGAGCGCCGGTGGGCCGATGGCCTCGGCATCCTGCGCGTGACGCAGGTGCTCCTTGATCAGCGCCTCCGAGTCCTGTGCGTCGAGGAGCGAAAAGCCTTGACGCAGTCCGGCGCGCTCGGGCTCCCGGCGCAGGATGTTCAGTCCCAGGGTGTGGAAGGTGGAGATGGTCAGGCCGCGCGTTTTGACACCGGTGAGCTGTTGACCCACGCGCTCGCGCATCTCGCGGGCCGCCTTGTTGGTGAAGGTGACGGCGCAGATGTGGCGCGGCGCGATCCCCTTGTGTCCGATGAGGTGGGCGATCTTCTGGGTGATGACGCGCGTCTTGCCCGAGCCGGCGCCGGCCAGAACCAGTAGCGGGCCGTCGGTGTAGCGAACGGCTTCGAGCTGTCGGGGATTGAGTCCGGACATCCAGTGGGGTGAGATTCGGTGGGGGGCGGTGCGACCGCAGGTGTTGGATTATGCCCGAGAACGCATGGCGATGCTTGGCGAGCAATCCGGCGACGTTCGTACTACCATGCGGGTCTGTCCTTCGCCACGCAATGGTGACCCTTGTGTTCAGCCGAGTTCTCATCATCCTGGTCCTGTCGGTCGCGTTCGGGACCCTCTATGCCCAAGACGAGGAAGCGCAGTCAGCAGAGAGCGAGTTTCTGCAGGCCCCGACCGTCGAACCTTCGCCTGTGACCGGGGATCCGGTCGAGCCTGATATCACCATCAAAGAGTCGGGAGACGAGGTGATCTACGAATATCGGGTGCGCGGCGTGCTCTATATGGTGAAGGTGCAGCCCCAGATCGGGCCGCCCTACTATTTCTATGACCTCAATGGGGACGGTAAGATTGATGCCGAGGATCGCTCGTCACGCAATACGTCCGTGCCTCAATGGATTCTCTTTCAATGGGATTGAGCGGCGTCTGGCCGTGACACGCGGCCTGCGCCGGCGCCTCTCGGCCGAACAGCAGTGCCGGATTCGGTCCGCTGCGGTCGAGAGCTGACGCGTCCTGGGATAGCGGGTCTGTAGAGGTCGAAGAGGCTGATCGCCTCTAGCCTCGCGGTCAGGTTACCGACCGTGGTTTGGCTGGCGGGTGTATCTCGACAGACATCTTGTCTCTGCGATACCGCTCGGTTGATTCGGCCGGCGGATACTCGGTTGTTGCCGGATGCCCCGGTCAGGCTCCGGCTATCCGTCCGGCATAGGCCCCGCTGTGACCCATCAGCTGGCCAGGCAGTTCGGTGAGTCGCACGAGCTGGACGAGATCCGGCTGCGGGTCGCGAAAGGTGACGCTGATTCCAGCGGCGTCGTGATGAGCCACGATGGCATCGACCGCCCAGTCGCGGCCCCCGGCCTGAAAGTCGAGCGTGACCATGGTTCCTTTCGGCAGGGTTAGGTTGCGAACCGCCAGATACATTCCCTGATCGGAGATATTGCGTCCCCGAGCGCTGAAGAAGCGCCGCTTGCGGTATTCGATGTGAACCTCGATGTCGGCGGGGCGGTGGCTGCCGTAACGGTGTTCGACGGTCATGATGGCGTTCTCCTGCAAGTCTCTCTACATTAGATGTCTTTCGGTGTCCGGCTAATGGTAGGCATCGATCTTGACCGCCCGATGCAGTCCATATGACCGAAATGTGAAGCTTCGGTGTCGATCCTGTCGACGCTGACCATGTCCTGCACGGCTTCCTGCTTCAGGCCGGCGAAAAAGGAGCAGCAGCTCACACCGTGTCGTTGCTGGCATCCTCTACTATGCAGGTTCGCAATCCCATGTGCTCGCCTCGGTCGTGGAATCCGGGTGCTGGCGCGTGGGGCCGAGTCCAACGGCTGTCATTGCCGTGCCGTTGCGATCCTCAGCCCGCACACAGGGGGACAGAAGGAGCATGCAGTTCGCGTTGAAGACCTACTATCGGCTGGAATTCCTTCCTGCCGTCGTGTCCTTCGTCGGCGAGATCGCCCGCTGTCTGGGGGCGACCTCGAAGGAGATCTCGGAGTTGTCGATGGCCTCGGAGGAGGCCGGCGCCTACATCATCGAGCGTTATCCGAACCAGGGTTCCGAAGAACAGTTCGAGGTGGTCTGCGAGGTGCTCGAGGACGGGCTGCGCATCGTCTTCAGCAACATGGGATTGCCCGTCGATCCGGGCGGACTGCCGAAATACGAGGTCACTCAGCCCGAAGAGACGATCGATGGTCTCGGACTCTTTCTCATCGAGAAACTGGTCGACCACTTCGAGTTCGTCAATCAGGGCCGCGCCGGCTGGCGCACGGTGCTGCTCAAGCGGCTCTCGAACCCCAAGGTCCTGACGGCACCGCTTGCGGGCGCGGACCAGGCCCCAGCGTCCAGCCGCGAGAAGCTGCAGGTCCGTCTGGCCGGTGTCGAGCACATCCCCGGTATCGTCGAACTGGCCTATCGCAACTACGGATACTCCTACAGCAAGGAGGTCTTCTATTATGCCGACCGCTTGCGGGATGCCATGGAGGACGGGCGCGTCATCTCCTATGTCGCGCTCAACCCCGAAGGGCAGGTGGTCGGACAGATGGCGATCCTGCGCGCCACTGGCGATGCCGAGGTGGCCGAATACGGCGCGCTCATGGTGCAGCCCGAGTACCGTCGCAGCATGGGGCTCCTGCAGCTCATCAAGGCGGTCGCGCGCACGACCAAGGGGGGCGATGATCGGGTTGCGGTCGGTGAGGCCAATCTGGTGACCACCCACACCCAATCACAGAAGGTCTGCAGTCTCTTCAACTTCAATCCGATGGCGCTGAAACTCTCGGTGCACGGCCGGGCGCGGTTCCTCAAGCTGGCCGAGGACGACGATGCCCAGCGCGAGACTCTATTGCATGCCGTCACCGTTACCCGTGACCTGCCCCCCGTTCAGCTCTTCGTCCCTCCGGCCCATGTCGAAATCAGTCGCCGATTGTTCGAGAACTCCGGGCTGTCCCTAGAGATTCCGGTCGAATCGCCTCCGCTCGCGGATCACACCGATCTGGCGGTCGAAACCCATGCCGAATCGGAACTGGCCGTGCTCTCGCTCAGGGTGACGGGCGAGGATTTCGCGAGCGTTCTGCGCCGACAGCTCTTCGACCAGGAATCCGACGGCATCAAGACCGTCTATGTCCGCTTTCCCGCCTGGCACGCGCTGCCCGAGACGCTGGAGGATGAGATGCGTCGTATGCGGCTCTTCTTCTGCGGCTGGGTGGTGGAGTCGCCAGATCGCTGGTGGTTGCTCTACACGCGACTCTATGCGCAGCGGTTCGATTTCGACCGTATTCAATTGTGCGATCCGGTTGCGATCGAACTCCAATCCTATGTCGAACGCTGTTACCAAGAGGCGATTTTTTCATGAAGAGCTCGGTTACGATGCACGGATGGATTCTCTATACCGGGAAGGAAGTGCGCGAGCTGACGCGCGCCTGCGAGGAGGCGGCGACGGCGGGAGTCGAACTGCAGGTGGTGGCGCCCAAGGAGGTGCAGCTGATCCTGGACCCGGACGAGCCGGCGCGCTTCTATCTCCGGGGCACCTCCGTTCCGGCCCCGATGTTCGCCATCGCCGCCTTCGTCGAGGAGGCGGACGACTACAACCTGGCCCTCCTGCAGCAACTGGAGACCCAGGGCGTCTTTTGCGTGAACCGGGCCGAGACCCTGAAGCGGACCGGCGACAAGCTGCTCACCCTGCAATTGCTCGCCGCGCGTGGCATCCCGGTTCCCAAGACCATTCTCGTGCGTCCAGACACCTCGCCCGAGTTCATCTGCGAACGTCTGGGCCTGCCGGTCGTGCTCAAGGTTCTGGATGGATCCAAGGGGCATGGCGTGACCCTGGTCCAGACTCGACAGGAGCTCGCCAGCCTGTTGGAGATGCTCGATGCGGCCGGGTGCCAGGCGGGGCTCCTGGCACAGGAATTCATCGCCGACAGTCGGGGCCGCGATCTGCGCGTACTGGTGATCGACGGTCAGCCGCGCACCTGCATGCTGCGCAGCAACCGTTCGGCCGACGGCTTCAAATCGAACGTCTCGGCCGGTGGCGGTGCGGACGCCTATCCGTTGAACGAGACGATCCTCGAACTCTCCAAGCGGGTGATCGAGGTCATGGGACTCGACATCGGCGGGATCGATCTGCTGTTCAAGGGCGATGGCTTCGTCGTCGGCGAGGCCAATTCCATCCCCGGCTTTCAGGGCATCGAGTCCTGTAGCGACATCAATGTCCCCGCCGAGATCCTCAAGAGCATCCGGCGCCGGCTCAAGGCGCGGATCGCCGAGCGCTATCAGATCCTGGCCTCTGAGACCCAGGGGCTGGATGACTGGCGGCTGAAGCAGGATCTGGAGCTGGTCCAGACCTTCATCGGCGCCTGTTCGCTGGTCGAGGAGACCCAGCAGCGGGTGCTGATGGACATCCTTCGGCAGGGTGCTCAGACCGAGTTCGGCCGTGCGAACGGTTTCGAGACGATCGATTCGATTGAGGCGTTTCGACAGGCCGTTCCCGTCTCCCAATGGGACGATTTCGAGCCCTATGCCAAGCGCATGGAGTTGGGGGAGGCCGATCTGCTGTTCTCCGGCCAGCCGACCCATTTCATCAGCACCAGCGGTACCACCGGACATTTCAAAAACATCCCGGAAAGCGCCTCTGGCGAATTGGCCAAGTCGCTGGTCAGCCGCGCCCGCACCGCGCTACTGATGAAGATGATGCCGGATCTGCTCGACGGCTATTTCATCCCGCTGTCCAACGTCGCCGTCATGGGCGAGACCGCCGGAGGCATTCCTTTCGGCTTTGCCTCCGGTCTCACGCTCGCCGGTGCGCCGCCGGAGATCCGGCGGCGACTGGCCTTTCCTCCCGAGGTATTGGGCGCGACCGATGCTGCTACGCTCGATTATCTGACCATGCGCTTCGCCGTCGCTCAGCCGTTGGTTCGACTGCTGGTCGGCAACAACCCGGGACGCATGACCGCGTTGCTGGAGGCCGCCGATCGGCGGCGCGACGAGATCATCACCGACATCGAGTGCGGCACCCTGTCCCAGAGTCTGGAGCTGGATGCGGAGTTGCGCCGTCAGTTGACGGGGTATCTGAGCCCGGACCCGGAGCGTGCCGCCGCGCTGCGCGGCATGCTGGCTGGGCGCGGCCGTTTGGAACCGCGCGACTACTGGCCGGGGCTCAAGATGATCTCCTGCTGGCTCGGTGGCACCATCGGGCGCTATCTGGAGGGACTGATCCCTTGGCTTCCCGAGGACGTGGTCTTCACCGACTGCGGGTACGGTGCCAGCGAGGGCAAGTTCAACGTCCCCATGCGTCCGGGCGCGCCCGAGGCGCCGCTGGCCATCTTCGGTTATTTCTTCGAGTTCCAGCCGGTGGCGGGCGGCGAGCCGCTGCTCGCCCATCAGCTTGAGGACGGGGCCGAATACGGCCTGATCGTCACCAGCTACTCCGGGCTCTACCGCTACGATCTGCACGACATCGTCAAGGTCAAGGGCTTCACTGGCGGCAATCCCAACATCCAGTTCCTGAGCAAGAGCCGCGATATCGCCAACCTGGCGGGCGAGAAGCTCGCCGGGGCGGTGATCTCGGACGTGGTGCGCCGCACCCTGGCCGAGCGCGATCTGCGCTGGCGGCATTTCTGCGTGGTCGCCGACAGCGGTGCGCACCGCTACGACTTCTGCATCGAGCCGGAAGGGGATGTCGCGCCCGACGCCGCATGGCTCGCCGCTATGGATGCCGCGCTCGCCGAGGCGTCCGATGGCTTCAAGCTGCTGCGCGAGCAGGGGCTCATCCAGGCGCCGCGACTGATCCTGATGGGCACGGGCTGGCTCGACCGGCTCTATGAGGGCCACCTGCGTCCGGGCGTCACTACCGCTCAGATCAAGCTGCCGCTGGTGTGCGACCAGATCCCGCTGCCCGATCTGATCGAGCGCCAGATCGAGCTGTGAGCCGCCGATGACCGACGCCATTCTCAAGCCGCGCGAGGCGAGCGGGCGCGCGCTGCTCATGCTGAGCGCCTATCTGATCCTGGTCACCGCCCTGGTTCGACTCGGTACCAGTCTCTATCTGCCAGCCCTGCCGGCGATGGCCGATGGGTTGGGGCTCTCGGCTCAGCACATGGCCGCGACCATGACCGTCTATCTGGTCGGGTTCGCGGTCGCCTCGATCTTTCTCGGACCGGTCTCAGACCATTGGGGGCGGAAACTGTTGCTCCAGGGGGGCGTGATCGCCTTTGGCGTGGGATCGCTGCTGTGCGCGCTGGCGCCCTCCTATGGGTTGCTCGTCAGCGGACGCATTCTGCAGTCCGTCGGCGGAGCCGCCGTGCAGGTGGGGTCGCGGGCCATGTCGCGCGATGCCTTCAGCGACGCGCAGATGATCAGCGTTCTCGGCTGGATCGGGGTCATCACCGGATTGGTTCCGGTGCTGGCGCCCATGCTCGGTGGTCTGCTGACCCAGTGGCTGGGGTGGCATTCCAACTTCTATCTGCTCGCGGCCGGCGCTGTGTTGGTGATGCTCTCGACGCGCGGGCTGGTCGGCGAGTCACTGCCGGCAGACAGGCGCACGCCCTTCAGGCTTGCCGAGACGTTGCGTGCCTACGGCGACATGCTCGTCTCGCCCGGCTTCATGCTGCCGACCATTCCCATCATGCTCTGCTTCGCGGTTCAGGGCGCCTATCTGGTCGCGGCGCCCTTCATCTTCATCCATGTCTTGAACATGAGCCCACTGGCGTTCGGATTCACCAGTCTCGCTCTGGTCGGCGGACTGCTGCTGGGGCGGCTCATCTGCATGGAAGCGCTCAAACGCTGGGGCGAGTATGGCGCCTTCCTGACCGGTGCCGGTGTGGCCTTGATTGGCGGGCTCTGCTCGCTCGGAGTCGTGCTTGCAGGTTCCATGTCCGTCGTCGCGATACTCGGCGCGTCCGCAGTGTTCTGCATCGGATTCGGCGCGCTGGTCCCGATCGGAATGAAGGCGGGGCTCTCGGTCTTTGCGGACCGGGTCGGGACCTCGTCGGCGCTTTACGGCTGTCTCACCCTGGGGGCGACCGCGCTCGGCAGCGGCGTGGTCGGCGGCATGCTGGAGCGCAGCGCGCGCGACATCGATCTGCTGTGTCTCGCGACCTTCATCGCCAGCGTTCTGATCCTGCTGTCCAGTCTGACCTGCCGTCGGGTCTTATCGAAGGCCGCTTGATGGCGGCTGCTGTTCGAGCGCCTTGTCGATCGCAGTGCGTAGCGCCTCGCGGGTGAAGGGTTTGGGCAGGGTCGTCCGCACGCCCATGAGGGCGGCCGATTCGAGGTTGAACTCCAGGCTGATGGAGCGCCGACCGCCCGAGACGGCGATGATTGGGATATCGTTGCCGTCTTGGTTCAGCTTCATGATGAACTCGATGCCGTCCATCTCGGGCATGAGGATATCGGTGATGATGAGCAGCGGACGTTCGCGCGCGACGTATGCCAACGCCTCCTGCCCGTTGCTGACGGCCTCGATCTCATAGCCTTCGCGGCGGACCATTTCGGCCATCATCGTCCGGAAGATTTCGTCATCGTCAACGATCAGAACCTTGCTCATTCGGGTGTCTCCCGCTGGCTGGATGGAGTGTGCCGAATCGGTGCAGCGTCCTCGCTCGCCTTGCCCTCCTGATGCAAACGGGGCAGATCGATCGTGAATCGCGTACCGGAACCGGGCTCGCTGGACACGCTGATCGATCCCCGCAGCTTGCCGACCAGTCCGTGGACCACGGAGAGCCCGAGACCGCTGCCCTTTCCGGGCTCCTTGGTCGTGAAGAAGGGGTCGAAGACCCGTTCCCGGACCTCTTGGTTCATGCCTTCGCCGTCGTCTTCGACCGTCAGTCTGACCAATGGGGCCAAGCTTGCTGGCGTGTGCAGTCCGATACCGACCTGGATCCGGCCAGGAGTGCTGCCGATGGCGGCGGCCGCATTGATACAGAGGTTCATGACGATCTGCTGGATCTGGCTCGGCTCGGCCAGCACCCAGGCCTCGCCGATCGAGGGTTCGAAGTCGAGTTGGACGTCGCGTGGGAGCGAGACCCGCACCAGATCCAACGTCTCTCGGGTGAGGGCGACCAGTTCGATTTCGATCGGATCGTCACCCATCTCTCGGGCGAATGTGAGCATGCGGGCGATCAGGTCGCGCGCCCGGAAGCTCGCCTGCTGGATGAACTCCAGATGTTGCTGTCCCACCGAATCGGGCGGTAGCTCATCGTTCAGCAATTCGCTGAATCCCAGGATGGCCCCCAGGATGTTGTTGAAATCGTGCGCGATACCGGCCGCGAGGGTGCCGATCGCCTCCAGGCGACGCGATTGCTCCAGACGGGCGTTCACGATTTCCTCGGATTGCCGCTCCAGCTGCTCGCGGAAGGCGAGGCTATAGGCCATGTAGGCCTCCATCAGCGGTGCCGTGATGAGGTCTGCGATCTGGCTCAGCGGCAGGTCCGGATGGGTTTGCGCCAGTTGGACCAGCGCCTCGTGATGCAGTTCGCCGACCTCCTCGAGCGGAATCTCGTTGGCGACCAGGCTGCGCCCCAGGTCGGCCGCGTCGGCCAATGCCGTCTCTGCCGCCAGCGGATCCTCGGCGAAGACCGCGCCTTGGAGCAGTTCGGCATAGCGCCGGATGAAATCCGGCGGCGATTTCGGCGCATTGGGTTCATTCATGGCGATAGATCAGGATACCTGCGTCATCCTGGTCGCGCGCCCAGCGCTCCAGCAGCTGTTCGGCCAGGGCGTCGGACGAGCGCGATGCGGTCAGGGATGCGCGGATGTCCGCGTCTTCCGGGATTCCATCGGAAAAGATGACCAGCCAGTCGCCCGCAGACAGCGGGAGACGTTCCGGGCGCAGCCCGGAGAAGCCGCCGCCGACGATGCCGCGTGCGCCGGGCAGGCGTCTGATCTGTCTCTGTCCGATCAGCAGCGTACGGACATTGCCCACGGCGGCATGCAGCAGGGCGTTTTCCTCGAACAGGACGTCGACGACCGCCAGTGCGGCCCCGCGCGACCCGATCAGCGTCCTGTCGCAGTCGGCGAACAGCTCGGCCAGGCCCGTCGGCCGCATGGTCGCCAGATGCTCGACGACCGTGGCGGCGGCCGCATGGGCCTCCTGACCGTGTCCCAGTCCGTCGGCCAAGGCCAGTCGCAGTCGGTCCGGATGCCTCCACCAGCCCGACTGGTCGCCGCACAGAGGCTCGCCTGGAAACGGGCGGACCGCCTGGCCAACCGAAACCTCGGTGCGATCGGCTGTGGGGCTCGATGGATTCAAGGCCATTTGATCGCCCTGACTCGGGTTCCGTGTCCGGGCCGCGAATCGATCTCGAAGGCGTCCATCAGGCGTTCGACACCGGGAAGACCGCACCCGAGACCGCCCGCCGTGCTGTAGCCCTCCGTGAGTGCCAGTGCGAGATCGGCGATCCCCGGTCCCGTGTCTTCCGCCACCAGTTCGATGCCTGGCGGCTCATCCAGATGACGTCCGGCAACGGAGGTGGCGCGCAGCCATCCGCCGCCGGCGTGGATCAGAAGATTGGTTGCCAGCTCGCTCGCTGCCGTCGCCAGGTAATAGGCCGGATTGCGGGCGAAGCCCATCCGTTCGGCCAGCCAGCGCACCTCGCGGCACGCGGCTGCGATGTCCGATTCGGTTTCGATCCAGGCGCAGACCGAGGCGAGCGAAGGCGGGGCCGAGGGAGTCGGGCCGGCCGGCCGTTCGGGGGACATGCTTTGGGGGGTGTCTCGATGGCGCATCATGTCGCTCGGTCTCGTCACCTGCCTTCGTTCACCGTGGCTTGCGCAGGATGATGCTGATGCGCGTATGACCCGGCTCGGATTCGATCTGGAATTCGTCGACCAGCCGGCGCGTTCCGGGCAGGCCGGCGCCCAGTCCGCCGCTGGTGCTGTAGCCGTCGGTCAGCGCCAGTGGGATGTCCGGGATTCCCGGGCCGCGATCCTCGACCTGGACCCGGATGCGCCGCGTCTGGCCGTCCGAGGCATCCTCGATCAGACAGACTCCCTCGCAGGCGTACTGAATGACGTTGCGCGTCAGCTCGGAGACGGCGGTGGCGAGGCGGGTCTGGTCCGCCTTGCCGAACCCGAGCCGCTCGCAGAGATCGCGGGTGGCGCGACGCGCCGTCACGATGTCTGCCGCCGACATCACGGGTATTCTGGCTTGGGCGCTGGCGAAGGATTCAGGCATCCTCGTCCTCGTCGAAGCGCGTATCGCCGCGTTTGGCGATGCGGTCCTTGAGGACCTCCAGACCCTGCTCCAGGTTGAAGGCGCAATCCGCGCCGAGCAGATCGCGTCCCATCTCGATCAGGGTCATGGCGACGAACGGTTGTACCCCGCAGATGACAGCCTCGGCACCCAGCAGTCGCACCATGCTGGCGGTGTCGTTGATGACACGCGCCATGTAGGAGTCGACCACGTCCAGGGCGGTGATGTCGATCGCGACACCCAGCGCCTCGGTTTCGGCCACGCGTTCGACCAGATCGGACTGGAACTGCATGGCGTCGCTGTCGGTGAGGTCGACCTGAATCGAGACCAGGAGGATGCGCCCCAGGCCCAGGATCGGGATCCTCATGGTTGCTGCCCCCTGATGGATGAGATGCTCTGGCCGGTCAGCTGAAGCGCCTCGGCGATGCCCGCGCGCAGCGTCGCGCGGCAGATGACATCGCCGAACCGGATCCCCAGTTTGGTGAGCGTCTGGGCGCCCTCGGGGCTGATGCCGGTCATGACGATCTGGGTGCCGAGCAGCCGGGCCGCGTCGATCGTCTTCATCAGGTGCTGGGCGACGCTGGTATCGATCACGGGGACGCCGGTGAGGTCGAGGATGGTGACTCGCGCCTCGTGACGGGCGATGGCCTCCAGCAGGCGTTCGGTGATCTGGCGCGCCCGAACCGTGTCGATGACGCCGACCAGCGGCAGCATCAGGATGCGGCCCCACAGTCGCAGCACCGGGGTCGAGAGCTCCAGCAGGGACACGCTTTGCTGGGTGATGAGATGCTCGCGGACATCTACGAAGGCGGTGAAGGTCAGGAGCGTCAGATTGTCGAAGACCCGTTCCAGCCACACCAGATCGGCCGCCGCATCCGCCGCCGGCTGGTCGGTCAGTCGCTCGGACAGCAGATGCTTGAGCGACAGCATGAGTCCGATCGTCTTGTTCGCCCCGCTGCCGATGCGCGCCTGCTCGGTCACGTACTGGTGCAGATGACTTGCCAGCGGCCCTTCCGGGTTCAGCTCGAAGTCGTCGGGAGGCGTCTGCTCGATCCTCGTGGCGATGTCTTCGAAGATCGCGCGTAGCCTCCGGCGGGATTCGTGAGGCAGGCTGTCGTATTGGCCGTCGCCTCCCCAGATGGATTGGGCGTGCTGCAGCCAGGCATCGAGCAGCTCGTCGCGGTGATCGCGAAGCAGATCTTTCAATGGGGTCGCCATCTTTCGGGGTCTCCTCCTCAGAGATTCTCCGGGTTGGCCGTGCAGATCGCGAGCCTTTCGGTCTCGCTACGCCATTCTAAACCCCGTCCATTGCGAGACGTGGATTATTTAGGTCCGGCGGAGGTCGGCCGAGCCGATATCTTCGATCGCACCCTTTCGTGTTTCAGGCTCAGAAGAGCTCGATCCGAGGGGCGGACGCGTCATTCGCCTTGGGGGCCCCGGTCAACTGGGCATGGTTGGATTCGTCCAGCAGATAGTTCTCGAACATCTCCTTCAGATGGTCGGCGAGATCGGAGCCGATGACGTCCTCGGCCGAGATCAGGCCGGCGCGCCGCTCCAACGCCGAACGTACCCGTCCCAGGCGCTGGCCGACGACGTCCTGGTATTGCAGCAGCCCCAGGATGTCCGCGATCTGGTTGGCCAGCCCCGTGTTGTGATGTGTCACCACCGAGAATAGTGTCTTGTAGAACTGACGCATGTCCTCGTAGTTGTCCTTGAGCCGCTGGATGGATTCGACCGCGCTGATCGCCTGCGCGAGCTGTTCTCCCGAGCCGTCGAGCAGCGAGAGCTGCAGGTCGTGCTCCACGGCTCCGAGCGCCTGGTTGAGTCCGGCCTCGATGGTGTTCGCCGCCTCGGCCGCATGATTGGCGAGTGCCCGTACCTCGCCCGCGACCACGGCGAAACCGCGCCCGGCCTCGCCCGCGCGCGCGGCCTCGATCGCCGCGTTCAGTGCGAGCAGATTGGTCTGCTTGCTGATCTGCTTGATGGAGGTTGCCATCCCTTCGAGTTGGCGGATGTCGTCGAGTACCGCCTGGATGGCCGACATGTCGGCCTTGATCTTTGTCGGCAGGTCCTGAACGAACACCGCTATCTGAGCGATGTCGTCCATGCGGTTCTCGATATTCCTCCCCATGCCTTCGACGTGGAACGTCGAGCTGTGCAGATATTCGAGCAACTGCGTTGCGGCGCTGTTGAGCTGAGTCGTGCGCTCGATAACGGTGAGGGTGTAGGATTCGGTTTCGGCGACCGCTGCGTCTATCCGTTCGCCGATGGCCTGGTCCTGTACGCTCACCAGCTTCAGTGCCTGCCTATTGGCTTGATGCAGGCCTTCGATCTGGTCCATGTTATTGCTACAGGCATCCCATGTTTGACTCATGACGCTATTGGTGCGGATGTTGAAGCGGTAGAAGACAAGCCCAGCGACGAAATTCGTCACGAGCAGCGCGCCGCCCACCAGTATGGCTTGGGCCAGGGCTTCATTCACTCCGAAATCTTGCGCATGGGCTTCGAGCCAGTTGTGACTCATGTATAGCAGGGTCGTGAGCACCAGGGTGCCGACCAGGGTCATAAGGATCATGGTGCGGCGGAGGACCTTGGCCTGCTCCAGGCTCGCGTCGATCATCGCCTGCCGTTGTTTGTGAATGGGCATGGATCGCAGTCTCAGGCGCCTGGCAGCACTTGCTTGATGACCTTCACCAGCTCCGCTCCGCCCACCGGCTTGACCAGCCATCCGGTCGCCCCCAGCTTCTTGGCCTCGTCGCGCTTGGCCTGCTGGCTCTCCGTCGTGAGTGCCAGGATGGGGATGAAGCGCAGCCCGGGCAGTGCGCGGGCGTTGCGGATGAAGTCGATACCGCCCATGTTCGGCATATTGATGTCGGTCAGGATCAGGTCCGGCTTGATCCCGCCCTTGAGCTTGGTCATCGCCTGAACGCCGTCGCCTGCGGTTTCCACCTTGAATCCGGACATCTCCAGGCTGGCCTTGAGGCTCATCACCATGGTTGCCGAATCGTCGACGACCAGTATCAGTTTCGACATGGATACTTCCTCATTGGGTCAATGCCGCCTTCAGCCAATCGGCGAGCGCGCCGTTCTTCGGCCAGGCCGATATCTTGGGCCTGGCCGCCATCAGCACTTGAAGATTAGCGGCATGTAGATGGGTGCATGCGGAGAGATTCACCCGTCCGCGCGGATGCTTGATCAGCCATTCGAGCAGGGTCTCGGCATCCTCGACGCCGAGCAGGTCGTGGGCGACCACGGTGGTCTTCTTGAATTCGAGCGCCATCAGATCAGCTCCCTCGGGTTGAACACCAGGAGCACGGAGCCGTCTCCCAGCAGCGCCGAGCCGGCATAGCCGGTGAGTCCGCCCAGGAAGCCGGCGAGCGGCTTGAGGATGATGTCGATCGTCTCGCGGCAGTCGTCGACGACGATCCCCAGGTATTCCTGATCGATTCGCACCACCAGTACGGCAAGTTCATCGTCGTCGTTGGCGATCTGCTCCGCGTCGAGCGCCAGGAGGTCGTTGAGCGCCAGCAATGGGATCAGGCGCCCGCGCAGCATGGTGGTCCGGCGGCGTTTGATGGTGCGGATGTCGCTCCGCGCCACCCGTACTGTTTCGGCCACTGCGTCCATCGGCACGCCGAAGCGCTGTCCGGCGGACTCGACGATCATGACGTTGGTCACGGCCATCGAGAGCGGCAGCGAGAGTCTCAGGGTGGTGCCCCGGTCGACCTGACTGCGCAGGTCGATGGTGCCGTTGACCCGGGCGATGGCGTTGCGGACCACGTCCATGCCGACACCGCGTCCCGAGAGGTCGGAGACCTGCTCGGCGGTCGAGAATCCGGCGGCGAACACCAGATTGATCGCCTCCTGGTCGGTCAGCCGTTCCAGTTCGGCTTCGTCGATCAGGCCGCGCTCGTAGGCTTTGCGCCGGATGCGGTCCGGGTCGATGCCGCGCCCGTCGTCGGCGATCTCGATCAGCACCCGGTCGGATTCCTGGCGCGCCTGGATGCTCAGGCGTCCCTCTCTCGGCTTGCCCGCCGCCAGACGCGCCTCGGGCGTCTCCAATCCATGGTCCAGGCTGTTGCGCACCATGTGCACCAGAGGATCGGCCAGCGCCTCGATGATGTTCTTGTCCGCCTCGGTCGACTCGCCCTCCATCACCAGCCGCACCTCCTTGCCGAGCTTGTGGGCGATGTCGCGCACCAGGCGCGGGAAGCGCTGGAATACAAAGGAGACCGGCATCATGCGCACCTGCATGATGGCGTCCTGCATTTCCTCGGCGATCCGGTTGATGACGCTGTACTGCGCCTTGATCTCGCGGGCCAGTTCGCGCACGCCGAACACTTCCTCGGCGCGTCCGGCCAGATAGGGGAGGGCGTTTTTGGCGACCACCATCTCGCCGATCAGATTCATGAGCCGGTCGACCTTGACCTGATCGACCTTTAGGGTGCGCGGACTGGTCAGCTGATCCTCGGCCCGCCGGCCGAAGCGGATCGATTCCTCGGGGTCGCTGCTGCTGATACTGGTGGGGGCCTCCTCGGCCGGATCGGGCGCAATCTCTGCCTGGCCCGCGTTGCCGTCCGGAGTGTCGGCGTACTCGACATGGTGCTCGAGATGCCTGTCCCCGAGCCAGTTCAGCAGCGGGGCCGGGGAGCGCGCCTCGATGGCCGACTGCAGTGCGAGCTCCAGCCTGTCGATCTCGGAGGTGCGGCCGACGCTGGCGAAGGCGGCGGACAGACTCGCGGCGACCGCGCGCAGCCGGCCGCCGAGCCAGGGTGGCGTATCGGTCAGCGCCAGGATCTCGCGCTGCGCCTCCAGCACCACGTTGAAGGACCATTCCGCCTCGGCGCTGAAGGGGCGATCACTCGTCGGGGAGGGGGCGCCCGGCTTGCGGGGCGTGCCGGTCAGGTGTCCCCGCGACAGCGGCTCGATCCGAACCTGATCCGGCACGTAGCGGAAATGCTCGGTGAGCCGTTCGGGCGTGGCGTCGAGAATGGCCTCGAAGCGCAGCACGCAGCGATAGGCGTCGAGCTCGGCGAGTGGCGGCCAATCCTCGCGCGATTCCAGCCGGCGCCACAGCGGATCGCCTAGCTGCAGCATCAGGTGAACCGGGTCCTCGCCCTTGAAGAAACATTCCTCCTCGGGTTCGTAGCGCAGCCAGCAGAGCGTCTCGCCGGCGTCGAGACGGCGGATCAGATCCGCGCGCAGCGGTTCCGGAAGGTCTTCTGGATCCAGTACGGAGGGGTGTTCGCCGGGTGCTCCGGCTCCGGGCACGATGTCCGGCGACGCGGATGGTTCGGACGTATCGGCGGCAGCGATCTCGATTGGATCCTCTGCGTCCGTGCCAGGCGCCCGATTCTGAAGCAGGGACTTCAGCGCCTCGCCGAGCCTGAGCGCATCGTTCGCGTGATGGGCGGTGCTGGGCGGGGTGTCGCCCGGGACCTCGGCGATCTCGTCGATCAGGGTCGCGACGAAATCCATCGCCTCCAGCAGGCAGTCCGCCAGGGTGCGGTCGAAGGGGATGCGGCCGTCGCGCACCGCGTCCATCAAGTCCTCGGCGGCGTGCAGGACCCGGGTCATCTCCGGGAGATCGAAGAGCCCGCTGTTGCCCTTGAGGGTGTGGACCAGGCGGAACAGCTCGCCCATGAGCGCGGTATCGTCCGGGGCCTCCTCCAGCTGCAGCAGCTGCTCGCCGATGGATTGGAGGAAATCGCGTCCTTCGGAGAGGAATTGGTCGAGCAATGGATTCATGATGTCCGCCCCTCGCCGGTGGGCGTCATACCGAGCAGGGTATGGACGTGCGACAGCAGCCGCTCAGGCCGGACCGGCTTGACCAGATAGAGATTGGCGCCGGTCAGGTAGGCCAGCTTCTGGTCGTTGGCCCCCGCCTCGGTGGAGACCATGATGGCCGGCGCCTGGGGCAGGTCCTTGGCGCGCAGCTCGCGCAGAAAGCCGTAGCCGTCCAGCTTGGGCATGTTGATGTCGACCAGATAGAGATCGAAGGTGCCCTCGGCCACGCGTTCCAGCGCCTCGATGCCGTTGACCGCCTCGGTCACCTCGAGTCCGGCCGACTCCAAGATGCCGCGATGATAGAGCCGGACCGTCGCGGCATCGTCGATCACGAGGATCCGTTTCATCGCGCCTCCCATGGTTTCTGATACACGATGGCCTCGGGGAACTTGCGTACTCGGAACAGCGAGGAGATGCGGCTCATGGACTCGGAATGGCCGAGACAGACGAAGCCGCCCGGATTGAGTGCGTCATAGAAAGACTCCGCAGCCTGCTTGCGCGACAGGTCGTCGAAATAGATCAGCAGGTTGCGGCAAAAGATGACGTCGAAATGCCGGTATCGGCGCATCTCGGCCGTGTCCGTGATGTTCACCCGGGTGAACTCCACGGCCTCGCGCAGCGAGTCGTCGATCCGATACCGGTCGCCGTCGTGGGTGAAATATTTGTGGCGCAGGCTGGCCGGAACCTGCTGCAGCGAGCGTTGGCTGTAATGTCCGCGCCGTGCCTGGGCGAGCGTGTCGGTATCGATGTCGGAGGAGATGATCTCGACATCCAGCTCGGCGATGCGCGGCCAGTGTTCGAGCAGATAGATGGCGATGCCGTAAGGCTCCTCGCCCGAGGCGGAGGGGACCGACCAGATGCGGATCGGCGACGTCTCGTCTCGGCGGTGCGCGACCAGCTCCTCCAGCATGGAGTCGACCAGGCAGCGGAACTGGTATTCCTCGCGGAAGAAATAGGTCTCGTTGACCGTCATGGCGTTGATGAGCGTCTGCAGCTCCTCGCCCGATGCCTGGAAGCGCATCATGGTGAAGTAACTGCGGAAGCTCTGGTGGTCGGTCGCCTTCATGCGGTCCAGCAGACGCTTGTCGACGAAATAGCGCTTGCTGTCCTCGAAGAGGATCCCGGTCTTGCGATAGAAGAACTCCCGGAAGGTCCGGAAATTCTCTTCGCTGATCGATGTCGGCTCTGCCATGTCGTGGTCAGTCGGCGCCGATGCGCTTGAGTGCCAGGTCTGCGGCGAATTGGATGTAGGGCTCGTTCGCGAAGCGTGCCTTCAACGCCTGCAGCGCCGGTGCGGCGCGCTCGGAACCCACTTCGCCGAGCAGATCGACCGCCGTGGCGCAGACGTTGACGTGCGCGTCCTCGGTGATGACCCGGATCAGCCAGTCCTCGACGCGCGGATGGCGCAGCGACTCCAGCACGTCGACGGCGAATATGCGTACGTCCGGATCCGGATCCACCAGCAATTGACCCATCAGCGGTGCGACCTCGTCGGGAAGCTGTTTCATCGCCTCGATCGCGGCGTTGCGCAGCATGGCGTCCTCGCTGCGCAGGCAGTGGGTCAGTCCCGCGACCGCGATCTCGTCGCCGAGACGCGTCAGGCTGGTCAGGATCACCTGGGTGACGCTCGGCTCGCTCTCGACGCGCAGCCGTTCCACCAGTCCCTGTGAGGCATCCAGGTGCTCGGCCAGGTCGCGTGCCGCCCAGCGTCGCGCCATGGGGTCGGCATCGTGCAAAGCGGCCAACAATCCTGGGAGATCTCTGGCCAGACGGCGCTCGTCGCTGCTGGTGGTGGATGCCTGCTGCGGTTTCTTCAATCCCATGCCTTGGGTCTCCAGGGGTGGTCGGTTGCGCCTTGGTGTCTCGTCTTCATTGCGAGCCAGCCCGGCCGCAGTATGGCGGCTCCTCCAGTCCTCGCGGTCGCCGATGCCGCACTCACCGTTCGGCCCAGATCTGGATCTGGTCCGCGATTCGTTCGACCGGCATGACGAGATTCGCCCCGCCGCGCTGGATCAGCTCTGCGGGCATACCAAAGACGACCGCAGTTTCCTCGGATTCCGCGATGGTGCGCGCACCCAGGCGTTTCAGCTCGGTGAAGGCCTCGGCGCCGTCGTTCCCCATGCCGGTGAGCATCACTGCGATGACGTTGGCCGGATCGCAGTGCTCGATGGCCGAGCGTCCCAGCAGCTCGACCGAGGGATGCCAGAGATAGCTCGGATCCTCGGGGCGCATCAGCGCCGTCAGCCGGCCCCCGCGCCGCGCGATCACCATGTCCGCGCCGCCTCGTCCGATGTAGATGTTGCCCGGCTCGATCGGTGTCGGGCGGCTGACCTCCGAGACCGAGAGCCGACAGATCGAGTCCATGCGCTCCGCGAAGGGGCGGGTGAAGCTCATTGGCATGTGCTGGGCCACCAGCACCGGCCAGGGAAAATCCGCCGCCAGCCTGGGGAGAATGTCCTCCAGGGTGCGCGGTCCACCGGTCGAGACGCCGATGAGCACCAGGCCGTCGCCGCGTGTGCCGGTGCGGCGGATGCCCGTGTCGCTCCGTTCCGCACGCTCGGTCCGGGGCGCGCGGCTCGGGGCGCTGCCGCGGATGCGCGCCGCCAGTCCGCGCGTGGTGCGGATCCGGGCGCGGGCTGCGGCCCGCACCTTGGCAATAACCTCGGCTTCGATCTGCACCATCGACAGGGAGATGGTGCCGTCCGGCTTGGGGATATAGTCCACTGCGCCCAGGTTGAGCGCCTCCAGGGTCGCCATCGCCCCCTTCTCGGTGAGCGAGGACACCATCACCACCGGCACCGGGCGCTCCGCCATCAGTAGCGACAGCGCAGTGAGTCCGTCCATCTCCGGCATGTTGATGTCGAGCGTGACCACGTCCGGCTCGAACTCGGTGTTCTCCTCCACCGCCTCGCGTCCGTTGCGCGCGAGGCGGATCTCGAAATCGCCCTCGGCTTGGAAGATGGTGTTGAGCTGACGGCGCATCAGGGCTGAGTCGTCGACGATCAGCAGCTTGATCAAGGTTGCTCCCCCTTGCGAAGGCCGGCGATCAGGGCAGAACCTTGCCCAGGGATTCCAGATCCTGGCGCTGATCCTTGGCGATGAGCCGCGACGGATCGATGAGCTGGATCATGCGATTGTGCCGCTCCAGGTTGGCGACCCGGGCGATCAGTTCCGCTTGCTCGGGCGAGAGCTGGGGGGCCGGCTCGATGGTGCTGCGCGGGATCTTGAGCACCTCGGCCACCGAGTCGACGATGAACCCGGTGCGCACCCCCTCGAGCAGGAACACCATGATGCGCTGGCGGTCGTTGCGCTCGACCGGCGGAAGGCCGAGCCGGCGGCGCTGATCGACCACCGGAAGGACCGAGCCGCGCAGATTGATGACGCCCTCGACGAAGCTTGGCGCCTTGGGCACCCGGGTCAGTTCCTCGGGGACGCGCACGATTTCCTGCACGCTCTCGATCGGCACCCCGAACTCCTCCTTGCCGAGCCGGAACACCACCAACTGCTCCTCGTCGTCTTCCTCGTCGCGTGAGAATTCATCGTCCAGTCCGAGTTTCTCCTGCATGTCCTCCACGCTCGTCAGCGCCTCCCGTATGGATGAATCGCGAAAGAGATTGTCGGTCGAGAGGATCGACACCAGGCGGCGTCCCTCGTCGAGCTGACAGATCTCGCCGATGTCCGAGAGATCGCCGTGGCGCGCCAGCAGCTTGGGCATGGCCTCGACCTCCGACTTGGGCACCCGCAGCACCTCGTTGACGCAGTCCATCGCCAGACCCACCGCGATCTCGCCGAGCTGCACCACCAGGATGCGGCTGCGCTCGTCGGCGTCGCGCGCCGGCAGACCGAAGAGACAGCGCAGCGACACCAGCGGCAGCAGACGGTTGCGCAGCGTCATCAGACCCAGTACGTGGACCTCCGCGCGCGGAACCTGAACCACCTGCTCCGGGAACTGGACTATCTCCTGGACGCTCTCGATCGGGATGGCGTATTCCTGTTCGGCGACCTCGAAGCTGACCAGCTGCAGCTCGTCGCTGGACTCGTCCTCGTCGTTGTCCTCCTGGGCGTCGATCCCCGACAGGGCGGCCGCGCTGGTGCGCGCCAGGGTGGCGATGGTGGCGAACTCGGTGTCGATCAGACGCTCGAAATCCAGCACCATCACCATGGGGAAACCGCCGACGTCCTTGAGCAGCCCGGACAGCAGATCGGTCTTGACCGTCGCGGTCAGGCCGTCCACGCCCTCGATGCGCGACGGCTCGACCCCGATCACGCTGCTGACGCGGTCGACGACGAAGCCGAGCGGCTGGCCGAGATCGATCACCAGCGCCCGACTGGCGTCGTCGTCTTCGCGCTCGTCGAAGCCGAACAGACGGCGCAGGCTGATGATGGGCAGCACCTTGCCGCGCAGATTGGCCAGCCCCTCCAGGGTCGACGGCGCCAGCGGCACCCGCACCACCTCCGGGACCCGGATGATCTCCTGGACCGGTGCCATGTCGACCGCGAACACCTCGCTGCCGCAGACGAAGATCACGAACTGACGGATGTCGCTGTCCTGCTCCGTCACGGCATCCTCCGCGCCGGCCGCGTTCGCCGGTCGCGAGGTTTCGACCTCTGTATTGGTCATGAGTGTCTCCCGCGCAAGGGCGATGGATCTCAGGCGCTCTGCAGCTCGTCGGCGAGCGAGGCGATCTCTTCGATCGCCGCCGCCAGTTCCTCGGCACCCTGAGACTGCTGCTTCGCCGCCGTGGCGGCCTCGTTCGAGGCCTGTTCTGCCTCCTGCGCGGCGGAGGCGATTTGATCGACTCCGGTCTTGACCTGAGCGATGGCGGAGGCGATCTCGCCGGCCGCCGCCTCGATCTCGGCGGTGCCCTTGGCGACGTACCCGACGTCGGCCTCGATGGTCTCCAGTCCGCTGGTGATCGATTTGGCCTTTTCGGCTTCGGCGGCGGCTGCGGAGATGATCTCCTCGAGGTCGCGCCAGACCACGCCGATCTGGTCCTGGACCGCCTTCACCAGATCCTTGATGCGGTCGGCGTTCTCGGCCGAATCGTGGGCCAGGTTGCGAATGTCGGTCGCCACCACCACGAAGCCCTTGCCGAACTCGCCGGCGCGTGCCGCCTCGATCGAGCCGTTGACGGCCAACATGTTGGTCTGGATGGAAACGGTGGTGATGGCGTCGACGATCTTGTCGATGCGTCGCGAGACCAGCTCCAGGTCCTTGATCTGCTTGAGACTGGAGCGCGAGGCGCCGACCGACACGGAGACGCCCTGGATGAGCGCGTCGATGGCGGTCTTGTTGGTCGTCAGCAGCCTGCGGATCGCCCCGACCTTTTCTCCCGATGCGCGGGTGCGCTCGAGCGCGATCTCCAGCCCCTTCTCGATCTGCGAGATGGCCGCTGCGGATTCCTCGGTGGAAGACGCCTGGACCTGGGCGCTCTTACGGATCTGCTCGATGGCCGCCATGATCTGGTCGGACGAGCGGTTGATCTCCTGCACGGCGGACGAGAGCTGCTCGGCCGCCGAGGCGACCTCCTCGGCGCTCTTGGCGATGTCGGTGGAATTCTTGAGATCCTCGGCCAGCTCGGAGAGGTTCTGCGCGGCCTGCTCGCACTCGGCCAGGGCCTGGGTCTGCTCGGCCACCGTCTTGGCCGACTCCTCGGAAGCGGCGGACTGCTCCTCGGCCGCTGCAGCGATCTCCTCCGTTCCCTTCAGCGCCTGCCCTGCGGCCGTGTTGGACTGCTGGGCACCATTCGCGATCTCCTGGATGCCGTTCGTCACCTCGATGGCGTCGATGCGGATCTGATCGAGCTGCAGGGTGATCGTCTTGCCGTTCTCGACCTCGGTTTGGACCTTGGTCGCCGAGGTGTTGATGCCGTCCGAGATGATCTTGACCTCGGTTTGGATCTGGCCGACCAGATCTTGGATCTGCTTGGCGCTCTTCTCGGAGGTCTCGGCGAGGGTGCGGACCTCATCGGCTACCACCGCGAACCCCTTGCCGTGCTTGCCGGCGCGCGCCGCCTCGATCGCCGCGTTGAGGGCGAGCAGGTTGGTCTGGTCGGCGATGCGGGCGACCGCCTTGACGATGTCGCCGATGTTGGCCGCCTGCTGCTCCAGTTCGGCCACCGTCTTGACCGACTCGGACTGGCGCTGCGCCGCGATCCCCACGTTGGTGATGAGTCCGTCCACGTCGCCGCTGACCTTGGCGATCAGAATTTGGGAGGCCTCGACCTTGGTCTGGGAGAGCTTGGCGCTGTCGAGCTGGCGCGTCAGCGCGCTGTCGACCAGCTTGAAGGCGGCCAGCGATTCTTGTGCTGCCCCGGATGCCTGCTCGGCGCCGGTCGCGATCTGATCGGCGGCGCGCTTGAGCTCCTCCGCCGCCGAGGCGGCCTCGTTGATACCAGAGGACAGCTGGGCGGTCGCCGAGGCCACCCGCTCGGCGGCTTGCTGCTGCTTCGCCAGCGTGCGCGCCCGCTTGCGCTGCGCCTCGGCCTCGCGCGATGTCGCGGCATTCGAGCGAGCCTCTCCGATCGCGCCCGAGGTGGAGGTAGAGGGTTTCTTGACGAGAGCCATGGCGATGTCCTGCGCTATATGGTGGGGGAATGCCCTATCGGCGGGCGGGGGCTGGCGGCATGTCGGTGGCCGATATTCATGTTGGTGCAATAGTCCGATTACAAGGCCGAATCGTGTGTGATTCCGTTCGCTTTCGTGGTGCGGCTTCGATCGACGTTAAATGGTTTGTGATTGCGGTCTCAAAACCCTACGGATACCAATCGTGCGGATATTCGGTGTATAGGGTGTGGTCCCGGGCGTGTATGCACCAATATAGTCCGCCGAACACGGATCGCCTGCCAGCGTTTCGGGTTGGCTGCAGGTTCGCTGGCGCTACGGGGATGCCGTCAGGGGAGCGCTCAGGGCGGCCACCAGACCGTCAGGATCCTCGACGCTCACCTGCAACTCGCGTAGGCGTACCGGAAATCCCATGACAGAGCCGCGTTGTGCGGGTTTCAGATCGAGCGTCAGGATGCCTCGCCCGGAACCGTTCACCAGCCAGCGACCGGCGAAGCCATGCACCCCTCGGCTCAAGGGGCTTTTGCGTAGCGGCGCGACCGAGGTGATCGCCGTTCTTGGAACGCGGGCGCTGAAGGCCCAACCCATGCGCACCTCGACCAGATCGCCGCTTATGGACACATAGCACGCCGATGGGGGCAGCAGCAGGAGCGTCGAGAGAAATTCGTACCAGCCATCGAAGCGAATGAAGAATTGCGTGTGCGTCATGTCGCGAGCCACCTGTGTTTCACGTCGGATTGGAAAACCCGAGCGGCCATCGGAAGGGGGTCAGCCATGCCCGGTTTGAGCAACTGCTCGGCGTCGAACCGATAGGATTCCGATGATCGCCAAACAGGCCAGACCGATGGTCGCCGGGAAGAGAATTGTCGTGACTGAATGATGCTCCAGTGCCAGCACTACGAGCCCGTTGCGCACAGCCATCAGCGCAAAGAATAGGACGGATTCGCTCCGAGGCGCTGCATACGCCTTCCTGAGCGTCGGTCCGAAACCGAGCAGATCGACTCCGGTCAGAATCACCACAGCCCACAGCGGATCCGAGGTCGCGTACCAGAACGGGAGCGAGGACAGCGCGGCCAGGAACAGGACCCAATCTACGCGACTGATGGAGACATCCGCTCGCCTGATCCAGGCCAGGGCCGCGATCGTCAGGGTGAAGAGCCCCGAGATCCCGATCGGCCAGGCGCCGACCCCGCCCTCCGCTGCGATTTGGGCGAGGAAGACCACGCAGGTCGTGAGGCCCCAGATGAACCAGGAGAAGACGTGCGGTCGCACACTGCCCCGCAGAATCCCCATCAGATATGGCAGAAAGGCCAGACAGGTCAGCGCGATCGCCGCTGCGCTGAGGATTTCGCGATAGAGTTGAATGATGGTGGACGGCATCTCCGACGGCCTTCTAGCCGGGTCCGACTCGACCTGGACGCCTGGTCGGTTCCCAAACCCGGAGCCTCGCGGGTTCCGTGACTGTTCGACGCAGAATGAGCCTGAGTGGGATCAGCGTATCGAGCGTTTCTTGCGCGGCTTCTTCGGCTTGGGCTCCGGCAGTTCGCGACTCGTCGCCAGCACCACCTCAACCAGCGATTCGGCATCGTCGAGCCGATCCGTGACTAGGAAATGCGGCTTGGCTCCCGGATAGGGTGGCGATTCCTCCGGTTCACCGAGGATTGCCCGCCCGGCTGCCGTCGGCTTGACGAACAGCTGATTGTCGCAAATCAGGGCGACCACCTTTCCCGCGTGATACAGGGCGAATTCGCCGAACATCTTGCGGAAAGAAACATCGCCCGCCGCACGCAGCTGATCGCAGACGTATGCGACGAAACTGAGATCCGATGCCATGCCGATACTCCCGTCCCGTTCGCGGAGGGTTCTGTTGTTGAGATTGTACTCGACGTCTTCTTTCGGCATCTCGTATGCGTGAACGTCTATCCGCTCAATATATCGCGATGGTCGCTCTATGATCTTATTGTCCGAAGCAGGGTTAAAACCACCGCCTTTAGGCGGTCAGATTTATCTTTGAAGCCTTTTGCAAGGT
>NZ_JBHUHX010000012.1:0-25113 GCF_042682685.1 Thiorhodococcus fuscus
TGGGTTTGGCTCGCCGAAGCGCGAATCCTGGCTCGGCGGTTAACGACATGATTTTGTAAACACCCTCTCAGAGAACTCGGTTACGCGATTGATCTGTTGACTCGTCGATGTCTTGTGCGTCGTTTTTCGCCCCGATTTACGGTGCTCATTATCGTTTGCGATCGTTCGGCGATCACGGGTGGGCTCGTCTCATGCGCAGGCCATCTTTTACGAAATAAAGTGGACCCCATGTCCAGGACAGTTTTCCCCCGAATTTAAGTTGTACTGGCCACCTCAATCGCAGCGGTTTGGCGCTGCCCCAGTGGTGTCTCGCCGAAGCGATCGATAATCTTGGCCCCACCCCCGTTTCCCGATCGGTAGACCGTATCAGGCGTGAGGTACCCGAGGGATTGGTGGGGACGTTCGCCGTTGTAGAAGGCGAAATACTCGGTCAACCCCAGGAGCAGTTCGGGCAAGCTGGCGTAGCCCTTGAGGTAGATATCTTCATACTTGACGCTGCGCCACAGGCGCTCGACGAAGATGTTGTCCAATGCCCGTCCGCGTCCGTCCATGCTGATGGCGATCCCTTCGCGCAAGAGCACCCCCGTGAACGCCGCGCTGGTGAACTGTGAGCCCTGGTCGGTATTGAAGATCTCGGGGCGCCCGTGCGCCCGTAGCGCCTCTTGCAGACAGTCCACGCAGAACCCCGCCTCCAAGGTGTTGGATAGGCGCCAGGCCAGCACCCGGCGCGCGTACCAGTCAATGATGGCCACCAGGTACGCAAAGCCATGCGCCAGGCGGACATAGGTGATGTCGGTGCTCCACACCTGGTTCGGGCGCGTGACCTCGACCCCGCGCAGCAAGTAGGGATAGACCGGGTGCTCAGGGTGCCCTTGGCTGGTGTTCGGTCCCGGCGCCATGCCCGCCAAGCCCAGAATCCCCATCAATCGCTGCACACGCTTGCGGTTGACCGCATGGCCTTGTGCCTTCAGAAAGACCACCATGCGCCGGCTGCCGTAGAACGGGTGACGGGTGTACTCCGCGTCAATCAACCCCAAGAGCAGCCGGTCGAACGCGCTGACGACCTCCTCGGTTGAGCGGGTATAGACCCCGGAGCGCGCGACCCCGGCCAAGGCACATTGGCGGATCACCGCCACCTCACCCGCACGCTCGATCCAGCCGCGACGGGTGCTCACAGGCTCAACCCGGACTTTTTTTTCAACCAGTCCAGTTCCATCTTCAGGCGCCCGATCTCGCTGTAGAGGCGTTCCGGCGCACTCTGATCATCCGCAGCCTTGCGCCCACGTTTGGTCTCGAACAGCGTGCCGGCGTGCTCCAGAATCTCCTTCTTCCATTGCCCGACTTGCACCGGGTGCACACCGTGCTCCTGGCCAATCTCGTTGACGGTTTTCACCCCACGGATGGCCTCCAAGGCCACTTTGGCTTTGAACGCGGCGGCGTAGGTCTTGCGCTTTGATTCACCCATTTTGATCAACCCTTTCGTGCCGGCCTGACAACTTAAATGACTGTCCGATTTTCAGGGTCCACTTTAGGGTCCACTTTAGGCAAGGGCCGGGTTCGCACTCCAAAACTGAAAGAGGTCTATCTTTAGCCGACACGGACAGGGCGTGCTGATCGCGTCTGATCATGTTTTTGGCTGTGTTAGGGGTTTGTGTCAATTATTTGACGCGGCGAGGTGGCGCGGAACGTGCCAAGCTTGTTTTGGCCGGCGTGATTGAGCGGTGGAAAGGCTCGGGGGATTGACGCGATTGTTGCTGCCTTGATCCGATGCCCCTGAGATGTGACATTTGTCACGGTTCCTCGGATCAGGATCCCGTTTCACTGTAGCAATCATTTCTGAGGCCGATAGCCATGGTTGAGGGTGGCACTTGATGGCGCTTTAAAGGTTTCGGTCGAGCGGCCGATACTTCAAATGAGCCCACAGCTAACGATTTCGCTTAGCGCTGGCCTCAAGCGGTCCGCAGCTTAGATCACGAACGGGAGAAATGTCATGTCATTGGTTATCAACACTAACGTTGCGTCGCTAAACGCCCAGCGCAACATCGACAAATCAAAGGCTTCGCTCAGTCAATCGATGGAGCGCTTGAGTAGCGGCATGCGGATCAACTCCGCAAAGGACGACGCCGCCGGATCGGCGATCGTCAGCCGTTTGACGTCGCAGATCAAGGGCCTTGATCAGGCCGTACGCAACGCCAATGATGGCATCTCGCTGGTGCAGACCGCCGAGGGTGCTTTGAGCGAGTCCTCCAACATCCTGCAGCGCATGCGCGAACTGGCCGTGCAGTCTGCCAACGGTACCTACACCACCGGCAACCGCTCCACCCTGAACGCTGAAACCCAGCAGCTTGTCGAGGAACTTAACCGCATTTCCACCAGCACGAACTTCAATGGTTTGAATCTGCTGGACGGCTCTTCGCAAGAAGTGAAGTTGCAAATTGGTTCCGACGCGAACCAGACGATCGGCGTCAGTATCGGGAAGATGGACGCATCTTCGTTGGGGATTTCCGATACGGCGGGTGTTAGCTCCATCAGCCGTACGGGGACGGCCGTCGCTGCCGGAACGACAACGGCTCAGGTCAACGCGGCCATCTCTTCCGCCATCGGTGCCACCACAGGTGGTACCACCCCGACTGGTGCGCTGGGTACCGGCGACCTCATCATCAATGGCATCTCGATCGAAGGCGCGGTCGCTGCTGCCGACAACAAGTCGTCTGGTGGCAATGTGGCCAGCGCTATCGCGACGGCGGCGGCCATCAACGATAAGAGCGATCAGACCGGTGTGACGGCAGTGGTGGGCGAGACCCGGCTCGGTGGTTCGGCGATGGGGACTGCTGCTGTCACGGCGGTAACCGGCTCCATCACATTGAATGACGTCAAAATCAATCTCTCGATCGGAGCCGTTTCGAGCACCTCGTCCCAAGCCGACAACGTGTCCAACCGCGCCAACATTATCAAAGCGATCAACCTCGAGAGCGAGCGCACGGGTGTTACTGCCAGTGATAGCGGCAGCGATAATGGCGGCATTACATTGACCGCAGCGGATGGCCGTAACATCGTTCTGATCAATAACACGGCGGCCTTGGATGGTGCGAATACCGGGCTCGGTGGTCTGGGCTCTGCCGGTGCCGGGGCCACAGGTTCCCTTTCGGTGACCACGGGTACTGTCACGTTGGTGGCCGAGGGCGGAAAAGACATCAGTATCAGCTCTGGCGCGACGGGTAAGTCCATCGATGCGGGCTTCATGGAGGGGACCTACGATGGCAACAAGACCCAGGTTTCCTCGCAGCTCGCTAACTCGACGGAGGCGATGGCGGCGGGCAACGTCTTCGTCAATGGCGTCTCGGTGGGGCCATCCTATGCCACGGAAGATACGGCCTCGTCTGGCCTCAAGGAGGCCAGCGCCATCGCCAAGGCTGCTGCATTCAATGCCGTTTCCGACAAGACGGGCGTCACCGCTGAGGTGAATGTTAACCGAGCTGACAATACGGCGGTGCAGTCTACGGCTAGCGTCGCCGTTTCCGGCACTATCAATGGCGTTTCCATCACTGGGTTTACTACGGTTGCGGGCGCCAATAGCGCCAACCGTCAGTCGCTGGTAAGCGCGATCAATGCCGTTTCCGGTCAGACGGGTGTGACGGCTGTCGATACCGGTGAGGATGGTTCGGCCAACGGTGGTGGTGTCCAACTCGTCGCCGAGGATGGACGCAACATCATCGTGTCATTGTCTAATGGCGACGCGGCAGGATTCTCGACGAATACGACGGCGGCTGCGACTGACGCGCAGAACTTCATCGGTGAGTTCACGCTCACATCCGACAAGGAAATCGAGATTACGCGCGGGACCGATGACAAGCTCGCAAAGTCCGGATTGTCCGTGGGTAACTATGGTGGTGGCGAAGACGGACAGTCGATTGCCACTATCGATATCTCGACCGTTGAGGGAGCGAACAAGGCCATTAAAGCCATCGACAACGCGCTCCAGCAGGTCAACGATACTCGATCCGACCTGGGTGCGGTGAATAACCGCTTGGACTTCACCATCAATAACCTGTCGAGCATCTCGCAGAATGCCACCGCCTCGCGCTCGCGTATTCAGGACGCAGACTTCGCGGCCGAGACGGCCAATCTCTCGCGGTCTCAGGTTCTGCAGCAGGCGAGTTCGGCGATGTTGGCCCAGGCCAACTCGGCGCCTCAGCAGGTTCTTTCGCTCCTGCGTTAAGGTGATGTCTTAAGGCTGAAGGACGACGCGCGGCCTCCGTTTGGAGGCTGCGCAACTGAACTTGGAGGCGGAACATGGGCAGCGATATCTACAGTGTGGCATCGGTCAGTCAAATACCGGCTACATCGACGTCTTCGACATCTGGTGCGGCCCAGCGCCAAGGGCAAGAGGTCAAGGCTATGGATCGGGCCGCACAGGATGTGCGTTCGGTCGATGACCGTACTCAAACAGGCATGAAGGCTGCGGGGCAGACGGATACCTATGAGCAGGTAACCGACGCCGTGGAGCGTATCAATGAGATGATGCAGAACGGCAAGCAGTCACTGAAGTTTCAACTTGACGACGATTCCGGTCGCATGGTGATTCGGGTCATGGATGCACAGACCGATGAAGTCATTCGCCAGATTCCCAGTGAAGAAACCTTGAAGTTCGCTGAGTATGTGGATGGATTGGTTGGGTTGATCTTCAATAAAAAGGCCTAAAAAGGCCTAAACTGCGGATGCGCGATCCGTCATATTCAATCGATTATTCGGCATTGCCGAGGCAGGGGATCAAGAGCCATGGCCAGCAACATCGTCAATACGCTTGGCATCGGATCTGGGATCGATATTTCCAGCCTGGTCTCTAAGCTCGTCGAGGCTGAAAAGGCTCCACAGCAGCAGCGGATCGATACGCGCACCGAGTCGCTCAAGGCTCAGATCTCTGGCTACGGTAAGTTGGCAAGCGCGCTCGATACGCTCAAGACCTCGATCGATACCTTGAGCGATAACGATCTCTTCAATGCGCGCACGGTGGCGGTGCCAAGCTCTGATTCGATTACCGCTGAAACCCTCAGTCCTGGCGCTCAGACCGGGACCTATAGTCTAAAGGTCTTGCAAGTCGCGACCGCTCAATCCCTAGCGATGACTGCGGCGACTCAAAGCGACCGCGGTGCCGCGCTCGGCAAGTCCGGCACCATGAGCATTCGCTTCGGTGACTGGGGTTATACCGGTGCCGATAACGACATTCCGACGACATTTTCCGTCAATGGCGATCGTGCGGCCCTGTCGATAGCGATCGAGGAGACCGATTCGCTTGATACCATTGCGGAGAAGATCAATAGCCAGGATGCGGGTGTTCAGGCGTCGGTGCTCAAGGTTGACGGCAAGTTCCAGCTGATGCTGACCGCGCCTTCAGGCGCCTCCAATGCGATGGAAATCACTGTTGATGATCCGAGCCTGGACGCCTTTGAATTCAATGCAACGAACTATTCGAACGCGACGGAAACTCAGCAGGGCCAGGATGCAAGATTGGAGCTCAACGGCTTGGCGGTGTCTCGTGAAAGCAATAAGATCGACGACGTGATTCAGGGTTTTACCTTTAATCTGGACAAGCCATCAACCGAGAGTATGACCTTTTCGATCAGCGCGGATAAAAGTGCTGTAGAGGGGGCAATACGCGATTTCGTCGATGCCTATAACACTTTTCAAGAAACGGTCCAGGGGCTTGTGGGTTACACGCGTGATGAGGACGAAAACCTGGTGCGCGGAGACCTCGCAGGCGACAGTTCCGCACGCATGATGGTCACGCGATTGCGTGAGATGCTCGGCGGCGCTGTTCCGGGGCTCGAAAGCGGTTTTAACTCTGTCGCAAATGTTGGCATTCGCACCGAACTTGATGGGACGCTGTCGATCAAAGAAGCGGATTTATCTGGGGCGATAAGCAATAATTTCGCCTTGTTAGAATCGCTTTTCTCGACGACGACCAGTACGACCAACACGGCGATCACGATCAATCAGGGAAGCTTCGCATCAAAGGCCAACTCTGGAGTTTATACGGCCGAAATCACACGCGACCCGACGCGCGGCCAAGCCCTTGGTGGGGCGATGACTCATGACTTCTCTTCGGTGCTGGATACATCTGGTGGCGGTTATAGTTTCAAGATCAGTGTCGACGGGGCAGAATCGAATCTGATCGAGTTAACTGGTCAATATGCCTCGGTCGAGGAGCTACGGGCGGATTTGCAGTCACGGATCAATGGCGATTCCAGACTCAAGGCGTCCTTCGCGGCGGTCGATGTCGTTTATGATTCGGATGCCAATGCATTCAACTTCGTTTCGCGTGAGTATGGCTCGATTTCGAAGGTGGGTTTCTCTGCGGTCGGCGCCAATATAGGAACGCTGGGCATTGCCTTGACGCATGCCGAGGTGAAGGGTAACGCGGTGAGCCATGCTAATTTCGATGCGGCTACCGATGCCTTTACGACGAATTTGAATGCTTCTGGCGGTGGCTATAGTTTCAAGATCAGTGTCGATGGCGTCGAGTCCAATCTAGTTCAGCTGTCGGGCTCTTATGCGACGGCGGATGATGTGCGTGCGGGGTTGCAAGCGGCGCTCGATGCGGATGCAGCGCTAGGAGATGCAGGGGTTGGGGTGGATGTGTCCTATGACTCGGTCACCGATCGATTTTCTTTCGTCTCTCGCTCGACTGGTTCGGACTCCGCTGTGGATTTCACTGAAATCGGCGCCGATATTGGCAAATTGGGCATTGAAGACGCCCTCAGCGGTACTACGGGGGTTGATGTGGCCGGTACCATCGACGGCGTCGAGGGGTTCGGCGCAGGGAACGTGCTGCTGCCTGATCTGGAATCGAAGGTCTATGGCCTCAATCTGACCGTCAAGGAGGGAGCGAAGGCGCAGGGCGCGTTCGAATTCAAGTTAGCACGTGGTTTCGCTGGCGAATTGTCCAAGCTGATCGACGAGTTCACCGAGTCTTCGGGGCTGATCGACATGCGCGAGAAAAATATCGAGAGCCGGCTTAAGGATCTGGGCGAAGATCAGAAGAAGCTCGATTCTCGCATGGAGAAAGTCAGTGCGCGCTTGACCGCCCAGTTCATCTCGATGGAAACCATCTTGGATTCTCTGAGTTCCACCGGCAGTCAGTTAGAGGGGTTGGTCAATCGTTTGCCATTTACTGCAAGCAAATGATAATTAAGCACTTAATCCTGCTTCGGCGGAGGAGTGCACGTCTTCGCTAACAGCAGATCGCATCGTGACTACAAAAATCGCCGCTTCGGCGATTTTTTTTGCATGCGCAAGCCTGATTCCGGCCTCAAGAATCCGCGTGCTTTGCCGTTACTCTAATCAAGATTGGTACATCACTGTGTTGAAAGGTGTTTTGGTGAGGCTTCGACTCTGAGCCAATGCGCTGGACGACGAGGTTCTTCTCATGACTGACGCGATTCCGAACCTCAGGTCGGTATCTTCCAAGCGAGGGACGATCTCGTCCAAGCACACGAGTGAATCTGATGAAGCACTCTGGATGGCGGACTATGATCCGGTACGCGAATCGATGGGACGTTTTCTACAGGATGATAGACACGCCTTGGAGTTCTGTTTGAATGAGGCGACGGGGCGTGTGCTGATCAGGGTGATGGATGGCGAGCGCCGATCTGTCATCCGGAAAATTGGGTTCGATCAGGCGTTGAGGTTGCTGGCGGATTTCTAGAGGTGCTGACCGATCGATTCCATCTGCCGTGATTGTCTTCGAATGGGTTGGGTTCAATTCCTAGCCAAGTTGTAAATCCTTATAGCCACTCGTCGGGAGTGATGAATATCATGTATGCGATGCGCAGAGAACTACAACAGTATCGTCAATCAGGTGCGTTGGCCGAGGCCACGATTGCCGACCCTCACCGTTTGATTCAAATGTTATTCGAGGGAGCACTGGAACGCATCGCGGTGGCGAAGGGCGCCATGGAGCAGGGGAATATTCAGCTCAAAGGCAATAAGCTGACGCAGGCAATTTCGATCATCGGTGGATTGCGCTCTTCTCTGGACCTCAATCAGGGCGGAGATATTGCGGGCAATCTGGATTCGCTGTACGAATACATGACGCGACGCTTGTTGCAGGCGAACATTCACAATGACACCGATGCATTGGATGAAGTCATTCGTTTGCTCCGTGAGGTCAAGTCCGCGTGGGATGCAATTCCAGATCTTCTGCGGAAGGCATCCTAAGGGAGCCGCCTACCTGCATTGAAGCCCGCGCACGCTGGATTCGGCCGGGCTTCTGTTTGTGAGCCGTTGCGATGTGTCTTCTTCGATCCTCATCCTATCGTCGTGCCTGGGTCACGAAATCCTCCATGAATTCGCAGAGCGACTCGACGGCGTCGAGCTGCATGGCGTTGTAGATGGAGGCTCGGATCCCTCCGAGCGAGCGATGTCCCTTCAGTCCGCTGAAGCCTATGGTTCTGGCCTGATTCAGAAATGCCGCTTCCTGATCCGTTGAAGGCAGCTCGAAGGTGACATTCATCAGCGAGCGGTTCTCGGATCTCGCCCATCCCCGATAGAAATCCGAGTGTGAGTCGATGATGGCGTAAAGCGCATCGGCCTTGTGCTGGTTGATGGCGGCCATTCGTTCGAGCCCGCCGATGTCTTCGATCAGCCAGCGAGTGACGAGAAGCACGACATAGATGGCGAAGACGGGAGGGGTGTTGTAGATGGAGTGGGCCTTGAGGTGCGCGCGGTAGTCGAGCAGTGCCGGAATGCCGTCGGGGACCTGATCGAGGATGCTGCGCCGGACGATGACGATCGTGACGCCGGCCGGCCCCAGATTTTTCTGGGCATGGGCATAGATGAGGTCGAAGCGGTCGGGGTCGAATGGGCGCGACAGGAAGTCGGAAGACATGTCGCATACCCTCGGAACGTCTTCGCGTCCTGGGATCTCGTTGAACTGGATGCCTTCGACCGTTTCGTTCGAGATATAGTGAAAATAGGCCGCATCGGCGCTGTGGTTCAGTTCGGAGGCCGCCGGCAGACGGCGAAAGCCGGACGCCTCGCCGTCCCAGAGCACGCGCACATCACCCTCCAATTGTGCCGGTGGGATGGACTGGCGGCTCCAGTAGCCGCTGTGAATATATTCGGCCGTCTTGCCTGAACCGCGCAGCAGCAGCATGGGGACCATACTGAACTGGAGTGTGGCGCCGCCTTGGAGCAAGAGCAGGGCGTGGCTGTCTGGGAGTTGAAGGAGTTGGCGGATATTGCGCTCGACCTCCTCCACGACGGCGGCGAACCAGTCCGAGCGATGGCTGATGCCGAGCACGGAGAGTCCGACCTCGGGTACCGAGTGGATGGCCTTCTGCGCTTCGTTCAGCACGGACTCGGGCAGAACCCCGGGACCACCGGAGAAATTGAGCGCGTTGCTGAGTGCGTTCATCCGATGCCGTTCGGTTCTGCGGATTCTTGCGCGCGCCGGGTGAGCAGTGCGTCGAAGGCATCGAAGATCTTGCGCATTGCGGGCTGCTTGTAGGGGTAGAGGTCGATGGGGTCCATTGCATGAACAACCATCGCTGGATCGACCTCGAAGATGAACAGGTTGCCGTCACGCAGCTCGGCGCAGTCGATGCCGAGATAATCGAGCCCAATGGCACCCTGGATGGCGCTCAATGCCTCGCCATGTCTGAGGGCGAAATCCTGATCGAAATTGGCCATGAACGTCGCTTCCTCCGCGCGCTTTTCCTCGCTGTCTTCCATCCCTGCGTTCAGATAATGGATCATCCAGTTCCGGGAACTCGCCATGTGGCAGGCGAATGGCTGTCCGTCGATCATGACGATTCGATACTTGCGGTACAGCCCATCTTCACTTTGGTAATCGATGAAGGGCGACAGGAAGACCTCCTGGTCCGGAAATGTCGCGAGGGCCGTCAGGAATTCGTCGTTGCTCTCGGTCTTGACGAGTCCTTGACCGGCATGGGAATCGACCGGGCGCAGGATCAGCGGGATGCTTTCCGGGCTGGAGTCGGGGGGCGTGGGGAAAAAGTGCCCCTGCGCGATGATCGTCTGGATCTGTCCCCGATCGAGGCGCCAGGTCGACGGAGCCAGAACCCCTGGGATGTCGGAGAGAAGCCGATGCGCCTGATCTCTGGCCGTTCGGAGGATCGCTGGCGGTGGATTGATCACCGGCTTGTGCCAGTCGTTCAGGCGTAGCTGCCAGGCGTCGAGAAGTGGACGGTTGGTGTCCGATTCGCCGATGGCGACGAAGAGTAGATCGTGATCGGGCAGTTGGTTCGGATCGAAGGCGTCGGCGTGCGCTTCCTCGGCGGTTGCGTAATGGAGCGTCAGACCGATATCGGAGTCTTCAAGCAGGCATTCGAGCGGCATGTTGGCCATGAGCTCGCCCGGAGCAACGATCCCGAGCAGATTCAAGCGTGCCGGGCGTGAAGATTGGACCTGGTATTGGCGGTCGATCTTGAGCGCCGCTCGCTGAAGCTCCATGGCGAGTTCAGGTTGTCCGCGAAACTGCATCAGGATCGCGGCGTCCATGAGCGCGGCGCTATCGTTGGGGTCGGCGCTGGCACGCTGGATCAGGGTCTGACCGAGGGAGGTCAGGTCAGCGCCGGACAGGCTTTGGCGCAGAAGAGGCGCGAGACCGAGTACGGTTTGCATGAGACGAGGAGCGGCATTAACAGGCTGGCATGTGGAGATTGTCTGTCCCATGTCGCGTGGCCGCAAGTGCGGATCGATCCTTGGTCGTGGCCAATCACTGTTTTTGTGGCGCTGTCAAGATGTTGGCGAGAGACTTCGCTGTTTGCTCTTTGTCATTTTATATTTCTGTTTAATAAGGCTTTTGTTTGTTGGCGCGCCGATTGCATTTGAGCTGTAGAACCGTAGAACCATGTTATCGGGGCACACCGTGAATACCATCAGCCAAGTCGATACGCCGCGTCTTACCCTCGTCTCCTCGGCGGCGCAGCCGGTGCAGCAGCCGACCGATGCCATCGATACCGTGCGGTTTCTGCAGGCGATGACCGTGTCGCTCGATTTGGACGCGGTCTTGGAGACACTCAACGATTTTCTGCGTGAGTTGGTCGACCATAGCGGGTGGGAATATCGTCATGCCGAATATGGTTGCGAGTTCAGTGGCGGAACGCCGGACCGTCATCGTCTGGAGTATGACCTGACCCTGAACGGACAGGAGATGGGGATCCTCAAGCTGATGCGCGGCCGGCGCTTCTCCGAAACGGATCAGATGCGTATCGAGAGCCTGCTGGGTCTGGCCGCTCAGTCGTTGCGCAACGCGCTGCGCTTTTTCAAGACCTCCCAGCAGTTGGAGCGCGATCCTCTGACCGGTTTGGGAAATCGGCGTGCCTTTAACATGCAGGGGGCCCAGTGGTTGGCCGATAGCGTGCGCCAACGTCATCCGATTGCGCTCCTGGTGATGGATCTGGATCGGTTCAAGGGCGTCAACGACACCTATGGCCACCCGGTTGGCGATCAGCTTCTCTGCGCGGTGGCGGACACCCTGACCTCCGTAACCCGGACAGCAGATCTCTGTGTGCGGATGGGCGGGGATGAGTTCGCCGTTCTTCTGCCTGGGACGGATCTGTCTGCCGCCATGGAATGTGCGGAGCGGATTCGGCAGGCGCTCGCTCGGAAATCTGTCATGACTCCGACGGGTGAGACCGTGACCGGCCGTGTCAGTATTGGTGTTGCCGCACATCGCGCCGGAATGGATTTGGATCAGCTCTATCTTCAGGCGGACGATGCCCTCTATGCTGCCAAGCGGGCTGGAAGCAATCGCGTGTTGGCTGGCGTGGCGCATCTCGATGGTCCGCGCAGTGAACCGGTTGGCATATTCAGTTAGCTCAATAGCCTTAGACTCATTACGATAGTCTCACGGCTGCTTCGGTAATTTCGAAGCGCTCCCGGATCAAGCGCCGTCGAGGCGCTTTTTGTTTTTCAGATCCACTAGGAAGACGTATGTCATGAGTAAGGTTCGATTGAGTGTGAAGTTGCTGATCGGCTTCCTGTCGGTGGCAATGATCGTCCTGATCGTTGGGCTGTTCGGTATCAAGGGCGAGATGGAAATGAATGCGCATCTCGACACGATCAGCCAGGAAAGTCTGCCCGCCATAACCCAGCTGAATCGTCTGAATTACGAGCGCCTTCAGATTCGCGCTCAGACCTATGAGGTCAAGGCGTTGCCGATCTGGTCGCCGGAACTGGGCAAGGAATTGAAGCAGTTGGCCCGCCAGCGCGATGCATCCTGGCGCAATATTGAGGATTCGCTCACCAAATACGAGGTGTTGCCGCACAACAAGGTGGAGCGCACCGTCTATGAGGCCTTCCTGGCCGAGTACAAGATCTGGCGTGCCAGCTACGAAAAATTGGATGTCTTGGTTGACCGTATGAGCCAGACATCGGGGGCCGATGAGTATGCGCCTCTGTTTTCCGAGTACTCCAAGATCATTGAGGACACCTTCCTGCTTTCGGATCGGGTCGGCGTGCTGATCGAGTCCATGGTTGCGCTCAAGAACCAGGGGGCGACCGCCCAGCTTGCGGCATCCCACAAGGCGGGTTCGACCATGATGATGATCAATGGCATCGGGATTCTGGTGGGGTTGATACTTTCCGGCGGGTTGGGTGTGTTCATCACCCGCGATACGCTGCGTCAGCTCGGCGACGAGCCCGCGCGCGTGGTCGCAGTCGTGAACCGCATCGCGAGTGGCGACCTGGCCTCCGAGATCGAGTTGCGTCGCGGCGACGAGACCAGTCTTCTGGCGGCCATCTCGCGCATGGCCTTCGATGTCAAAACTCTGTTGCGCGAGGTGTCGTCGGCCAGCGATCAGGTCGCGACGGCGGCCACCCAACTCGCCTCGACCAGCGAGCAGACCCGCGAGCAGGTTCAAGTTGGACAGTCCGAGACCGATCAGGTGGCGACAGCGATGAACGAGATGTTGGCCGCCGTCGAGGAGGTCGCGCGACACGCGGCCTCGGCGGCCAGCGCCGCTCAGGATACGGATCGAGAAACCGAGGCGGGTGGCGAGGTGGTCAACCAGACCATTGCGGCGATCGAATCCCTGGCCCTGGAGGTCGAGGAGGCGGGCAAGGTGATCGAGCGCCTCTCCGACGACAGCAAGGAGATCGGCGCGGTGTTGGACGTCATTCGCGGCGTTGCCGAGCAGACGAACTTGCTGGCGCTGAATGCCGCCATCGAGGCCGCGCGCGCTGGGGAGCAGGGCCGCGGATTCGCCGTGGTGGCGGCCGAGGTTCGCACTCTGGCCAGTCGGACGCAGTCCTCGATCCAGGACATCCAAGGCAAGATCGAGCGGGTTCAGAATGGCTCGATGGGCGCAGTGCGTGTGATGGAAAAGGGGCAGGCGATGGCACGCGAGAGCGTCGATCAGGCACAGAAGGCCGGCGTAACCCTGCAGACCATCAGCGCGTCGATCACCAGCATCAGCGACATGAATCGCCAGATCGCCAGCGCCGCCGACGAACAGACAGCGGTCGCCGAGGAGATCAACCGCAACATCCACAACATCTCGGCGACGGTCGATCAGACCTCGGAGGGATCGGCGCAGATCGCGGCGTCGAGCGATCAGCTCTCCCGACTGTCGATGCAACTGCAGGAGCGTGTCGATCGCTTCAAGATCTAAGGCGATCGCCTAGCCGTCGGCAAGCTCGCGTTCTATTCGGTCGTGCGAGGGGCCTTGGGGTGCCGGGATTTTGGCACCTGCTCAGAACGCGAGCATGTCAGAACGCCGCTTCAGCGCGTTTGTTTGGTCGAGCGTGAAGCGCTGGATCAGGTCTTGGAGAATTCGAGGCTCGATCGGCTTGGCGATGTGTTCGTCGAGTCCGGCTTCTAGGCACTGCATCCTATCGCTCTCCAGTGCGTTGGCAGACATGGCGATGATCGGCGTGGAGCCAACGCCTTCCTCCTTGGCCTTGA
Source organism: Thiorhodococcus fuscus (assembly GCF_042682685.1). Taxonomy (NCBI): domain Bacteria; kingdom Pseudomonadati; phylum Pseudomonadota; class Gammaproteobacteria; order Chromatiales; family Chromatiaceae; genus Thiorhodococcus; species Thiorhodococcus fuscus. The sequence goes on from NZ_JBHUHX010000012.1 coordinate 13,931, forward strand.
GTGCCTGAGCGGTTTCGAGGTAGTCCGTTCCTGGTATCTGCATCGAGAGCAGGATCAGGTCGAAGTCCAGCGGCGCGAAACGCTCGATGGCGCTGGGGCCGTCCTCGACGCTCGTAACCGCGTGACCCCACTGGCCGAGCAGGCTTTCGGCGAGCTTGCGGTCGAGCGCCTTGTGTTCGGCAAGCAGGATCCGCAGTCGCTGTCGCTGTTCCAGGAGGTCATAGCGCGTGAGCAGTTGGGATGTCGGCGGGCCCTCGCCGGGATCCAGCAGACGGCTCAATACCTCGTGGAGTTGGTCGGGTAGCGTCGGTTTGGTGAGGAAGGCGGGGATGCCCAGCGCACGGCAGCGTTGCGCGTCGCCTCGGCCAGGACCGGACGCGATCAAGACGATCTTGGTGTGTCCGATCAGGTCCTTGCTTGAGAGCTGTTGGATCAGCGCGTAGCCATCCATTCCGGGCAGGGAGGCGTCGGTCAGCATGACATCGAACGGTCTGGAGGTCTCGACCGCTTCGTGGATATGCTGGAGTGCCTGCTGGGCGTCGATCGCCTCCTGAGTCGCGAATCCCCATTGATGCAGCCAATAGCCGAGCGTTCGGCGGGTGAGTGCGTGGCGCTCGACGATCAGTGCCCGTCTGTCCTGCCAAGTCTGCCGAGTGCGTCTGTGGATCTCCGGCGATTTCGTGCGCGGTAGGTTCAAGGCGATGAAAAAGGTCGTCGAGCGCTCGGGGTGGGCGTCCAGCCAGAGGCGTCCGCCCAGGCGCTCGATCAGTCGTCCCGCCATGGCGAGGCGAAATCCGGTGCCATCGGGGCGCTGCGTCCGGGCGTCTGGCGGCGCCGAGTCGAGCGCGTCGATGAGTTGACGCAGGTCGTTGGCCGGAATCTTGATGCCATCGCTGAGGATCGAGAGCTGGATCTCGTCGTTCTTGGTGCCCGGATCGGCGCGGTAGCTCATCTGAGTCCGGATCTCGCCCCGGTCCGTGAGGTCGATCGCGGTTGAAACGAGGCTCGTCAATACCTGGCGGATCCGCCCAGGATCCCCAAGATGGTATTGCGGCAGGTCTTCTGGCACATCCTCGACGAAAACGAGACCCTTGTCCTCCGCCTGCATGGCCAGCGGTTTGAGTGCCTCGGCGACCATGATGGGCAGATTGAAGGGGATCGACTGAATCTGCACTTCGCCGGCATCGATGCGCGAGAAGTCCACCAAATCGTCGATGACCCGAACCAGGGTCTCTCCGGCCGATTTGATCCGCTCGATCCGGTCGCGCTGGATCGAGTTCAGATCGGAGTCGAGCGTCAGTGCGGTCATTTCCAGGATGGCCGAGAGTGGCGACTGGATCTGGTCGGTCAAGCCTGAGACGAACAGGTTTCTGCCACGATTGGCGGCCTCGGCCAAGTCGCGGGCCTGGCGCAGGGCGGATTCTGTGAGCTTGCTCTCGGTGACGTCCATGCAGATACCCGCCATGCGCAACGGCTCGCCCGCCGGTGAGCGGATGAGCGTCGCCTGTCCACGTAGATAACGGATCTGCGAATCCGGGCGCGTCGCGCGGAACTGGATCACTTCAGTCTCCGATGTCTCCTTGGCGAGGCGATCCAGCGTGCACTGCACGCCTTCGACATCGGCCGGATGGATGCGGCTCAGCCAGTCCTCGCAGGTTCCGCCGAAGGTGTCATCGGTGATGCCGAACAGTTGGCGCATCTTCCCGTCCCAGTGGAGACGCCCCGACGTCAGATCCCATTCCCAAACCCCGATCCCGGCGGATGCGCGCGCCAGTTCCAGGCGTTGGTTCTGGCGGCGCATCTGGGTCTTATAGAGACAGGCATTGGCGGCATTGCCGAGCTTGCGGGCCAGCGCGACGAAGGCATGCTGCATCCGGTTCGACATCTGACCGGAGCGGCGTCCTTTGAGAAACAGGAGGATGCCGAATCCGGGCAGACGAAAGGCATGGACGACGCAGTCGTCGTGGAGCGACACCAACGGCAGCTCGTTCGGCCGTTGCGATAGGGTCTCGTAGAGGCTTGTGGTCGACCAGTGTTTCCAGAATGCGTCGTAGCAGGGAGTGCGCGGCAGCGTCTGGGGAACGGTGCAGACGATCGGATCGGGCGTTGTCCCCACATCCAGGCCCTGTTGCTGGACCTGTAGAATGGCGCCGCCGCTGCCGTCGAGCAGACGCTGGAGATCGACCAGGAAGCGTTGCAGCATGGGTTCCAGTTCGGTGCTGTCGCCGATGGCGAGCGATAGCTCGAACAGAAGCTCGATTTCGGCCGGTAGACTCATGGGGCGTCGTCGCTCGTGTCGCGGGGTTCGTGGAGGCCGATCCGGGAACGCGATGTCTTCAGGCCCGCTTCGGATCGGTTGGTCAGTGGCGAGCCGACTGGCGTCGGTCACTATAATCAACATCGACCTGGCAAGAAAGCTACTGCGACTGGAGGGACTGGGGCCACCTTGCGTGAAGGCGCGGCCTCTGAGCGAGGGCTGAGGGGGAACTCCTCGGCGAGCTTGCCGAGGAGTGAGGGGATGGATGAGGCCACCAACCGCCAGCGATCCAGTGGGTGGTAGCCGCATCCGCTTCGCGAAGCGGCGTTCGTCTCAGTTCGGTGCAGGCGTTTCCGTCGGAGTGACCTCGGGTGGCCTTGCTTCGACTGGGGGAGTGGTCGTCTCTTCGCCGGTCTGCTCGCTTTTCGTCTTGGGTTGCGAGGGCGTTATATCGCTCGGAGTCGTTGCCGCGTGCTCGGGTGCCTGCTTCACCTCGTCTCCCTTGGTCGCGGTTTCCGTCTGCTCCGGCTTGGCCGGCTTCACCAGTAGCGAGTCGACCTTCAGATCAAGCAGTCCTTCGAGATCGTATTTGGATAGCTTGAAGTAGTAGGGGCGGTCGGCATCCTTCAGTACATAGTCCTCGCTCTCCTTGGCCTGCGAGATGCGATAGGTCCGCGACTTTTCCCCGTCGAGGTCGACCTTGAGGACGAGCTTGGGTGTCTGCTGGTCATAGGCCGGATCCTCCTGTGTGCCCAGCACCCCTCGGTAAGCGAGGTTGGCGGCCTTCATGGCGAGCTGCGAGGCGGCGTCCTGGTCGACCGCCGAGTCGCGTCCCTCCAACGTCCAGCCGTCCTTGTCCTTGATCAGCGTCCAGTCGTTCACGCCGATCTTGGCGATCTTGGTTCCATCGATCTGCAACTGGTCCCGAGCGAGCCAGTCGTCGCGCCGATTGGAGATGTCCGAGATCGCAAGCGGCAATTCGTAGACGGCCGGATCCTCGGCCGGGCGGCCGAACAGTCGCCGGAATCCGCCCGACTCGCCGAACAGCAATGTCGCCAGCGGGCCATTTTTGCCGTGCAGTACCACACGGCGCTCAAAGTCGCTGTCGGCCACCTTGAAACGCTTACGTGCCTCCTCGCTGGTCGCGATCGGCAGCGGGCGCTTGATCTCGGCAAGTTGGGTCAGCAGCCGGTCTACCTTGGCCCCGTCTGCGGGGAAATCGGCGAGGTCCGCGAGGACCCAGCGTCCCTCTGGGGTGCGACTGAGCGTCAGGCTGTCCGCCTCCTTGTCCCCGGCGATGGCGACCTGCTCGACCTGATCGGGCTTGAAGTCGGCCAGGGGTGTCCGGGGCGTGACGGCGGTCATGTGCGACTCGCTCAGCGAGACGCCGAGCGCAAGCAGCAGTTGCACCCCGAGCAGGGCGATGAGGCCGATGACCACTGGGGCGCGCAGATCCGGGCGCCAGCCCGTTTCCGTCTTGGTCGAGTGCGATGGGGTCTGTGCCATGTTCGACTCCGTCAGCTTCTTGTCCGTCATGCCCGTGCCTCCCCAGTGCCGAGGATGGCCGCATAGGCCGATTCACGCCGGTTGCGGGCGCGACGATGGATCCAATAGACCAGCGCGAGCCCGGCCAAGGCCAGCAGATAGTTGAGCGATTCCCAGAACAGCCGCGCCTGCTGACCGATGGGGTCGAGCATGCGGCTGAACTGGCCGCGTCCGCGCAGATTGAGCAGCCCGCGATCCTCCAGCGACCAGTCGACCGCGTTCTGGATCAGCTCGACCGGCTTGAGATACCGGGTCTGGGTCGCCTCGTTGGCCAGACTGATAGCGGTGTCCGAGAGGAAGCTCGACGAGCCGATCAGGATCAGTCGGGCCGAATCGGGCGAGGATTCCACGACACCCGAGATCACCGGTGGTGTCTTGTCCGCATCGGCGTCGTCGGCATCCTGGGCCGTCTCGGCGTCGGCCCTCTTGGCCATCTCCTCTTTCGGCAGCAGCGGCGAGGGTTTGCCGGCGAAGGGCGACTGGAAGCGTCCCTCGATCGAGACCGCCAGCAGTTTGCGTCCAGTGTCATCGCCATGCTTGAAGCCGATGTCGCCATAGGTGTCGAAGTCGGGCTGCATGTTCTCCGAGTCGCTGGTCCAGGCGTCATCCGAGCTGCGGATCAGCTCGACCAGATGACGGCCGGCGTTCTTCTCGCGATCGATCTGAATCGGCGAGCTCCAGTTCATGGTGACCTGCCCCAGATTGGAGGTGATCCCCGAGTCCTGCGCCAGTCCGTCGTTGCGGACGTCCGGGAAATAGGGGTAATCCAGGGTTTGGATCTCCTGCACCACGAAACCGCTGACGTTGCGTTGCACCGGGATGGGAAAGGGGGTGTTCTGCGGATCCAGAACCAAACTGTCGCCCAGTGTCACGCCCTGTTGTTTCAGCCAGTCCTCCAGTCCGGTCGGGGTCTTGTGGGCGTCGATGGCGCCGCCCGAGAGGTCGACCTTGAAGCTGGAAGCGGCCAGGATGACGGTTCCTCCCTGCATCAGGAACTGATCGATCGCAAATTGCTGCTTCTCGTCCAGATTCTCAGGGGCCAGCACCATCAGCAGATCGGCGTTCTCGGGTACCTGTCCGGATTCGAGATCGGTCTCCTGGACCTGGAAGTTCTCCTGCAAGGTCTGTTGCAGCAGGCTGTAATCGCCGCCGCTCGGTGCGCCATAGGGGTTGGGCGCGCTCTGCGGCTCATAAAGCGCCAGCGTGCGCAAGACGCCGGGCGCGAAGCGCTTGATACCGGCCTCGATGGCACGGTTCAGGCCGGCGCGGTCGAGCGGCTCGGGCAGCGGGATGGGGACGCTCTGATCGCCCGATTGCAGGACCATGTAGAAATAGAAGGGCTTGGGGTCAAGCAGACTTAGCATCAGTGGCTCGAAGCCGTACTCCTCGCGGATCTGCTTGGCGACGGCTCCGTCCCCGGCGGTCGGGTCCTTGAAGTCGAAGCTGAAGCGTCCGGACGAGCGTTCGGCCAGATCGCTCAGGACCGATTTCAGATCCTTCTGCAAGGCGGGCAAGGGCTCGGGCAGGCTGTCGGGCGCCGAGATGAAGCCGGTGAAATGCAGCGGCTTGGTCAGGCTGGAGAAGAGATCGCCGCCCCCGCGATAGCCGTAGAGCACCTTTTTGATGGTGCGGGTCAGGTCGTACTCGGGATTGCGCAGCCGGACGTCGAGATCCGTTTCGCTGCGCACCTTGAGGTCGATCAGATCCTGGAAGTTGAGTGTTTCGTACTGGTCGCCGTATTTGACCAGGATGTCGAAATAGGAGTTGACCACGGCCGCCTGGTACTTGTTGGCGGTCTGGAAGGCCACCGGGTGGATGCCGTACAGCTCGCCCGCCTCGCGTTCCAGCTCCGGCGACTGCTGGGGATCGACGATCTCGACCCGGACCTTGCCCTTGCCGGCGATCTCGTACTCCTTGAGCAGATCGCGCAGCTGCGGAATCAGCGGCGCCAGCAGCGGATGGGTCTCGGCGCTGAAATAGCCTCGGATCAGCAGCGGTTCCTGGAGCTGGTCGAGATAGGTGCGGGTGGCCTCGGAGAGGGTGTAGAGACGCCCCTGGGTGAGGTCGGCGCGCGCCTGGGTGACGCCCTGGAGCCAGAAATTGGCAGCGATCAGGTTGGCGACGGCCAGCCCGGTGACCAGCATCCAGCGATGATGATGGCGCGGATTGGCCTGGGGCTCGGCCCAGCGCAGGCGCTCCAGGCTGTAGATCGTCAGGGCCAGGAAGGCGCCGACCAGGCTCAGGTAATAGTAGAGGTCGCGCAGATCGATCACGCCCCGGGTGATGGATTCGAAGCGCGATCCGCTGCCGATCAGACGCAGGATCTCGCCGCCGCTGTGTCCGACCAGGCTGGTCAGGGCCGGCGAGCCGATCAGATAGAAGAGGGTGCACACCAGTGCGCTGCCGATCAGGGCGACGATGGGGTTGTCGGTGCGCGACGAGACGAAGAGTCCGATCGAGAGATAGGCCGCCGCCAGCAGCAGGGTGGCCAGATAGGCGCCGACGACCGGACCCCAATCGAGTGGCCCGAGCAGCGAGACCGTGATCGGCAGCGGCAGCGTCAGGGCCAGTGCGACCGCGACCAGTCCGAGCGCGGCGAGGAATTTTCCGAGCACCAGCTTGGGTGCCGCGACCGGTAGGGTCAGCAGGTTTTCGATGGTGCCGGATCGGCGCTCCTCGCTCCAGAGTCGCATCGTGAGCGCGGCGCAGAGGAACACCAGCAGGATCGGCATCCACTCGAACAGCGGACGTGCGTCGGCGATGTTGCGGGCGAAGAAGGCATCGACCCAGAAGAAGACGAACAGACAGACCGCCAGAAAGGTCCCGATGAAGATATAGGCCACCGGGGAGCCGAAGAAGGCCGCCAGCTCGCGGCGAGCGATGCGCAGGATCTCAGCCATTGGCCACCTCCATTTGTTCCAGGGTCACGGCGCCGAACAGCGCCTCCAGGTTCTGATGCTCCTGCTCCAGTCCGTAGAGCGACCAGCCGCGCTCGCCGACGGCCCTGGCGACCAGGGGGGCGGCCGCGCGCGGATCCGCAGTCTCCAGCACGAAGCGATGCAGTCCGTCCTGCCGGTCGAGCAGGTCGACGCTGGTGATGGTATCCAGGCCGGACAGGGCCGGTTGGACCGCGTCGAGTCCCTGGTCCAGCGTCACCATCAAGCGTGGCATGCGTCCGATGGCGTCCAATTGGCTGTCGAGCGCCAGTCGTCCGCCGCGCATGATGAGCACGCGTCCACAGACGGCCTCGACCTCCTGGAGGATGTGGGTGGAGATGATGAGTGTGGCGTCGCTGGCCAGCTCGCGCACCAGTGCGCGCATATGCTGGATCTGCGAGGGGTCGAGGCCGTTGGTGGGCTCGTCGAGGATGAGGATCCCGGGCTCGTGCAGGATCGCCTGGGCGACGCCGACGCGCTGGCGATAGCCGCGCGAGAGGGTGCCGATGGCGGCGGTCGCCTTGGGTCCGAGTTCGGTGCGCTCGACCGCGCGCCGGATGGCCGTCGAGCGTTGGCGGGGGGCGAGCCCCTGGAGCGATGCCTGGTAGTCCAGGTAGTCCAGCACGGTCATCTCGGGATAGAGGGGGCAGTTCTCCGGCAGATAGCCGATGCGTCGCTGGGCCTCGCGTCGTCGCTCGGCGATGTCCAGTCCGTCGATGCGGATGCTTCCGGCGCTGGGCTCCAGATAGCCGGTGAGCATCTTCATGATGGTGGTCTTGCCGGCCCCATTGTGGCCGAGCAGACCGACGATCTCGCCGCGATCGATTTCGAACGAGACCTCTTGAACCGCCTTGAGCGTGCCGTAATGGCGACTGAGTCCGCGAACCTCGATCATGGGGTTATTCCTGTTCATTCGTTCGCATGTGGGTTTGTCGGGTGTTGGAGGAGGGGGCAGCTACCGGCTTTCGGCCTGGGCTCTGGCCCTGATCGACGGCGAGCCGAACGGGTGGAGCGCCGTGAAACGTCGTTGCGCGATGTGGCGGGCGAATCATGGGCGGCCGACAGCGTGGTCCTTGGCTTCGGGTTTGGATGACTTGAGTTTGGGCACCGAATTTCAACCAAGGCCGGTCGAGGGTGCAAGAGGGCGTTCCGGGCAAGGCGCGCGGAAAAGCGTTCGCTATCGCTTAAAAAGGCTTTTGCATCAAGGTTTAACCCGAATTCTCGCGATCCTTTCCGCTTGGTTAAACTTTGGTAAGCCCGGATTGCGCTCACACTTCGTCCGGGCTACAGGTGTAGCCTGAGCGGAGCGCTGCGCAAGAGGCCCGGCAGGATTCCTGCCGGGCGGACCGGTGGGGTCAGTCCAGCTCGACCAGGATACGTCCGTGGGCCTGGCCGTCGAGCAGACGCTCGAAGGTTTTGGGCAGATCGGCCAGTCCGACGGTTTCGGTCAGAAGCAAGTCCAGATCGCTAGGGCGCCAGTCGCTGGCCAGGTGCTGCCAAAGCTCGCGCCGCAGGGCGGAGGGCACATCGACCGAGTTGCAGCCGAGCAGGGCGATGCCGCGCAGGATGAAGGGCATGACGCTGGTGTTGAGATCGGCGCCGCCTGCGAGTCCGATGGCGGCTATAGTGCCGCCGGGAGCGATGGTGCGGGTGAGCTGGGCCAGCATCTCGCCGCCGACGCTGTCGACCGCGCCACCCCATTGCGCCTTTTCGAGCGGCCGCTTGGCCTCGGCGAGGGCGCCGCGTCCAAGGATGCGGCTGGCGCCGAGTCCGCTCAACCAGTCGGCGAACTGGGGCTTGCCCGAGATGGCGACCACCTCGAAGCCGAGTCGCGCGAAGAGTGCGATGGCGATGGATCCGACGCCCCCGCTGGCCCCGTTGATCAGGATCGGCCCCATGTCGGGGCGCTGGCCGTTGAGCAGCATGCGATGGGCGGCGAGCGCGGCTGTGAAGCCTGCGGTACCGAAGATCATGGCCGAGCGCGCGTCCAGTCCCTCCGGCATGGGGACCAGCCAGTCTCCGGGGACGCACAGATAGCGGGCGTAGCCGCCATCGTGATCGAAGCTCAGGCCCCAGCCGGTGGCGATGACCGCATCGCCGGCATGGTAGGCGGGATGCTGTGAGGACAGGACCTCGCCGGCCGCGTCGATGCCGCCGATCAGCGGGAAGGTGCGCAAGATCTTGCCGCGTCCGGTCCCGGCGAGCGCGTCCTTGTAATTGACGCTCGAATGGGTGACTCGGACCAGCACCTCGCCGTCGCCCGGTTCCGGGCGGGGCTGGGATTCGAGTCCGGCGCGGTGTCCGTTCTCGTCCTGATGGATGCGAAAGGCTTGGTCGTGCGTCATTGGATGACCTCCACGGGGATGAGCCCGATCCGGCCGCGCCATTCGGCCGGGCCGGTCTGGTGGACGGACTCGCCACGGCTGTCGACCGCGACGGTGACCGGCATGTCCTCGACGTCGAACTCGCGGATGGCCTCCATGCCCAGTTCCTCGAAGGCGATCAGTCTGGAGCTTTTGATCGCCTTGGCGACCAGATAGGCTGCGCCGCCGACCGCCATCAGATAGACGGCGCCGTGACGTTTGATCGCCTCGATCGCGGCCGGGCCGCGCTCGGCCTTGCCGACCATGCCGATCAGGCCGGTCTGGCTGAGCATCTGCTCGGTGAACTTGTCCATGCGGGTCGAGGTGGTGGGGCCGGCGGGTCCGACTACCTCGTCGCGGACCGGGTCGACCGGGCCGACGTAATAGATGAAGCGGTTGGTGAGGTCCACGCCATCCGGAAGCGATTCGCCTCGATTCAGCAGGTCGGTGATCCGTTTGTGGGCGGCATCGCGGCCGGTGAGGAGCTTGCCCGAGAGCAACAGCCGATCGCCTGGTTTCCAGGTCGCGATCTCCTCGCGGGTGATGCGGTCGAGGTCGACGCGGCGTGCGCCTTCACCTGCCTCCCAGGCGATTTCGGGCCAGTCGTCGAGGCTCGGTGGTTCCAGCATTGCCGGTCCGGATCCGTCGAGGGTGAACTCGATATGTCGGGTCGCGGCGCAGTTGGGGATCATGGCGACCGGAAGCGAGGCGGCGTGGGTCGGGTAGTCGAGGATCTTGACGTCCAGCACCGTGGTGAGTCCGCCGAGCCCCTGGGCGCCGATGCCGAGCGCGTTGACCTTCTCGAACAACTCCAGGCGCAGCTCTTCGATAGGATTGGATGGGCCGCGTGCCTTGAGTTCGTGGATGTCGATCGGTTCCATCAGCGATTCCTTGGCCAGCAGCATCGCCTTCTCGGCGGAGCCGCCGATGCCGATGCCGAGCATGCCCGGCGGACACCATCCGGCCCCCATGGTCGGGACCGTCTTGAGCACCCAGTCGACCAGGCTGTCGCTCGGGTTGAGGACCGCGAACTTGGACTTGTTCTCCGAGCCGCCCCCCTTGGCCGCCAGGCGCACCTCGACTCCGTCGCCCGGAATCAGCTCCACATGGACGATCGCGGGGGTGTTGTCGCCCGTGTTCTTTCGCGCGCCGATCGGTGGGGACACCATGGAGGCGCGCAACACATTATCTGGATGCAGATAGGCGCGGCGCACGCCCTCGTCGACCATCGCCTGAAGGCTCATGTCGGTCTCCCAGCGCACGTCCATGCCCACCTTGAGAAAGGCCACCACCATGCCGGTGTCTTGGCAGATGGGGCGACGGCCTTCGGCGCACATCCTGGAGTTGATGAGGATCTGGGCCATGGCGTCTTTGGCGGCTGGCGATTCCTCTGCCGCGTAGGCTTCGGCCAGGGATTGGATGTAGTCGCGGGGGTGGTAGTAGGAGATGAACTGCAGCGCGTCGGCGACGCTTTGGATGAAATCGTTTGCGCGGATGATGCTCATGGTCTCTGTCGAGTGATTCTGCCTGTCGAGCGATGCTCGTTGGTTGATTGAGAAAACCGCGAGGAGGCTCGTGGTGGCGCCTGTGTCGGGTTTGCGGGCAGTATATCCGTGGTGCTGCGCGGGATTCGATGACCGCAGGCTAGAAGCGGGCAATACGGACGAAGTCTGTTGTGAGCGATAGGGCGCGATAGTAGCTGTCGCTCGGGTGCGAGTTGGCTAGCTGGGTCCAAATGTCGCTGGATCCAATGGGGCTTTCTGAATGGGCGCGAGTCCGTCCCGAAAGAAAAATGAAAAAAGTGCTTGCCATATCCGAAAGGCATCCGTAATATAGCGGGCTCTGAACGACGACAGGCGCGTAGCTCAGTTGGTTAGAGCACCACCTTGACATGGTGGGGGTCGTTGGTTCGAGTCCAATCGCGCCTACCAACACCGGCTGTCAGCCTTCAGCGATCAGCTTTCAGCGAGAGACATCTGGCTGAAAACAGAACGCTGAAGGCTGACGGCTTTTTTATTGTCCGAAGCAGGGTTAAAACCACCGCCTTTAGGCGGTCAGATTTATCTTTGAAGCCTTTTGCAA
>NZ_JBHUHX010000013.1:0-107653 GCF_042682685.1 Thiorhodococcus fuscus
ATCGACCCGTATCCGGACTTTCAGTCCGTAGCTTCAACCCACCAGCTTTAGCTGGTGGTTGTTGAGTATCTGGTCGGACGGAGGTCACTAAATGGTGTTAATCAGGCTGTAATATTTGTATATTCTCAGTCCGCAGGAGTGGCAGCTAGAATTCGGTACGGTGATTGATCGCATAACAAAACAAATCCAGTCGACGCGCCAAAATCGCGCTCGGATCATTTGCGATGTTATGCATAAGCTAGGAATGAGAAAATGAATCAACATCCTATACGGCTTCAAATTGAAAAGGCAGACAAAGCTATCGTTGATGAGGATTTTGATGTGCTCATTGATATCTATACTGATGATGCAGTATTGGTTATTGAGCCAGGTCGGAACGCGGTGGGTAAAAGTGAAATCCGTAAAGCTTTTGAAGCTATAGCTGTATATTTCAAGAACGGGTTGCAAGTTGAGCAAAACGGTATGGAGATACTAGAGTCGGGAGATACAGCTTTGGTGCTGGCAAACACTGTTATATCTGGCCCAGGTTTTCCGGCTGCCGAACGTAAGGCTACATACGTATTCAATAAATCGCATGGCGGCGTCTGGCTGTGTTCTATCGACAATTCATACGGCCATGGAATTATAAGTAAAAATGCATAATAATCGGCTCACAGGATTCGCTCCCTTCAGTCGTTTTTCTGCGAGTCTTGGCGTTATGCGCATAGGAGAACATCGTGAGTATTAAAGGAAGCATGCTTTCAGTGGTGCTGATTTTTGTCGTGGCGATGATATGGAATGGCTTGTTTCACATGGTTATTATTGCCGACCAGAATGAAATGATTGCCAGTATCCGGCGCCCCGATATGTCGGAAAAGATGCTTCTATCTCTCTTTATCACTATAGGGATGGCAATTCTTTTTGTTGTCAGTTACAACAAGTGGCGCAGGAGCGGGACTTTAGTTGAAAGCTTGATCCATGGGATGTTTTTTTCGGTCTTGGCAGGTGTTCTAGTCAATGCGAATCAGTATTTTGTGTACCCGATCCCCGGTATGCTGGCCGTTCTATGGTTTTTGGGAGGGCTGTTTGAGTTTTCTTTGTACTCAATAACTGTCTGGTTGGTTCAACGCTATGGAAAACTCGCATCATGATCGAAACGATGCCGCCCCGTCGGCGACCGCTCGCCCTTGGCGCAGAAACGGTCGGCGAACTCCTTGCCATTGTCGGTGAGAATAATCTTGGAGAGGGCGAACGGAGCCTTGGCGATCAGGCGTTCGAGAAAGCCGCAGGTCGAGGCCGTCGATGTGTCGTCGAGGATCTCGACGTAGACCCAGCGACTGGCGCGGTCGAGCGCTGCGAAGAGGTGTGTGCGCCGGTCTTCATTCCATCAGGAAACGCGAAGAGCAGGAATGATGAGGACGTGGGAGAGTGCGGCTTGTCAAGGCCGCACTGTCTGAATCGGCTTCAGCCGACAACGACCTCGCTGATCTGGATCACTGGGCTCAGGTCGGTGTAGTTGGGGATGTCGGCCATAATTTCTTCGGCATGCGGGCCGAATCCGGCTTGGAAGGACTCGACGGAATCGCAGAAGATGTGGCACATGCCGACATAGGTCGCGGGTGCGTCAGGGGCGCCGCCGCCCAGTCCGCGATCGATCGTATAGGATTTGCAGTGTTCGCCCATGCGCGCCTTCACCAAGGGGAGGTGCGTGTCGCGGTAGTAGTCGTGGTCGAAGCGCGCCCCTGGTGTGTTGGGATACATGACACTGACCTTGATCATTGGCGATTTCCTCGTCGTGTTCCTGTTGGATGTCGTGCTTGGTCCTGAGAGAGGACGCTCGCTTGCATACGCAGGTAACGGGCCAATGCGGTCCCTGTCGGTCGAGAGCCGTTTCGGCGAGGTTTGAACGTGGCCGCTGTTGCAGTCTTGACCCGCCGATGTTCCATTTGCGCTGTTGCGCAGCGTGACTCCACGATGCGTCGTTTTCTCTGCGTTCAGCTTCGGCGGAACGGCTGCCGTTGCGAGATCGATCCGCCGCACTGGGTGCGTTAGATCTTGAAGTTTCCGACCAAGTCTCTGAGATCGCCGCCCAGTTCGCTCACCTCGCGTGCCGTCTCGGCCGAGCTCTTCGCTGCGCGCTCGGAGTGATCGGCGGTGTCGGAGATATGCGTGACGTTGCGGTTGATCTCCTCCGCGACCGCGCCCTGTTCCTCGGCGGCGGTCGCGATCTGGGTATTCATGGTCGTGATGGTGCCGACCGCCTCCGAAATGGCGCGCAGACTGTCGCCTGCTCGTTCGGCGATTTCGACGGCCTGCTTGGTCTGCTCGGCGCTGCGAGTCATCATTTCGACCGTGTCCGAGGTCCCGGACTGCAGTCGCTGGGTCATGTCTTGGATCTCCAGGGTGGATTGCTGCGTGCGGCTCGCAAGCGTGCGCACCTCGTCGGCGACGACGGCGAATCCGCGACCCTGCTCGCCAGCGCGGGCGGCTTCGATCGCTGCGTTCAGGGCGAGCAGATTGGTCTGCTCGGCGATACCGCGAATTACGTCTAGCACCGAGCCGATGTGCGTGCTCTCCGTCGAGAGTGTCCGCGCCATGTCGGCCGCATCGTCCGAGAGCCGCGCCAGCTCGCCGATGCAGGAGATGGTGCCGTCGACAGTCGAGATGCCCTCTTGGACCTTGGTCTCGGCGGACTCCGCAGCTTGAGCCGCCTCCGAGGCATTGTGCGCCACCTCCTGGACGGTCGCGGTCATCTGATTGATGGCGACCGCGATCTGATCGGTTCCCTGCCGCTGTTTCTGTGCCGCTGTATTTGCTTGATCGGCGTTGTACCGCATCTGTTCGGCTGCGGCCGCCAGGCGTTTCGTGACCGTATCGACGCTTTGGATGATGCGATGGATCTCGGCGACGAAATGGTTGAACCCGGACGACAGCTTGCCGACTTCGTCTGTGGTCTCCTCCTTGAGGCGTCGGGTCAGGTCGCGATCGCCGTCGGCGATTTCGAGCAGTGCGGCCGAGGTGTGAGTCAAGGGGCGGGTGATTCGAGTCGAAAGCCAGATACTCGCCGCCAGGGCGAGTACGATCAGCAGCGCAGCTAACGATGTCGTTTTGATGATGCGTGCGGTGATGGACTGATCGACTTGTTTCTCGATTCGCGCGACCGTCTCGTCGATGTCGTCGATATAGATACCGGTGCCGACGATCCACTGCCATTTATCCAAGGGGCCGACGTAACTCAGCTTATCCACCAGGCCGTTCGTCGAGGGCTTGTCCCATTTGTACATATAGGTTCCACCGCCCGCTCGGCCCTGTTCGATCATCGATCGAATCAACGGCTTTCCGTCCTTGTCTTGCAGTGCGATGAGATTTTTGCCTTCAAGCTCCGGTTTGGGGCCGAGCACCTGGTTGGTGCCGTCATAGCTGTAGGCGAATATATAGCCGTCGGTGCCGAAGCTGAGTTCGCGCAGAATCGTCTTGGCGCGCTCCTGCGCCGCCGTGTCCTCCGGTCCGGCTGCATCGTAGATCTTTTTGATGGAGCTGATGGCCAGTTCGACATAGCTCTTCAGTTGCGCCGCCTTTTCGGCCATGAGCAGGGCTCGGGTCTTCTCGATCCGCTCCACCCCCGCTTGACGCTCACTGCTGATCGTCTGGGTCAGCAAGAGACCGACAACGAGGAGAATGGGGGTGATTGCAACCAGCAGGATTTTGGATCTGATCGAGAGCGTTTTTGTTTTCATCATCCTTTCTTCGTCCTCTTCACGTCGATCGTGACATCGATGCGGAGCGGTCCTCTGGATCGAAACCGGTCCGAAAACAGTGTTTTTAAGCGTGTCGGGAGGGAGTGGGGCCGGATTGATCGTTGTTCTTCTGCCGCTCTGGACCCGCTCGCCTGAGCTGTGTGCCGAAGCAAAAGATAGACCAGATTACGGTGGCTTACATGCGTGCATTCGTCTTTCGATATACGGTCTTCATGGCCATGCTGATATGGGCCGCACTGCCGATGGCGGCTGATTGGCAGGGGCAATTGTCAGATGGGACGCGGGTCGAGGTGGATTCGCAAACCCATCGTGCCTGGCAGTTGGATCATGGTCAGCGGCATCCGCTATGGGATGGGGTGCATCGGCTCGCCGACGGCTCGGTGGTGATCGTCAGGGAGGGAACGGCGGTTCCCCAGGCTGGGATGCTGGATGCCTGGAGTCGACCGGAGGCACCCGAGATACCCGAGACAGGGGCGCGCTCGGCCGATTGCGGGCGTCTGGTGGATCATGCGTGCGGCAAGGGCTGGCGGTGCGTTCGGGCCGAGCCCTGCCGTGTGGCGCGTCAGTTGGGGGCGATGGCCGACGCGGCCGAGACGGCCGAAGCTGCGGACGCGTTTGCCGCTCAATGCCGGGAGGCGCTGGGGAGCGCTTTCTTCGTGCCTTGCGACTGATGGCAAGGTTGGTGGGTGTCCGGGGTGGTGCTCCCGGATTGCGCTATCGCTTCATCGGGGCTAAGTAGCCTGGGTGGAACTTTGCGAAATCCAGGGCGGCGATCATGCCGTCAAACGGCCCGGTCTTGCGCTTTCAGGGGATGACCAATGACATTCCGGGGGCGAGGTGGTCCGGGTCTTCGAGGAGATGGTGGTTGGCCTCGAAGAGGGTGTGCCACTGGTTGCCGCTGCCATAGAAGCGGCTGCTGATCTGGGCGAGGGTGTCGTTCGACCGCACTCGGTAGACGCCTTGGGCCGAGAGTGCTGCGGCTAGGGTGAATTGACGGCGCTGGAGTTCGTCTTCGGCCGCTTGGATGCGATCGCTGGTGGCCGGATCCGGTGGCGTGCTGGGGTTCTGTCGCGCTTCTTGCAGCACGGCGAATGCCTCGGCGGCCGATTCGCGTGCGGCCTCGGGCGTGAGGGTGCCGCCCTGTGAGGTGGGGATCTGGTTCTGGAGCTCGGCCAAGCGGGATTCGAGTTCGGCGTGCGCTTTGGTCGATGTGTGCAGCTCATCGTCGAGTCTGGCGATTTGGGCCTCGTGCTCGGTGAGCGTGTCCTTGAGTTTGTCGCGCTCCGATTGCAGATCGAGCCTGTCCATGTGCAGTCGAGCGATCTCGGCGTCCTTCTCCTCGATCTGGCGTTCCAATGCGATCATTTCGCCTTGGAGCCGTTGCGTCTCGTTCCTCTGGTGTTCGACCTCCTGCGATTTCTCGGCCAGTCGCCGCTCGGCCTCCATACGGGCCTGGTCGGCGCCTTTGCGCGCGGTGGCCGATTCGCGCAGCTTGCCTTCCATGCCTTGGACGCGCCGCTTGAGTTCTTCGAGTTGATGCTGGAAATGGTCGAGCTGTTCGAGGTTCCCAGGCGGCGGTTCGTTCGCCGCCTGGGACATGGGCTCGGCCGTGAAGACCAGGGCCGGAGCCGTCAGAACGAGGATCCCGGCGATCATGAGCGCCAGAGTCGGAGTGGCAAGGCGTGGTGTCGGTTGCATCCGGCGCTCTCCTGGTCGTGGCGTGCGTTCGAGGATCCTCTGTTCCCTGGGCGGTGCCTCAGCCGATCGAAGGCAGGCCGGCGAGCGCCATGGCCACTTCGTTTTCGGCGTAGTCGAGATCCTTCAGCTTGCCGCCCAGATAGTCCGTATAGGCCTGCATGTCGAAGTTTCCGTGACCGCTCAGATTGAAGAGGATGGTCTTGGACTCTCCCGACTCGCGGCACTTCTCGGCCTCGTGGATCGCCGCGCGCACCGCGTGGGTGGCCTCAGGCGCGGGGACGATGCCCTCTGACTGGGCGAACTGGATGCCGGCCGCGAAGCATTCGAGCTGATTGTAGGAACGCGGCGCGATATAGCCGAGCTTGGCCAGATGGCTGATCTGCGGCGCCATGCCGTGATAGCGCAGACCGCCGGCGTGGAAACCGGGCGGGACGAAGGTCGAGCCCAGCGTGTGCATCTTGCACAGCGGGGTGAGGTGGGCGGTATCGCCGAAGTCGTAGGCGAAGAGTCCCTTGGTCAGTGTCGGGCAGGCGGTGGGTTCGACAGCGATGCATTCCACCGCGCGTCCCCCACGCAGCTGAGTGCCGAGGAAGGGGAAGACGATGCCGGCGAAGTTGCTGCCGCCGCCGGTGCAGCCGATGATCATGTCCGGATAGGCGTCGGCCATCTCCAGCTGTTTCTGGGCCTCCAGTCCGATGACGGTCTGGTGCAGCAGGACATGGTTGAGCACGCTGCCGAGGGCGTATTTGGTGTCGTCGCGCTGGACGGCCAGCTCGACCGCCTCGCTGATGGCGATGCCGAGGCTGCCGGTGCTGTCCGGGTGCTCGGCGAGCACGGCGCGGCCCGATTCGGTGGTGTTGCTGGGGCTGGCGATGCACTGGGCGCCGAAGGTCTCCATGAAGGCGCGGCGGTACGGCTTGTGGTTGTAGCTGACCTTGACCATGTAGACCAGGATTTCGAGGCCGAACATGGATCCGGCCATGGCCAGGGACGAGCCCCACTGACCGGCGCCGGTCTCGGTGGTGATGCGCTTGACGCCTTCCGCTTTGTTGTAGAAGGCCTGGGCGATGGCGGTGTTGGCCTTGTGGCTTCCCGGCGGGCTGACGCCCTCGTACTTATAGAAGATCTTGGCCGGGGTTTTGAGCGCCTGTTCGAGACGCCGGGCGCGGTAGAGCGGGGAGGGGCGCCACTGGCGGAGGATCTCCCGGACCGGCTCTGGGATCTCGATCTCGCGTTCGGTGCTGACTTCTTGCTCGATGACGGCACGGGGGAAGATGACGCCGAGTTCTTCCGGGGTGATCGGCTGCTTGGTGCCCGGATGCAGGACGGGGTCCATGGGCACGGGCAGATCGGCGTTGATGTTGTACCAGAAGCGGGGGAGCTGTTGCTCGTCGAGCTGATATTTGACTGGGTCGCTCATTCTGACGTATTCGCCTCAGTGATGGATGGGCTGCCGGCGGTCGATGAAACACGTCCTTGGGCGCGTTTACAGTGGGCACGTGCTCTGTGCCATTGCGTACGACCTTTGGTCGTCGCCTTCTCTCTCGGATCACCGCTGGTCATGCGTTATTGCTCGGCAAGTGTGCCAGTTTTGCGGCTGACCTTGAATCCCATCCACGCCGAAACTTGCGCCAGGCCAGTCTTCTTCATTCATTCGTCCGATTTGCCCTGCTCGACCCGATGCAGTGCTTCGCTGCGGTCCGCTTCCAGGTTGGCGTCGAGAAAGGACGGTTCCATCGGCAGCTCGACCCTCCAGTCGTTGGTGAGATCGAGGACGACCTGTCCCTGCGTCAGCGTGAAGTCCAGCAGATGTCCTGCGTGCCGCCGGTCGTCCGAGAGAAAATGGAGATGGAAGCCAGGGACGTTGATGCCCTTGGTGAAGGCCGGGCACCAGAAGCCGACGAGCGTGCCTCGGATGTCCTGCTGCTCGAAGAAGGTCTGCGACTTGGACGCCTCCAATAGCGGAGGGTAGGGTTGGCTTTGGCGCGGGACGCTGCGATAGCGGACCTGGGCGAATTGGCCGACGACCCGAATCGCGTAGGCGATGTTGCGGCTCGGCAGAGCGGCCTCCAGCCAGGACTGGAAGTCGGCGTAGCTCTGCTCGGTCGGCGGCGTGAGCGCGAGGTCTTGGTCGAAATGGGTGACGGTCATGAAGGGTGTGCCCGCATTGGGCGGCATCTGACGTACCACGCCGTCCGAGCCGGCCTGGTAGATCCGGCCCTCGAAGAGGATGGCCTCGCCGTCGAGCGCCTCGAAGGTCCCCAGTCCGAAGTCGCCGTGGCGCATGAGCTCGCCGATCTGTGCGACCGGCTCGTAGACGCCGGCGAGCAGGGCGTCGATGGTCGAGACCTGATAGAGGGTGTCGTGCCCCGCCTGTGCCTGGATACAGACGCCGAAGCCGAGCGCCATGGCCGAAAGCCTGGTCGAGATCTTCATTGTGCGATCCTCTCTTGAGGGTGCGGTCGAGCGATCACCCTCGCGGTGCGTGTGAAGGACGTGGAATCTATATCGGTATGCGTTGTCAGACGCCCGACTTGTGCGGCATGAGATCGGGTCTTTATGATCCCGCCGCGCGGCGTCTATTCGGCTGGTGGTTGGCGGGTCGTGTGCATCGCGATCGTTTCCGATGGCTGAAGTCAATGCATTCTAACCACCAACGAGGCTCATGGATCCTGTTATCCCGCAATCCACTGCGACGCTCGACGAGGCGTTCGATTTCGAGTCGACCTGCCGTGCGGTCGTGCGTGCCGGCACCCTCATGGCCTCGGCCGGAACCGGTGCATACCGTGTGAAGGAAGAGATGAACCGGGTGGGAATCGCGCTCGGTTTGGAGGCCGTCCATGCCGAGGTGACGCTCAACACGGTGATGGCGACCTGCGTGCTTGGATCCAGGACGCATACGCTGGTGGGGACCATCCCGGCGATCAGCGTCAACGCGGGGCGTATCGTCGAGATGGAGGCGCTGGCGCTCGGTACCGCGCAGGGGACGCGTCTCGCCGATTTCGATCGTCGGCTCGATGCCATCGCCAACCATTCGACCCGCTACGGGCCTGTGCTGACGGCCATGGCCGCCATGCTCGCCTGCGCGGCCTTCTGCTTTCTCAATCACGGCGGCTGGCTGGAGTGTCTGGGCGTTGCGATCGGTGCCGGGGCGGGGCAGTGGCTGCGCGCGACGCTCGCCCGCCGTCGTCTCAATCAGCTCGGCGTCACCCTGATGGCGGGCATCGTCGCCTGTCTGCTCTATCTCGCGGTCACGGGCGCATTGATGGCACTCGGAGTGCCCAGCTCGCGTCATGCCGCAGGCTATACATCCGCCGTGCTTTTCCTGATTCCGGGCTTTCCGCTCATCACCGCCGCGCTCGATCTGGCACGACTCGATTTCAGCGCCGGGATCGCGCGGCTGACCTATGCCATCCTGATCGTCAGCGTGGCCTCCATCAGCGCTTGGCTGGTCGCCGAATTGGTGCATCTGGTCCCCTTGCAGGCGCCGGAGCTGGATCTGTCGGATCCGACGCTGGTGACGCTACGGATGGCGGCGAGCTTCTGCGGCGTCCTGGGGTTCGCCGTCATGTTCAACACCCCGCTGCACATCGCCTTGGCGGCCGCCGGGATCGGGATGCTGGCCAATACGCTGCGACTCTATTGGGTCGACCTCCATTGGCCGCTGCAACTGGCCGCTCCGGCGGCGAGTCTGCTGGTCGGGCTGCTGGCCGCCTGGATCTCGCCGCGCATGCACTGTCCGAGGATCGTGCTGTCGGTGCCGCCCGTGCTCATCATGATTCCGGGCGCGATTGCCTATCAGGCGCTGGTCTATGCCAATCAGGGGATGTCGCAGGAGGCGATCGACAACGCCTATCAGGCCATGTTCATCGTCGCCGGAATCGTCATCGGACTGGCGCTCGCCCGCATGCTGACCGATCGCGCCTGGAGCTTCGAGGGCCGGATTCCCGGCAAGCCGGATCGATGAGCGCCCCTCTCGGACGCAAGGCGCGTTTTTCTTCATATTGGGTGCGATAGAACGGGGGATACTGAGTTGATCGAAGGCGAATGTTTTTGTGGCGCGGTGCAATACCGGATCGATGGCGAGCTCATTCACGCGCGATCCTGTCACTGCTCGCGTTGCCGGAAGGCCTTTAGCGGGGCAGGTTCGGCCTATGCTGAATTGGCCGATCCAGGGTCCTTTTCTTGGGTGCGCGGTGCCGAGAATCTGCAAGCGTATGCGTCTCAGCCCGACTGGGGGCTGATGTTCTGCAAGACCTGCGGCACGACGCTGTGCGGAACGCACAAGGATCAGGTGCATGGGGTCACGCTGGGAACCCTGAATGGCGATCCTGGGATTCAGATCGAGGCGCATATCTTCGTGGGTTCGAAGGCGCCGTGGGATCACATCGGCGGCTCGGCGCCGCAATTCGATACCTGGCAGACCTGATGTCCGGTAAACGCCCGCTCTGCCGCTCGAAACCCGCTGCGCGGGGACTGGCGGCATGAGCGAGGATTTTCGGCACTCCCTCCCGCTTTGTGATTAAATCGCGCGCCTATGTACCATCCCCTCCCACTCTATATCGGCCTGCGCTACACGCGAGCGAAGCGCCGTAACCATTTCATCTCCTTCATCTCAGGGACCTCGATGGTCGGGATCACGCTGGGTATCGTCGCCCTGATCGTGGTGCTGTCCGTCATGAACGGATTCCACAAGGAGATCCAGCAACGCATCCTCAGCATGGCCTCGCATGCCACCTTGACCGATCCCTACGGGGGCATGGCCAACTGGCGCGAGATCCTGGAGAAGGTGCGCGCCCATCGCGACGTGGTCGGCGCCGCGCCCTTCGTCGAGGTGCAGGGGATGCTGGTCAACGGCTCGCAGGTCAGCGGTGCGCTGATTCGCGGCATCCTGCCGACCGACGAGGATCAGGTCTCGGATCTGCGCCGTGAGATGACCCGAGGTTCGGTCGACGATCTGGTCGACGGCGAGTTCCGCATCGTTCTGGGCCGCGATCTGGCGGCTTTTCTCGGGGTGGGGCCGGGGGACAAGGTCACCGTGGTGACGCCGCAGGTGAGCGCGACCCCGGTCGGGATCATGCCGCGTCTCAAGCGTTTCACCGTCAGCGGCATCTTCGCGGTCGGCATGGCCGACTACGACCGCAACGCGGCCTTCATCCAGCTCTCGGACGCAGCCAAGCTGCTGAACCTCGGCGATGCCGTGTCCGGTGTGCGGCTCAAGCTGACCGATATGTGGGAGGCGCCGCGTCTGGCGCGTGAGATCGCCTACGACCTGGGCGGTGTCTATCGTCTTGTCGACTGGACCCAGATGCACAGCAACTTCTTCAGCGCGCTGGCGATGGAGAAACGCATGATGGGGATCATTCTCTTCCTGATCGTCGCGGTGGCGGCCTTCAACATCGTTTCGACCCTGGTGATGGTGGTGACCGACAAACAGTCCGACATCGCGGTGATGCGCACGCTCGGTATCTCGCCGGGACGCATCATGGCGATCTTCATGGTTCAGGGTACGGCGATCGGGTTGATCGGCACCCTGATCGGGATGGTCGCCGGCGTGATACTGGCCCTGAACGTGGAGCCGGTGGTGGGCGCCATCGAGAGCCTGTTCGGCGTCCATTTCCTCGATCCAAGCATCTATTACATCAGCGAGCTTCCCTCCGACGTGCATCTCTCCGATGTCCTGTCGATCGGTGCCGGCGCCTTCTTGATGTCGGTTCTGGCGACCCTCTATCCGGCCTGGCGCGCCGCAAGGACCCAGCCGGCGGAGGCGTTGCGTTATGAGTGAGTCGACAGTGGTTCTGGAAGCCAAGGGGCTGGTCAAGACCTTCCACCAGGGACCTCAGGTGGTCGAGGTGCTGCAGGGCGTCGATTTCACCGTGAGCGCGGGCGAGCGCATCGCCATCCTCGGGGCCTCGGGTTCGGGCAAGAGCACCCTGCTGCATTGCATCGGCGGATTGGATCGGCCGAGTGCGGGCAGTCTGCGATGGCTCGGCCAGGACGTGAGCGCGCTGTCAGAATCGCAGATCGGCCGGCTGCGCAACCGCCATCTGGGGTTCGTCTATCAGTTCCACCATCTGCTGCCCGAATTCACCGCGCTGGAGAACGTGGCCATGCCGCTCCTGATCGGCGGGGCCAAGCCGGCGGAGGCACAGGAGAAGGCCGAGGATCTGCTGCGGCGGGTCGGTCTCAGCCATCGTGGTTCTCACAAGCCCGGCGAGCTCTCGGGCGGCGAGCGCCAGCGCGCGGCGGTTGCCCGCGCACTGGTGACGCATCCGGCCTGTCTGTTGGCGGACGAGCCCACGGGCAACCTGGACCGCAATACCTCGGCCGGTGTCTACGAGCTGATGCTGGAACTCAATCGCGAGATCGGCACCAGTCTGGTGCTCGTCACCCACGACCTGGAGTTGGCTGGGCGAATGGATCAGGTCTGGTTCTTGGAGGACGGACTGTTGGTGCGCGATTCGGCCATCGAGCGATAGCGCGCCTTGCGCGCCCGGATCTGGCGCATCAGCTTCCAGCGCCAGAGGATCTGGATGCTCAGGTATCCCATCAGGCCGCAGACGGTGCCGCAGATGAGGCTGCCAAGCAGCACGGGCGCGGTGACCGCCAGCCAGTTGTGCCAGTCCAGCCAGAAGTGGACGTTGAATCCCTCCGCCTCCATGCCGAGTATCCCGCAGCCGACCACGTAGGCGACATAGAACATGGGCGGGATGGTCACTGGATTGGAGATCCAGACCAGCGCCATGGAGATGGGCAGGTTCACGCGCAGATAGATGGCGATCGCGGCCACGATGAAGGTGTGGCCGAACGGCGGCAGGTACATGACGAACATGCCGATCCCGAAGGCGCCGGCGACCGAATGACGGTTCAGATGCCAGAGGTTGGGGTCGTGCAGCAGCTTACCGAAGATGCCAAGATATCGATTCTCATGGATCGATTTTGGGGTCGGCATGACCCGTTTCAGCCAT
The DNA here is from genome assembly GCF_042682685.1 of Thiorhodococcus fuscus. NCBI lineage: Bacteria > Pseudomonadati > Pseudomonadota > Gammaproteobacteria > Chromatiales > Chromatiaceae > Thiorhodococcus > Thiorhodococcus fuscus. The sequence goes on from NZ_JBHUHX010000013.1 coordinate 12,404, forward strand.
TTCTTCACTCAGCAAGTCCGCTTGGTCTTCATCTCGGCAGGATGGCGCGAGTATAGGGTAGCCGCGCCCGGATCTGTCGATCGATCTCGGTGTCCGAAGACCGTCCGTCGGGCGAGAACGCTGATGCGGCGCCTGTCCACTCAGGTGGCGGCTAGGCGCCGATGAGCTGCATTTGGCCGCTGGCCTTCGCCGTCGGGATCCTGATCGTCTATTTCGCGCCTGGACCGCCCCCGACGTGGGCCGTTGCGGCGCCGATCCTACTCGGGCTTTCTCTCGCGTGCAAAATTCCTCGATGGCGTCCTGTTGCGGCCCTCGCGCTCGGGCTCTTGTGGGCGCAGATCCATGTCGTTCAGTCGCTGCATCAATCCTTCCCGCAAGCGCTGGCGCTGAGCCGCGTGCCGCTGCTGATCGAGGGCCGTATCGCCTCGATTCCGGTCGTGAGCGACGGCACGGTGCGCTTCCTGTTCGAGGTGGACCAGTGTTCGCGGGACGGCACGTCCCTGGCGTTCGCTGGCCGGGTGCGTCTTTCCTGGTACCGTGACGCGCCTGCGCTTCGGGCCGGCGAACGCTGGCGTCTTCCCGTTCGGCTCAAGCCACCCCACGGCTACGCCAATCCGGGCGGCTTCGATTTCGAGCGTTGGTTGTTCGAGCAGGGGGCGAAGGCGAGCGGCTATGTTCGCGCTGGCGCGGAGCGTCTGGACGATGGAGCGGGGCATTTCAGACTCGCCCGCTGGCGTCAGGCACTGTCCGAGCATCTGGCTCGGGTGCTGGACGGGGCGCGGGCGACCGGGCTGATCCAAGCGCTTGTCGTCGGCGACCGCTCCGGCTTGGAGCGGGACGACTGGGAGGCGTTGACCGCGACCGGAACCAATCACCTGGTCGCCATCTCCGGACTGCACGTCGGTTTGGTCGCCGGTGGCCTGCTGTTGGTCGGACGCTGGCTCTGGTCTCGCAGTGCCCGACTGACGCTGCTCATGGCCGCGCCGCGCGCTGCGGTGGTTGGCGCCATGCTGGCAGCCGTCGGTTATGCGGCGTTGGCCGGATTCGCCGTCTCGACCCAGCGTGCCCTCGTCATGCTCGCGGTGCTGCTCGGGGCGCTCTATTGGGGACGCACCACGCGGCCATTCCACGCCCTGAGTCTGGCCTTGTTGGGCGTGCTCCTTTGGGATCCGGCGGCGGTGCTCTCCCACGGGTTCTGGCTCTCCTTCGGTGCCGTCGGTCTGCTGCTCCACGCCCTCGGGCAGCGCCTCCCGCAGCAGTCGCGCGCCGGTGTCTGGTGGCGGGCGCAATGGGCGGTCGGCATCGGGTTGGCGCCTCTGCTTTTTCTCTTCTTCGACCGCGCCTCGCTGATCGCGCCACTGGTCAATCTGGTCGCGGTACCGCTCTTCGGGCTCCTGTTGCCGTTGGTGCTGATCGCGAGCCTTGCGAGTCTGATTCCGGGCGCGACCCTGCCGCTCACGCTGATCGCCGAGCTGTTGGGTCGCTGCCTCGACGCCCTGATCTGGCTCGGGGCTCGCGACTGGGCCGCACTCGATCTGTCCGCGCGTCCGTTCTGGGTCTGGGTGGTCGCAGGAGTGGCCGTGCTGCTCCTATTGGCACCGCGCGGCCTGCCCGGACGCTGGCTGGGTGTTCTGCTGCTGTTGCCTGTGGCCCTGGTGCGTCCGCCCGTTCCACCTCCGGGCGCGCTCTGGTTCCATGTGCTGGATGTGGGGCAGGGGTTGGCGGTCGTGGTCGTCACGCACGACGGAACCCTGATCTACGACACGGGGCCGAGCTATCCGGGCGGATTCGACAGCGGTCGGCAGATCGTTCTTCCCTTCCTGCGCGACCAGGGGATTGCGCGTATCGATCGGCTGGTGGTCAGTCATGCCGACCGTGACCATTCGGGCGGTGCATCCGCCCTGGTGGACGCCATGCCGATCGGTCGGATTCAGAGTGGCGAGCCGGACCAGCTCGACTTGGGCCATCTCGACGCGGATGGGGCGACGCGCTGCCGTGTCGGCGATGGCTGGGAATGGTCGGGTGTGTCGTTCCGCTTCCTGCACCCGGACGATCGAGAGATCCGCGATAACGACGCCTCCTGCGTGCTCAAGATCACCGCTGGCGACCGTTCGATCCTCCTGACCGGGGATGCCAGCAAGGCGGTCGAGCAGGAGTTGATCGAGCGTTTTGGGGATGGGCTGCGTGCCGATATCCTGGTTGCGGGCCACCATGGCAGCGCGACCTCCAGCTCGGAGGCGTTTCTGCGAGCGGTTGCGCCAGAGTGGATGTTCTTCTCCTCGGGATATCTCAACCGGTTCGGTTTTCCATCGAGCGAGGTCTGTGCTCGGGTGGATGCGCTGGGGATCGCGAGCTTGAATACGGCGGAGTCAGGCGCGATCGAGCTGCGGCTGGATGCGGGCGGGCGGATCGAGGGTCCCTGGGGATGGCGGTCGCGGTCCGGCGGAATCTGGACCCATCGACCCAGAGTGGAGGCGCTTGATACCGAGCCTCAGTGCGGCAGGTCGGCTGCCCCCTGAATCAGATGGTAGCCATGCTGTCTGCGGCGTCTGTCGATCGCCTTGAGCTGTTCGAGCCCGGCCTCGTAGGAGGGCACGCCTGTCTTGCGCATCTGGCTCTGGCGCGAATGCAATACTCCCCAACAGGCGACAAGGGTCCAGTCACCGAAGAGGTCTTCTATCAGATGAGCTTGATAGTAGCGGTCTTTTTCGGGCTGTATCCAGCGATACATGGGTCCCATTCTCCTGTCGTCGCGAAGGGGCGGGTGCCCTCTAGCTGATTGCCGGTCCTGTTCGCGGCTCTCGGATGAATCGATCGGATGCTTGGCCGGTACTCTCAAGGTCGACCCATGGGTCGGCTTTCAGGCCGAGATTATCAGCAAAGTCAGATGCTTGCCATGAATCAAGGTCGATCGGGGTCGCGTATTGTACGGGAACCCGCCCCTTGGATGGAAATTCAGAGTTCACAACGCCCTCGCATCGACGGGGGCACTGTGGCAATCGGTTTGGGCTCAATCGGCGGAAAAGGTGACGAGGACGCAGGTCAGGAGGGCCAGGGTTTCGGTGATCTCGACCAGTGCGCCGGCGGTGTCTCCGGTGAATCCGGCGATGCGCTCCAGCATGCTGCGTCGGGCGAGCACGAAGATCGTCACGGCTACGATCAGCAGAATCAGGCCGACCCAGCCAGTTGCGAGCAGGCAGGCCAGGGCGCTGGTCAGGGTTGCGAACCAGGCGGTTCGCCGCTGCAGATGGCGGGATTGATCGCCCGCCATGCCCTGCTCTCGGGCATAGGGCGTGGTGAGCAGCAGGAGAGACAGTTGGGTGCGCCCGAGCAGGGGCATGAACAGCAGCAGCCAAGGCTGTCCGTCGGTCATCAGGGCCTGGATGCCGGCCCATTTGGCGATCAGGACCAGGACGATGGCGCTCACCGCCGCCGGACCGCAGCGCGGATCCTTCATGATGGCGAGGGTGCGCTCGCGGCTGCCGAGTCCGCCGACCCAGGCATCGGCGCTGTCGCCCAGTCCGTCGAGATGGATGCCGCCGCTCGACCAGACCCAGAGGATGAGAACGAGTGCCGCCGCGACGCCCGGCTCGGTCTGAGCTAGCCCTATGCCGGCCGCCGCTACCAGGATGCCGAGTATCAGACCCACGACTGGGTACCAGGGGACCGAGTGGCCGGTATCGGTCGGCGATGCCTCACCGGGATCGGGGAAGGGTAGGCGGGTCAGCAGACGACCCGCGATCCACAAGGGGCGCAGGCTCATTCCTGTCCCCGATGAAATACCAGGCTGGGGCGTCCTGGCGCCTCCAGAATTCGCAGCCGGGTGAAACAGGCGTAGGGTGCCTCGACCAGCAGGATGGCCTCATCCGGCATCCGTAGCGTTTCGGCGACCAGCATGCGGATCACGCCGCCGTGGGTCACGAGCAGGGGGTGTTCTCCGCAGCGGGCGAGGATGTCGTGGCGGGCCTGGCGAACCCGATCGCGAAACTCGGCGAAGGGCTCGCCGTCGGGTGGCGTATAGCCGACCGGATCGTCCCAGAAACGCGAAAGCTCGTCCGGTGGGATCTGATAGGCGGCCAGCCCTTCCCAGGCGCCGAATCCGCGCTCGGCGATCGCCGGTTCCAGGCTGAAAGGCAACCCGAGCTGTTCGGCCAGCTGGCGCGCGAAGTCGGCGCAGCGACAGGAGGGCGAGCTGATGATCTCGGACCAATCGGCGGCCGGTTCCGTGGCGCGCCGCATCTGCTCCCAGCCGAGATCGCTCAATGGGTCGTCCTGGTCGCCTCGGAAGCGAGCGCCGCCCTGGACCTCGCCATGGCGCAACAGATCCAGAAGACGCTCGTTCATGATGTCAGACTTCGGCGATGCCGGCTTCGGCGAAGGTCGCCATCTTCTGGTGAAGCGCGCAGGCGAGCCGCAGCAGCGGGACCAGAGCCTCGCCGCCGGTGGCCTCTCCCAGGCGCATTCCGAGATTCAGATAGGGGTCGGCCTCAAGCGCCTCCATCATGAGGCGGTGACCGGGCTCGGCCGAGCTGTGCGAGAAGAGCATCCAGTTGCGCACCTCGGGCTGCAGCCGAACGGCGGCGAGCGCGGCCGCGCTCATGATGAAGCCGTCGACCAGGATCGGCAGGCCGCGCTGGGCCGCCGTGATATAGGCGCCGGTGGTGGCGACGATGTCGAAGCCGCCGAGACGGGCGAGCAGGTCGAGTGTCGAGCGTCCGGGGGCGAGGTGCAACGCCAGCGCGGACTCGACGGCTCGACGTTTGCGTTCCAGTCCCTCGGCATTGAGTCCGGTTCCGGGTCCGACCATGTCGATGGCCGGCCTGTCCAGCAGGGCGCAGGCGACGGCGGTGGCGGGCGTGGTGTTGCCGATGCCCATCTCGCCGCAGATCAGCAGTCTGGCACCGTTGCTCAGGGCGCGCTCCACACCGGAACGCCCCGCGTTCATGGCGGCCACCAGCTGTTCCTCGCTCATGGCCGGTTCGCGGGCGATGTTGCCGGTCCCGAAACCGAGCCGCTCGGAGCGCACGTTTTCGACTGGACCGGGATCCGTCAGGATCCCCAGGTCGATGATCTCCATCCGTGCACCGATCGCCTCCGCCATCACCGAGACGGCAGCTCCGCCTCGTGCGATGTTGTGCAGCATCTGGATGGTCACTTCTTGCGGGAAGACCGATATGCCTTCGGCGGCGACGCCGTGATCGGACATGAATTGGAGGATGTGCACCGGATCCGGCGAGGGGGCCGAGGCTCCCTGCATGCCGGCGAGTTTGATCGCCATCTCTTCGAGCCGGCCGAGCGAACCGCGCGGCTTGGTCAGCTGGTCTTGGCGCCGGCGTGCCGCATCGGCCGCCATGGTGTCGATCGGGAGGATGGGGTCGTTGATCCAGAGCAATCCTTCCATCAGCGGGTCACCTCCGTTGAGTGGGTTTCGTTCGGGTAAACCCGCGTGAGCGTGGCCATGGGCATCAGTGGTGTCGTCTTCTGGGTCAGACGTGATTTTTTGTTATGCATGACTTGATTCGTCGATTCGTTCGGTGAGGCAGTTCGCCGGCTTGCGCGGGCGGGACCTGCCGGCAAAGGCGACCACATCGGCTGGCGGTGCGCTGGCCGTGCTCGATCGCCGGTTGGCCTGGTCCGTCAGGCACCTCGCCCCTTGCCCATCCCAGTCGCTAGGAAGCGAGGTCGTTGGGCGCGCCCGCGCGATCGGTGGAGAGGCTCGGGCGCGATTCTCGGCGTTACTGCCGGGTGTTCATTCGAGGCGCTGGGGCTCGTAGTGTAGCGTCAGATAGAAGGCCCGCCCGGGGCGATTGTAAAGGTATGCCGTTTCATAGTCCTCGTCGAAGGCGTTTTCCAATCTGGCTTGGAGCCGCAAGGCGGTGTTGATCGCGTACTCGGCGCGAAAATCCACCAGGCTGTAGCTGTCGAGCCGCTCGCTGTTGGCCAGGTCGTCGAACCGGCGTCCCGAGACGAAGAGGGTGGTGCCGATCGACCAGCGTTCGAATTGGCGGTCCAGATCGAGCTGGAAGGTCTGTTCTGCCCGACGTGGCAGCAGGTTGCCGTCGCTGGCATTGTCGGAACGGTTCTCTGGATCCATGAGGGTCAGCGCCGAGTTCAGGTCCCAGTCGAGGATGCGTGCCTGCGCCGATGCCTCGATGCCCAGGATGCGAGCGCTCTCGATATTGGCGGCCGATTGGGTAGGCGCGTCGTAGGCGATGAGGTCGTCGATCTCGGTGCGGAAGAGATTCAGCTCCCAGCGCCCCAGCGTCGCCCAGCCGAGCGGCAGATTGCCCTGGAGTCCCAGTTCGAGACTGTGCGACTGCTCTGGATCCAGGTCCGGGTTGCCGTAGTTGGGATAGTAGAGGTCGTTGAAGGATGGCGCCTTGAATGCGGTTCCGTAGGAGGCCGAGACCTGGATGCCGTTCTCGAACAGATAGCCGAGCGCGGCGTTGCCGGTGGCGTGCGTGCCGAACTGCTCGTCGTCGTCCTGACGCAGGCTGAAGGTCAGCGTGGTGGGGCCGAATTCGCCCTGGTATTGGCCGAAGATACCCAGGTTGTCGCGTGAATCCTTGGTGTAGTCGACGGTGCCGGACACGCTGTCCTTGGCGTAGTCCGCTCCCAGTGTGAGTACCTGGCCCAGTGCGATACGCAGGTCGTTCTGCAGGGCCACGCTGTCGCGTTCGGTTTTGAAACCGTCGAGGAAGCGATCGTCGATCCCCTCGGAGGCGTCGTCGTAATAGGCGCGATAGCTGTCCCAGCTGTGACCGGCCGATAGGGTCAGCGTCCAGGGCGTCAGCGGCCGCAGCTTGAACTCGCCACCCAGGACCTGCTGCCAGGAGCGCGAGACATTGCCTCCATACATCGATCCATCGAACTCGGTGCGGTTGTGCGAGTTCAGCAGGTGCAGGTCGAGCGATGCCCGGTCGCTGAAGCGGTAGCCCGCGCGCACGTTGACGCCCAGCGTGTGGTATCCGTCGCGGTCGTTTTGGAATACGCCGCATCCGGCATAGGGGGAGGGACGTCCGTCGCAGGCATTGATGCCGTCGGTGCGCTCGGCGTTGATGCCCAGATCGAACCAGGCCCGCTCGCCGCCTCCCGAAAGTCCAGCCGACGCCGATAGGGTGCCGAAGCTGCCGCCGCCGATGCTGGCGCGCGGTGTCAGTGGACCGCCGCCGTGTCGGGTGAAGATCTGGATGACACCGCCGATCGCCTCCGAGCCATAGAGGCTCGAACGCGGTCCGCGAACCACCTCGATGCGTTCGATCTGCTCGATCGGGATGTCCTGGAGCGGCGAGGTGCCCAGCGTGGCCGAGCCGATTCGGACGCCGTCGACCAGGACCAGGACATGGTCGGAGTTGGTTCCACGCAGCGAGACGGAGGCCACGTGTCCGGCACCGCCGTTCTGGGACATCGTCACGCCGGGGACCCCGCGCAGCAGGTCGGGGACGGAGCGCGCTTGGCGGCGCTCGATCTCGGCGCGGTCGATGACGGTGACTGCGGCGAGCGTTGCAGTTTCCGGAGTCGGGGTGCGTGTCGCCGTGACGATCACGGGATCGAGAGTGGTCGGGGCGTCGGCAAGCGCGTTGCCTGCCAGTGCGATGGCCAGCGGGGCCAGCGTCAATGGGTGCTTCATGTCGGGAGGGTCTCCAGCGATGACCTCTGCACACCCGCAGGGGTCAAATCAAGGAGGGGTCGGCGAGCGGGTTGGGCGAAGACGGGAGCGCGTGCGTGGAGCGTCGGGCATCCCGGGTGGACGCCCCTCGCGACCCCGGTGGATGGGCCGTGGACGACACGGAGGGACCGAGTTAAGGTCCGAGTGCGGTCGATTGGCCCGGATCTCCTGGCCGGTCTCCGGACTCACGATTGGGCTTGACGCCCAGACGCGACACCTTCCCATGACATGTCACAGTGGCATCAGATCGCGTCTTCGATTCGTTTACCGTTGCGGGGGCAGTGCCGGGTTTGTCTATCCGTTATGGATGACGCACCGGCTTCCCGTTCAACCCTCTGGGCGAAAGAGCGCAGGGGGCACCTGAAGATCGAGCGGGCTATTAACGGTTTTTTTGAGTGGTAGGTCAATGACCAGCGTCGCGTGGAGGATACGTCCGCGCCGGTCGGAAGGGCAGACGCAATACATCCCGGCCATATGCCTGACCGGGATTTTGCGTGCGGAGCCCCGGATGGGGCTCGATACCATGGATGGATCAGTAGTCCATATCGCCCATGCCGCCGGGCATGGCCGGGGCCGACGCCTTCTGGGGCTCGTCGGCGACCATGGCCTCGGTGGTGATCATTAGACCGGCCACGGAGCAGGCGTTCTGCAGGGCGTAACGGGTCACCTTGGTCGGGTCGATGACGCCCATCTCCATCATGTCGCCGAACTCGCTGGTGCCGGCGTTGTAGCCGAAGTTGCCGCTACCCTCGGCAACCTTGCTCAGGATGACCGAGGACTCCTCGCCCGCGTTGGTGACGATCTGACGTAGCGGCTCTTCCATCGCGCGCAGGGCGATGCCGACGCCGACGCTCTGGTCGTCGTTGGCGCCCTTGAGACCCTTGATCGCGGTGAGGGCTCGGACCAGGGCGACACCGCCACCGGGGACGATGCCTTCCTCGACGGCTGCGCGGGTGGCGTGCAGGGCGTCCTCGACGCGAGCCTTCTTCTCCTTCATCTCGATCTCGGTCGCGGCGCCGACCTTGATCACGGCCACGCCGCCGGCCAGCTTGGCCAGACGCTCTTGGAGCTTTTCGCGGTCGTAGTCGGAGCTGGTGTCCTCGACCTGCGCGCGGATCAGCTCGCAGCGCGACTTGATCTGGTCGTGCGAGCCGGCACCGTCGATGATGGTGGTGTCGTCCTTGCCGACCTGGACCGTCTTGGCCTGTCCCAGATCGTTCAGGGTCGCCTTGTCGAGCGACAGACCCACTTCCTCGGAGATGACGGTGCCGCCGGTGAGGATGGCGATGTCTTCGAGCATGGCCTTGCGGCGGTCGCCGAATCCGGGTGCCTTGACGGCGCAGACCTTGAGGATGCCGCGCAGGTTGTTGACCACCAGGGTGGCCAGGGCCTCGCCGTCGATGTCCTCGGCAATGATCAGCAGCGGCTTGCCGGCCTTGGCCACGCCTTCGAGCACGGGCAGCAGATCGCGGATGTTGGAGATCTTCTTGTCGTGCAGGAGGATGTAGGGATCCTCCAGCTCGGCCTTCTGGCCCTGCTGGTTGTTGACGAAGTAGGGCGAGAGATAGCCGCGGTCGAACTGCATGCCCTCGACCAGGTCGAGCTCGTTGGCGAGCGATTTGCCTTCCTCGACGGTGATGACGCCTTCCTTGCCGACCTTCTCCATCGCCTCGGCGATGATGTTGCCGATCGAGTCGTCCGAGTTGGCGGAGATGGTGCCGACCTGGGCGATTTCCTTGTTGGTGGAGCAGGGACGCGAGAGCGCCTTGAGCTCAGCGATGGCGGCCTCGACGGCCAGATCCATGCCGCGCTTGATATCCATCGGGTTCATGCCGGCGGCGACCGACTTGAGTCCCTCACGGACCATGGCCTGAGCCAGAACGGTCGCGGTGGTGGTGCCGTCGCCGGCGATGTCGGAGGTCTTGGAGGCGACCTCTTTGACCATCTGGGCGCCCATGTTCTCGAACTTGTCCTTCAGTTCGATCGCCTTGGCGACCGAGACGCCGTCCTTGGTGATGGTGGGTGCGCCCCAGGACTTCTCGATCACGACGTTGCGGCCCTTGGGACCCAGGGTGACCTTGACGGCGTTGGCGAGGAGATCGACGCCACGCAACATGCGGACGCGGGAGGCTTCGTTGAAAAAGATTTGTTTAGCGGCCATGTGGGCTGAGCCTCGGTAAAGGGAGGTCTAAATCGGTTGGTTCGGGGTGCTGGCGGAGAGTCGGCGTCAGCCGTTACTCGATCACGCCCATGATGTCGTCTTCGCGCATCACCAGCAGCTTCTCATCCGCGACCTTGACCTCGGTTCCGGAATACTTGCCGAAGAGGATTTTGTCGCCGACCTTGACGTCGAGCGGCCGCACGTCGCCATTGGTCAGGATCTTGCCGTTGCCGACGGCGACCACTTCGCCCTGGATCGGCTTCTCGGTGGCCGAATCGGGGATCAGGATGCCTCCAGCGGAGGTGCGTTCTTCTTCGCTGCGACGAATGACGACGCGGTCATGCAAAGGACGGAGGTTCATGTATGACGATCTCCCTCGGGGAATCTCAGTGTCGTGAGTCAGGTTGGTATGGGTTTGTTAGCACTCTCGCTTAGCGAGTGCTAACACTGTAGTGAGAAACGGATCCTTGTCAAGATGTTCGTTAGGCTCGATTGGACGACTGCGTTTGGTTCGAACGGGGGATAGGCCATACACTGCATCGGCTGGCCAGCGCGTCTGACCCGAAAGACGACTCAGGCCGGCGTCCCTAGACCACCAATGTCCTTAAGACCGAGTCGCAGTGATCCCCATCCGAATTCGACGCCTTTGCGATCAAGACCTCTTTGCCCAGATTCGGACCCCCGAGGCCTTTCTGTCGGTGCTGTATGCCAATCGTGGTCTGACCGACCCGACCGAGGCGGCGCGGCTCGGTCTCGGCGATCTGGAGCCAGTGGATAGCCTGCTCGGGCTGGAGCGCGCCGTCGACCTGCTTGCCGATACGATTCGCGAGGGTGGCCACATCCTGATCGTTGGCGACTACGATGCCGACGGTGCTACCGGCAGCGCGGTGGCGGTGCGCGGTCTGCGCATGCTCGGCGCGGCCAAGGTCTCCTATCTGGTACCGAGCCGTTTCGCCAACGGCTATGGCCTGAGCCCAGCGGTGGCCGAGGCGGCCGCGCGCCTGAGCCCGGATCTGATGCTGACGGTCGACAACGGCATCTCCAGCGTCTCCGGGGTGCGGCGCGCGGCCGAGCTCGGCATCCCTGTCCTGGTCACCGATCATCACCTGCCCGGTCAGGCGCTGCCCGAGGCCGCCGCCATCGTCAATCCGAATCAGGTCGGCTGCGTCTTTCCGAGCAAGCACCTGGCGGGGGGCGGGGTGGTCTTCTATCTGCTTGCCGCCACGCGTCGTCATTTACGCGATATCGGCTGGTTCGGGGCGGGGCGGCCCGAGCCCAATCTGGCCGAACTGCTCGATCTGGTGGCGCTCGGTACCGTGGCCGACGTGGTGACACTGGACCGCAACAATCGCATCCTGGTCGAGCAGGGGTTGCGGCGCATTCGGGCCGGGCGCTGCAGCGCCGGGGTCTCGGCGCTGCTCCAGGTGGCCGGACGCGACCCAACTCGGGCCACGGCCGCCGATCTCGGATTCTTCGTCGCACCCCGTCTCAACGCGGCGGGGCGTTTGGAGGAGATGTCCCTGGGCGTGGAGTGTCTGCTGACGGACGATCCTGAGCGGGCCTTGTCCAGCGCTCAGGTGCTCGATGAGCTCAACCGACGGCGTCGCGAGATCGAGGGCGAGATGAAGGATCAGGCCGAGTGTCTGCTGGACCGTCTGAGCCTCGACGGCGAAGCACTGCCGCCGGCGCTTTGTTTGTTCGGCGAGGACTGGCATCAGGGGGTGTCGGGGATTGTCGCGGCCCGCATCCGCGAACGCTATCATCGCCCGGTGATCGCCTTCGCCGACGCGGGCGACGGATGGCTGCGCGGTTCGGCGCGCTCGATCGAAGGTCTGCACATTCGCGATGCCATCGATCGCGTCGATCGCTGTCACCCGGGACTCATCGAGCGCTTCGGTGGCCATGCCATGGCGGCCGGTCTGACCATTCGGCTCGGTCTGCTCGACGCCTTCCGCGCGTCCTTCGTGGAGGTGGTGCGCGAACAGCTCGGCGACGTCCCGCCGCAGCCCGAGATCCTATCGGACGGCGAGCTTCCGGCGCGCCTGCTGACCCTGGAAACGGCCGAGGCACTGCGTCTCGCCGGTCCCTGGGGCAAGGGTTTCCCGGAGCCCAGGTTCGACGGCACCTTCGAGGTGCGGGAGGCGCGCATCGTCGGCGAGCGTCACCTGAAGCTGCGTCTCGCGCCGCCCGATGGCGATCCGCTCGACGCGATCGGATTTCATTTCGGCGATCAGCTCGAACAGGCCCGGGGCCATATTCGCTTGGCCTATCGGCTGGACGTCAACCAGTACCGTGGCGTCCGCTCACCGCAGTTGGTCATGGAATACCTACAGCTGGATTCCTGAGCGCGCGCCTCACTTGAACCGCAAAGAACGCTAACAATGCAAAGGGTTTCGATGGAGAACCAATACGACGACGATCTCAACGATCAGGACGACGACTACGAGGAAGAGGCTCGAGGTCCGAGCAAGAGTCAGCTCAAACGCGAGAAGTTGGCGCTTCAGTCCTTGGCGGAGCGGATGGCGAGCATGCCGCGCTCGGCGTTGGAGCGTCTGAATCTCAGCGAGGACACCTGGGTTGCGCTCGACGAGACGCCGCGCATCAAGGACCATCGCGCGCTCGGCCGCCATTGGAAGCGGATCGCCAACCTCCTGGTGCGCGAGGACATGGAGGCGGTACAGGCGCTCATGGACGGCGCCGAGGCTCGCGAGCGCGAGGCCAATGCGCGTCATCATGCGCTCGAGCGCTGGCGCGAGCGCATGATCGCCGAGGGCGATAGCGCGGTGAACGCCTTCGTCGAGGAGTGTCCGACGGTCGATCGGCAGCAACTTCGGACCTTGGTGCGCAACGCCCAGCGCGACGCCGAGCGCGGCAAGCCGGACGCGCCGCGCAAGCTGTTCCGTTTCCTTCGCGAGACGATTGAAGAGGCCGAGGACTGACGCCTTTCATTCATTGCCCATGAGCGCCCGATATCTCCATGTGCCGTGCGGCAACAGGTTTCATGCATGTGGTTTTCGGTTCGCTTTCGGGCGGGAGACTGAGTGCATGTATACTGCATTTCAGTCGCCCTTTCCCCGCATTGTGTAAAGGGCGCCTGCTTATCGCATTCACGCGAATAGTCTCGAAACCACCTCAACTTGAGAGGCTGTCCTAAATGATGGGTTGGCCGGCGACGTTCTTCGTTCTCATCCTGTTCCTGATTCTGGGAGCACCGAATGCGTCCGCCGCTGTCGAGGTGATGCTGGCGCTGGATCGTTCGCTCAGCATGGCCAGCAACGATCCCGAGCGGAACAGCCTCAAGGGGATCGAGGTTTTCAGCTCCCTGCTCAAGCCCGACGATCGGTTTGGCGTGCTCACCTTTGCCAATACGGCTGAATTGCGGGTGTCAGGCAAGAATATGCCGGGAGGTCGTATCCGGGACGATCTCGACGCCTTCCTGCGTACGGTGAAGATGGATGGAACGCGCACCGATTTCGGTGCGGCCTTGCGTCTCGGTTACGAGACCTATGCACGCCAACCCGCGAAGGCCGGAGTCGATCGATTCCTGGTGCTGTTCACCGATGGGCAACTCAATCTGGGCAACAAACAGGCGCCCCAGGCGGCACGCCAAGCCATCTTCGACGAGATCATCCCGCTCTATCGCGCTGCGCGGATTCGCATTTTCGGCATTGCATTCTCGTCCGAGGCGGACCTGGGTTTTCTCGATCAGCTCGCCGAGGCAACCGGCGGTCAGTCCTTCCGCACCGAGAGGTCCGAGGACCTCTATGCCGCATTCGTGCAGCTGTTCGAACAGGTGGATATCCCGCTGACGATGCCGATCGTCGGCGATGAGATTGTGGTCGACGCGAACGTCCAGGGGCTCGAACTTCTGGTCAAACGTGGTCCGAGCGACGGTCAGATGCGTTTGACCGATCCCAGCAATCGGGAGCTCAAGGCCGGCGACCATCGCCCTGGCGTGGAGTGGCAGAGCTTCGATGATTTCGACCATATCCGAATTCAGAACCCTGAAGCGGGTGCCTGGAAACTCACGACCACGAGCACGGACAAGACGGCCTACATCGAGAGCGATCTGGATGTGGATGCGGATATCCCGCTACGCGTTCAGGGCGGTACGAGGGTGACGGTGACGGCGCTGCTGACGAATCGGGCTCCAGGCAGCGATCCGGCTCTGCTCACAGGGGCGCGTTTGGAAGCCAGGATCTACGATGCGTCGACCTTGAAGCAGCCTCCGGTTTCGTTCGAATCCGTTTCGATGGGCGAGGACGGTCATCGCTATAGAGGCACCTTGCTGTTTGCTTCGACCGGCTATGCGCGCGTCGAGGTAACGGCCCGAGGCCGAGGGTTTCAGCGTACGAAGAACTATCAGGTTCAGGTCGTCGCCTCGGCTCCCGCATCGGACGTCGTTTCAGCGGATGTCGACAGGCTGTCGGCGCACGGGTCAGAGTCGCTCCCGTCGGCGCTGGCGCAACGATCCGCTGCCATGAACCTATTGGTCGTGAATGCGCTCGTCCTGCTCGTCCTCGCGCTGGTCCTCGGAGTCTGGTGGTGGCGTCGCCGCAGTTCGGGGGATCGCGATGAATCCGACCTGGATGTCGGAGTTCGGGACGATGACTGAACAGGATTATTTCTTGATCTACGCACTTGTCGAGTTCTGTGCGGCAACGTTGATCGCGGCCGTCGTGCTCGGCTTCAAATGGTGGCGGCTCTATCGGCGACAGGTGGAGCTGACCCGAACCTGCAAAATGATTGCGCAGCGTATCTCGAAGGAAATCGCCGAGCTCGGTGGCGGACGGGCCGAGGGGGCGGCGCACGGCGACGCTCGTGTGGCCTTTCTCGAATCATTGGCAAAGCCTTTCGAGACGCGAGACATCGCCGACGCGTTGGCGTGGAACCTGGTGTTGGACGATCTCCATCATGTGTTCTATGAGTGGGGCAGAAAGCAGGAAGAGGCGATTCCTCCGACCGATGACGCCGGGTATCGCGTGTCTGGAGAAAAGGGGACCCCTGTTGCGGCGCCGGATCTTCGCGAGTATCTCGGGCTCAACAGGCTGGATTCCGGTATCGACGATCTCTTGGCGCAGTATGAGACGAGTCAGTCGTCATTCAGCGCGAATCGCGGCGACATTGGAACGCTGACGGAGAAGTGCCGGCAGCTGGATAGTGCGAACAGGGAGCTGCGTCTACAGCTGAAGTCGGCCAAGAAATCCGATCTGGGTGCGCCCCTGAATCAGTATCTGGATTCGATCGAACGACAGAATGCCGACTTGATGAATCTGTTGGCCGAGTCGGATCAGCATCAGAATACGCTGGGTCTGGAATTGGAGCGCCTCGCGACGCGAATCCTCAGCCTGAAGTCGACCAATCAGGAGTATCGTAAATTGGTGCAGGAAATTCTGCTTGAGCGCGACAGTTTGGCGGAACAGAAGCGGCAGCTGTTGGTGCAGATCCAGCGGATGAACCGCTCCTATAGCAGTCTGCGCCTCGAGTACTCCAAACTGTATCGTTCCACGCGCTGATCCAGCAGGTACTGAGGGTTCGCCCCTGTCAGATTTTCCGGCAATCGCCCGCTCGGGATCGGCCGAACTCAGTTGAATTTTCCAGATTGCCCGTATAGTTTGCGCCTGCACGGGCCAGCTCGGCCTCGATATCAGGATCACGCCTCGATGACCACATCTGCAGTCACCCACTCCGCCGCCGATGGGCGGCCATCGCTTTCGGTCGTCATTCCCATGTACCAGGAGATCGACAATGTCGAGCCTATGGTGGCACGGGTGCGTCAGGGTCTCGCCGAGTATCGGGGGCCTTGGGAACTGATCTGCGTCGACGACGGTAGCCGCGACGGCACCGGGGAGCGTCTAAGCGAGGTCGCCGAGCGCACCGGGCCGCATCTGCGCGTGATTCGGCTGCGGCGCAACTTCGGTCAGACGGCGGCCATGCAGGCCGGGTTCGACGCCGCGCGCGGCGAGCTGATCGCGACCCTCGACGGCGATCTGCAGAACGACCCGGCCGACATCCCGCGCATGGTCGACGAACTCCTGGAGCGCGACCTGGATCTGCTGCAGGGCTGGCGGCGCCGGCGCCAGGACGATCTGGTGATGCGCAAGATCCCTTCGCGCATCGCCAACAAGCTGATCGGCAAGGTGACCGGCGTGGCCCTGCACGACTACGGCTGCAGCCTCAAGGTCTACCGCGCCGAGGTCATCAAGGAGGTGACCCTGCTCGGCGAGATGCACCGCTTCATCCCGGTCTGGGTGGCCGGCGTGACCGCGCCGCAGCGTATCGGCGAGACCGAGGTCGCCCACCAGGCGCGCCAGTTCGGCGTCTCCAAGTACGGCATCTCGCGCACCTTCCGGGTGGTGCTGGACCTGATCGCCGCCTTCTTCTTCCTGCGTTTCGGATCGCGTCCCGGACACTTCTTCGGCTCGATCGGGATCCTCTTCGGGCTGCTCGGCGGGCTCATGATGACGCACCTGCTGGTGGTCAAGTTCGTGCTGGGCGAGAACATCGGCGATCGGCCGCTGTTGTTCGTCGCCATTCTCCTCCTGGTTACCTCGGTTCAGTTTCTGACCACGGGCGTGCTCTCCGAGCTGCTGACCCGCACCTTCTACGCCTCGGGCGAGCGCACGCATCATCGGATCCGCTGGCAGTCCGATCCGGACGCGGCGGGCTGGAGCGAGGGTGCGTGATGGATTCGGCAACCGACTCGCTCAAGAACGTCGCCGCCTCGGGTATCGCGGCTGGGCGCTTCCAGCGGCTCATGACCTCGCCCTGGCTGCTGATTCTGGTGGTGGCACTGAGCTTCTTCTGGCAGCTCGGAGCCGTCCCGCTTTACGACCTGGACGAGGGTGCCTTCACCGAGGCGACCCGCGAGATGCTGACCAGCGGCGATTACATCACGCCGCACAAGGACGGCGAGCCGCGCTACGACAAGCCGGTGCTCATCTACTGGCTACAGGCGGCGAGCGCCGAGCTGTTCGGATTCGACGAATTTGCGCTGCGACTGCCCTCGGCCATCGCCGCGACGCTCTGGATCGCCGGGCTCTGGTTCTTCGTGCGACGCTGTCTGGATGCCCGGACCGCGACCGTGGCGGGATTGGCGATGGCGCTCTCGCTCCAGGTCTCGCTGATCGCCAAGGCCGCAGTCGCCGACGCGGTGCTGAACCTCTTCATCGCACTGGCCTTCTTCGAGATCTATCGCTATTTCCTGGATCCGGATCCCAAGACCAACCGGGGCTTCGTGCTGCGCGCCTATCTCTGGATGGGGCTCGGCTTCCTGACCAAGGGGCCGGTGGCGGTCTTCTTCCCGCTGGTCGTGAGCTTTCTCTTCTTCCTGTCCGAGATGGGGCACCCCAATGGCGGTCTCAGGCGCTGGTTGCGCGCCGTCTTTTCGCCGCTCGGCTGGCTCGTCTTTCTGGCGGTGGCTGTGCCCTGGTATTTGGCCATCTATCTCGATGATGGCGACGGTTTCTTCCGCAGCTTTTTCTTGCAGCACAACCTGGGGCGATTCGACTCGGCTATGCAGGGTCACAGCGGTTTCCCCGGCTACTATCTGGTGATGCTGCCGATCATCCTGCTGCCCTTCTCGGGTTGGTTTCTGAGCCTGCTGAAGGATCTGCGCAACGCCTGGTCCGATCCGCTCGATCGCTTCCTCTGGATCTGGTTCCTGGTCGTTCTCCTGTTCTTCTCCTTTTCCGGGACCCAGCTGCCGCACTACCTGCTCTACGGCTGCACCCCGCTCTTCATCCTCATGGCCCGATACCGCGAGCGGCTGACCAACCGCTGGCTGGCCTTCGTGCCGCCCATGCTGCTGTTTGCGCTCATGGTGGCGCTTCCCTGGCTGCTGGAGGCGTTCGTCTATGTCGCGGCCAGATTCGATATCACGCTTAAGGCGCATCAGGTCGCGATGATCGGGAGCGGGCGTTTCGCCCTCGATTTCCAGTATGGCGTTGCCGTGCTGGCCGGGCTGGTCGCCCTGTTGCTGCTGTGGGGCTGGTCGCGTCCGGCGCTCTGGGCGCGTCTGGTGTTGGCTGGGGCGATCCAGACCTTGGTGGTCTTCGGCGTGCTGGTGCCCAGGGTGTTCGATGTCATGCAGGTCCCCGTCAAGGAGGCAGGACTGGTTGCCAAGACGCTCGATATGCCGACCGTCGTCTATCGCACCTCGATGCCGAGCTTCAGCGTCTATCGGGATGCGGTAACACCCAGCCGGACACCGGAGGCCGGCGATCTGGTCTTCCTGCGGGTCGACAAGCTCGATCGACTGGCTCGCGATCTACCTGGCCTGAATCAGACGCTCGTCTATCGCCGGGGACCCGTGGCCTTGGTCATGATGGAGGCGATTCAATGAGGTTGGCTTGGTTGAAGAGGTGGCGGGCAGTGCTGATAGTGCCCGTGTCTTGGGGGCGAGTGTGATGGGTGGAATGGCGCGGCGTCTGTCCGCCGAATGGTCCCGGCGGCTGAGGATTGGTATGTCGCGCACGTCCGAGCCGCGATCGGGCGCGAGCGATTGGCTGATCCGTTGGGCGATGGTCTCGGCGCTGGTTGCCATGACGATCGTTCTGATCTGTGGCTATCACGGTGGTTTCATCAGGCTCAACGCCATCGCGGCGGGCTACCCGGACTGGGTCTGGGAGTCTCTGACCAGCTTCGGCAACGAGCGCGTGCTTGCGGCGCTCGCGCTGCTCTTCTCTCTTCGTTATCCGCGGCTCTTTTGGTCGTTGCTGGTGTCGGCCCTGATCGCGGCCCTCTACAGTCGTGGGCTCAAGGACCTGTTGGATCTCCCGCGTCCGCCGGCGATGTTGGAAGAGGGCGTTTTCCATCTGATCGGTCCCGTTCATTCTCGCGCCAGCTTTCCTTCGGGGCACAGCGTGGCGGCGGCGGTCTTCTTCTCGGTGTTGATCTGGCATGCACGCACCTGGCCCTGGCGTTTGTTGGCGACGCTGTTCGTGGTCGCAGTCGGCTTCAGTCGGGTTGCGGTCGGTGTCCATTGGCCGGTGGACGTGGCGGCCGGACTCATGGGCGGTGCGCTTGCGGCCTGGCTGGGGTGCCGCATCGCCCAGCATTGGCCTGGGCCGGCAGAAAATGTTGTGCTGCATCTTGCAGTTGTGACGCTGCTGGCGGTTCTCGCACTGAGTTTGCTGTACGATCCAGGTCAGTATCCGAACGCGGCGCCGATGTTGAGGACCCTAGGTCTGGTCGCCTTCCTCAGTGTGATGATCCAGTACCTCCTACTGCCTTGGCGGTCCCTTCACACACTGGATCGCGACGTCTGATCCGCGTTTGGGCGGGCGCAGCGGTTGCATCCATGGCTCGCTGGTCTCGTCCGTTTGCGGAAATCGAATCCTTTTGGAGAGCCGATAGCATGTCTCTGGCCGAAGAGTACCTCGACTCCTATCAGCGGATGGTCGCGCAAGGCGTGATCTTCTCCTTCGTCGGTTATGTCTCCGAAGGCATCCTTTTCTCGCTGGGCGAAGCGCTCAAGCAAAAGATGCGGCTCGACGCAACCGACGCCAACGTCACCAAGCGGGTCTTCTCGATCTTCGTCGAGCAGGCGCAGAACATCATCCGCTATTCGGCCGAGCGTCTGGAGGACGAGCGAGGATCTCCGAGCGAGCTGAGTTCGGGCATGATTATCGTCGGGCGCGAGCAGGGCCATTTCTTCGTCGCGTGCGGCAACCGGGTGCTGCGCGAGGAGGGGGCGGACCTGATGCGCCGTCTCTCCGAACTCGCGGCGATGGATCGGGATTCCATCAAGTCCTACTATCGGGAGAAGCTGCGCGAGCCGGCCGAGGCGGAGAGCCGTGGGGCCAGCATCGGGCTGATCGAGATCGCCCGACGTTCGAGCCGCCCGATCGAGTTCGGTTTGACCCCGTTTCCCGGTGAGCATGACTTCTTCTGTCTGAAGGCATTCATCTAGGTCATCCCCGAGGTCGTCCAATTAGGATCATCAGTATTTGCCCCGAACCGATGGATATATTTTCCCGTCCCCAAACCGAGCGTTCGCCACTGATCGACTTCGATTTCGCCAATCGGCGATTGCGAATCGAGGGCGAATCCTACCCAGAGGATGCCGCGTCCTTCTTCGGGCCTATGTTCAAAAGCCTGGAGGGCTTTCTGGCTGACGTGTCGGACGAGACACGGTCCGCTCCGATTTCGGTCGACCTGCGCCTGTCCTATTTCAACAGCAGCAGCGCCAAGGCGTTGATGAACCTCTTCCAGATGCTCGAAGAGACCGCGCGGGGCGGTGTCCCGGTTGAGATCTGCTGGAATTACGAAGCGGACGACGAGACCATGCAGGAATTCGGAGAGGACTTCGGTGAGGACATGGAATACGCGCGCTTCAATCTCCGTGTGCTCGATACCGATGTCTCTTGATCCTCTCCAGCACGATAGCGAGGATTCGCGGGCCGACGACGAGGTATTCTCGCTCTATGCCCAGGAAGAGGCCGTCATCCGCCGAGCCGAGGGGATGATCGAGCAGCTCGATATGGTGTCCGACGGGGTCAAAACCCTTGCCGATGCCTACCGGATCGGTTACCGCGAGACGGTGCGTCTGGTCCGCATCAGTGATCGCATGCAACTCGAACTGCACCAGGCGAATCGCATCCTCAGCGCCCAGGCCGAGGATCTCAAACAGCTCAACGATGCCCTGCGCAAAGAGATCAAGAGGCGCGAGCGTCTTGAGCATGAATTGCGGCGCATCGCCTCGATCGATGCGCTGACCGGCGTCCACACCCGTCGTTACGTGCTGGAGTTGGCCGAGTACGAGCAGCGCCGCCTCATGCGTCACGGCAAGGGATTCGTGGTCTTCATGATGGATCTGGATCATTTCAAGCGCATCAACGACCAGTTCGGTCACGCGGCCGGCGATCAGCTGTTGCAGGACTTCGGCCAGCTGTTGCGCTCGAGTCTGCGCAAGAGCGACATTGCCGGACGGTTCGGCGGAGAGGAGTTCCTGGCGTTGCTGCCCGAGACCGATCTCGGCACGGCCGAAGCCGTCGCGGAGCGTCTGTGCGAGCAGACGCGCGCGTTTCGCTCGCCTTGGAAGGAGACGCACCTGCGTATGACGGTCAGCATCGGCTTGGCCGAGGTGGGTGGCGAGGAACCGCTTGAGCGGGCGATTTCCCGCGCCGACCAGGCGCTCTACGAGGCCAAGAGCGCGGGGCGTGACCGTGTCGTTACCTACAGTCCCGCTCCGGCGCGCTAGGATTCGCATGGGAGTGGTCCGTCTCGTCGGCGTGTCGGCGTGTCTGATTGGATGCTGTTTCGCCGGGGCCGAAGAGGCGGCTGAGAAGGTGCCTGTCAGATATCTGGTCGGGGTCGAGAACATCGACTATCGGCCCTTCCAGAACGGCTTGTCCGGTCGCTTCGAGGGATTCGGGCGCGATCTGTTGGATGCCTTCGCCGAAGATGCGGGCATCCAATTCGACTATCTGCCGATGCCGCCATCGCGTCTCTTGGCGAGTCTGCTTCGGGATCGCATCGACTTCAAATACCCTGACGATCCAAGCTGGCGCTCCGAACTGCGCGTCGGCCATGACATCCGCTACAGCCGTCCCATCGTGAGCTATCTGGACGGGACGCTCGTCACTCCCGCGCGGGTCGGCGATCCGATCAGCGAGATTCGGACCTTGGGCGCGGTCATCGGCTTTACCCCCGTCGCTTGGGCGGGCCGCATTGGGGCGGGGCACGTCACGCTGATGGAGAACGCCGACTTCTCCGCGCTCTTTCGGCAGGTGCTGGCCGGCCGATTGGATGGGGCCTATGCCAACATCGCGGTGGCCAAGGCCCAGTCCGCGCGCATCCTGGGCAACGCCGAGGCGCTCGTCTACGATCCCAATCTGCCGCACTTCACCGGTCAATACAGGCTCTCCAGTCGGCATCATGCCGAGATCCTGGCGCGTTTCGACCGCTGGCTCCTGGATAATGCCGAGGAGGTTTCGCGGCTCAAACGTCGCGCTGGGCTGCTCGATCCGCCGGTATCCTCCGATTAGTCGGGCCATCGCATGAAGCCGACGGCATCTCAGTCCAGTGTGCGGCAGGTCGCCTTTAGGTCCGGTCTGACCTTCAAGCAGGCCGGTGTCACTCTGATGGCAGCGCTCCTGCTTGGGTTGTTGGTCGGGGCGCTCCAGCTCTTCGTCGATTGGCGCGCGATGCGCGACGAGACGGCGGGGAATATGCGCAGGCTGCTGGCGCTGGTCGAGGGATCCGCTGCCGAGGCGGCCTATCAGCTCAATCCCGAGCTGGGTCGCCAGTTGGTGCGGGGGCTGTTCGTCTTCGATGCTATCCGCGACGTTCGGTTGAGCGACGACTTCGGCATGATCTTGGCCCAGCAACGCCGGAGCGGGGATCCGGGGGTGGGCGCGGAGCGTTGGGCCTGGCTGTTCGAGGGGGTGACCCGGTATCGTCTGCCGCTGTACTACCGGGTTCCCGGCGGCTCGACCACTCGGGTGGGCGAGCTGCAGGTGGAATTGTCACCGGAGGTTCTGTCCGAGCGCTTTCTGCGCCGAATCACTCGGGAGGCCGTCTTCGGTCTGGCGCGTTCGCTCTTCATCTCGGCTCTGGTGGTCGCGATCTTCTATTTTATGATCACCCGGCCCTTGCTGCGGCTGGCGCGGGGGATTTCGGAGGTGGATCCCGAACGCCCTGGCCGTTGGTCTCCGCCCGATCTGCGCACCCATGCCGACGACGAGCTGGGTCTCCTGAGCGAGCACCTCAAGGTTTTGCTCCATTCCTCGCAACGAGGACTCGATCAACGCGATGAGGCCCAGCGCGCGTTGACCGCGCTCAATCAGCAACTGGAACAGCGTGTGATTGGACGAACAGCGGAATTGGAGCGGGCGCTCGGCGACTTGGAGCGACAGAAAGCCGAGATCGAAGGCGCATTCTCCGAACTGGATCGGACCCATCAATGTTTGGCTCAGGCCAATCACCGGCTTCTGGAGAGTCATCAGTACGCCCGTCGCATCCAGACCTCGATGCTTCCGGATCCGGCCGTTTTAGGCGATGCGGTTCGCGAGATCCATGTCCATTGGGAGCCGCTGCATCAGGTCGGCGGGGACTGGTATTGGATCGAGCGTTGCGGCGATCGCTGTCTCATTTTGTTGGCGGATTGCACCGGTCACGGGGTTCCGGGCGCCTTCATCACCCTGGTGGTGGCTGCGGTGCTGGAGCGTCTGCTGCGCGACGACCGTTTGGCCGAGCCGGGGGCCATCCTCCAGGCACTGGATCGCGATGTCCGCCGCCGTCTGCGTCAGCAGGATCCGAACTCCGAGTCTGACGACGGTCTGGATGCGGCCATCCTGCTGTGGGATGTCGGGCGCCGCCGTCTGCGCTTCGCGAGCGCCGGCGGTATTCCGCTGCTGATGCTTGAGCCGGGCGAGCCGGTTGGCGTGATTCGTGGTTCGCGTGGCCATCTGGGCTATCAGAGCCTATCTGCGCCGGATCGGATCGTCGAGCATGAGATCCAGGTCCGTCCGGGCGCGACCTACTATCTGATGACCGATGGCATCACCGATCAGATGGGCGGGGCACCGCGCCGACTTCTGGGGCGCAGACGGGTCGCCGAATGGCTGGACTCGCACGCAGAACTCAGTCTGGAAGCGCAGGCGAGCGGGCTGTGCCGGATGCTCGCCGAGTATCGTGGATCCGAAGCCCGCCGCGACGACATGACTCTCATCGGCGTGCGACCGCTCTGACGTTTTCGGCAGAGTCCGCAAGGTTTGCCTTCTCGACGGGCGATCCGCATACTGCGCCCACGTGTGCATCTCCCCGCTCGATGCTCGGCCGCCCGGCGAGCCGATCATCCGACGTCATACATGAGTCCTTCGATCATGCTGCCCGAACTCTTGTGGTTGCTCCTGCCCTGGAGCCTGGCTTTCGTCTTCCTCGGTCGAATGCGCGTTTGTCCGCCGGCCCCGGACGCCCTGTGCGGAACGCGCGTGTCGGTGATCGTCCCAGCGCGTAACGAACGCGAGCGCATTCCTCCGCTGCTCGACTCCTTGGCGAGGCAGGACGGTCTGGATTTCGAGCTGATCGTCGTCGATGACAACTCGACCGATGGAACCGGTGATGTGGCGCGTGCGGCTGGAGCCGAGGTCATCGGTGTCACCGAGCTTGAGCCCGGCTGGCTAGGCAAGCCGCATGCCTGCTGGCTGGGTGCGCGGCGCGCGAGCGGCGATCTGCTGGTGTTCCTCGATGCCGACACCGAGTTGGAGCCCGGCGGATTGCGTCGGATCGTCGCCACCCATGCCCGGCATGGCGGACTGGTCTCGGTGCAGCCCTATCACCGCATGAAACGTCCCTATGAGCAGCTCTCGGCGCTCTTCTTCATCATCATGATGGGGAGCATCCGCTCCTTCACCCTGGCGGGCGAGCGGATACGCTCGAACGGTAGCTTCGGTCCCTGCATGGTCTGTTCGCGCGAGGACTATTTCCGCACCGGCGGGCACGGTTTGGTCCGGGCCGAGATCGTCGACGACGTGGCGCTGGCGCGCGAGATGGGGCGGCGCGGTGTCGCGACCCATAATTTCATCGGTCGCGGCACCATCGCTTTTCGCATGTATCCGGGTGGTCTTCCGGATCTCGTCGAGGGCTGGACCAAAAATTTCGCGCGCGGCGCCATCGACACCGATCTGGCGATGCTGGCGATGATGACCGCTTGGATCTCGGGCGGCGTCGCCGCCTTCGATGCGTTGCGTGGCCTGCCCGTCGATGGTCTGTCGAGCTGGGGAATCGCCGGGCTGATCGGCTATGCCGCCTATGCCGCCCAGATCTGGTGGCTGCTGCGACCGCTCGGCAATTTCGCTCTGGTGACCGCCATCGCCTATCCGATCTCGCTGTTCTTCTTCTTCGGCGTCTTCCTGCGCTCGCTCTATCTCACCCTGGTCCGCAACAGCGTGCGCTGGAAGGGGCGCGCGATTTCGGTTCGCTCGGCGAGCTGAGGCCAGTCGCCCGCCGGCCCTAATTCGCGACCTGCTCCAAGGCGCGGGCGAAGGACGAGAGCCCCGAGTTGCCGAGCAGGACGTGGGGTTTGTCCAGCCGCTTGCAGAACCGTTTGGTGCGGTAATAGGCGTTGTGGCTGACGTAGTCGGCGGCGCAGACGATGGCGTCGGCCGAGGCGAGCATGGTCTCCAGTCTGCGGTGGCTATCCTCTAGTCCGCCGTCGTGGTGCTCGAACCGGCCGTTGCAGCTGTTTACCAGCTGACGGTATTGCTCGACCAGGGGTTTGCGTCCGCCGACGCAGAGCACCAGTTGGCCAGCTAGGTCGGCACGACAGGCGCAACTGTCGTTGGGGCATGCCTCGCACTGGTGGTCGAGGTTCAGTGCGAGCAGTCGTTCGAGCGATTCGCGTTCGGCCTCGCGCTCCGCAAGCTGGATCTCGAGCCCGGCGGCGCGTTTTTCGGCGTCGTTCAGTTTCTGGCGCAGGGCGTTGGATGTGCTTAGGGCCTCCTCTAGTCGCGATTGCGCTAGTGCGTGTGCGTCGGAGAGCGCTGCGGTGCGTGCGATCAGGTCCGAGGTCCCGCTTGCTGCCAAGTGTCTCTGAAGCCGTTCGTTCTCCTGTTCGAGTCGGGTACAGTCATCCTGACGGTCGCTCAGCGCGCGCTCCAGATCGCTGATGGTGCGTTCGCGCTGTTCGGTCTGCTGCGCTGTGCGTCGTTGAAAGGTTTCGAATTCGTGACGGACCCGGCTCAACTCGATGCGGGTCTCGCTGAGCCGTTTCAGGTCGGCCCGCTGTCCGGCTCCGATCTGGTGGGAGAGCATGTGGATGTCCTCGTAAGCGAGGACCATGGTCGCCGCATCCGTCTTGGCGTGGGTCATCAGGGCCCAGAGTCCGCTCGTAACCTCGCCGCAGGCGAGGGATTCGGACCAGAGGGCGAGGATGGCCTCCTGATCCTTGGCCTTGCCGTAGCGGCGTACCGCGCTGGCGTATTTCTTGTCGAGCAGTTTCTGCGTTGCCAGCGAGAGTCCGTTGCGCTCCTCGGCGGCCGACACGAACCCAACGTGGATCTCGTAGTCGCTCAGTCGCTCCTTCGTGCTCCAGACGAAACGTTTTCCGATTCGACGCAGCTCTTCGACCGTGAGGCAGGTCCCGATGATGGGACAGTGGTATTTATGGGGGATCTCCCAGAGCTTGCGGCGTGCGGCCTTGACCGGATCCAGCGCCTCCTCGGGCGGGCGGTAGAGTTCGATCGCGCCGGCCGGCTCCGCGAGACCGCTGGTGTCGGCATCGGGGTTGGCCGCCGGTTGGGTGTTCCTGTCACGCGTCCGAAGGTCGTTGGCACCATCCAACGTCGTCGTATGCAGGACCCCTTCTTCGGAGGTATCCAGATGTTCGAGTACTTTGCGCCACGCCTCTCCGTCGATTTCGTTGAGCAGGCGGCGATCGTCGTAGTCGTAGAGCGCTATGCGTTCCGGTGATCGACTGTCCGGGGATTGGGTGACTTCGAGAAAGAAGCGTTGCAGCATGCCGGCGGCTCCGTGGAAATCGGAAGGTCGAGGCGCGATTCGGGGTGGTTCACCGTTTGTTCGCGCCTTGGATGCAAATAGGAATTGTTGCTATTTGGATGCTATGTCGTCGTTCGATCTCTGTCAATCCGGTTGGCGATGGCCGTCAGCTTTCGCTTTGCATTCGTGAGCTTTTGGCGTATGGTGTGCGATTACTAATGCGCCATCCGGTCGGCGCAATCCGTCCGTCGGTTGATTTCCCTCCAAGCAAGGCTCACCCGTCACGCTACCAATCACAGCGCCTAGACCGGCCCAGGGAACCTCTGGGTAGGCCGACCCAGGAGTTTCTATGTCCTTTGCTGAGCTCGGCCTCTCGGCCGAACTGCTGCGTGCCGTTGACACGCAGGGTTATACCCATCCCACCCCCATCCAACTTCAGGCCATCCCCTCCGTTCTCTCGGGCCGAGACGTGCTCGCCGGCGCCCAGACCGGTACCGGAAAAACCGCCGCCTTCACCTTGCCCATGTTGCACCTGCTGAGCGCGGCGCAGTCGAATGGACGCCAGCGTCGCCCTCGCGCACTGGTTCTGACTCCGACCCGCGAGCTCGCGGCACAGGTTGGCGAAAGCGTGCGTCTCTACGGGCAGAATCTGCCGCTGCGCTCGCTCCAGATCTTCGGCGGTGTGGGGATGGGACCGCAGGTCGAGAAGTTGCGTCGTGGCGTCGATATCCTCGTCGCGACCCCGGGGCGCTTGCTCGATCATCAGGGCCAGGGCAATGTGGATCTCGGTGGTATCGAAATCCTGGTTCTGGACGAAGCCGACCGGATGCTGGATATGGGCTTCATCCACGACATCCGCCGCATTCTCAAGTCGCTCCCGAAGCAGCGTCAGAACCTGCTCTTCTCGGCGACCTATTCGCGCGAGATCGAACAGCTCGCCAACGGGTTGCTGAGCAATCCCGCTCGGATCGAGGTTGCGCGACGCAACACGGCCGCCGAAACGGTGTCGCAGCTGGTGCATCCCGTGGCCAAGGATCAGAAGCGCGCCTTGCTGTCGCATCTGATCCATTCCGGTGGCTTGCAGCAGGTGCTGGTCTTCACGCGCACCAAGCATGGTGCCAATCGGCTCGCACAGCAGTTGATCACGGACGGCATCACGGCGGCCGCGATCCATGGCAACAAGAGCCAGGGCGCTCGGACCCGTGCGCTCGCGGATTTCAAGAGCGGTGCCGTGCGCACGCTGGTGGCGACCGATATCGCCGCGCGTGGACTGGACATCGACCGCTTGCCGAACGTCGTCAACTACGAGCTGCCGAACGTGTCCGAGGACTATGTCCATCGGATCGGTCGGACCGGACGCGCGGGTTCAGAGGGTGCCGCCGTGTCCCTGGTTGGACCTGACGAATATGGCCTGCTGGCGGGTATCGAGCGTCTGCTCGGTCGGAAGATCGAAAAGATTGCCGTCGATGGCTTCGAGGTCGGTTCGCCCGCGCCTCGCGACAGTGCGAATCGTCAGGAGAGGGGAAACCAGCGGCGCTCCGGCGGTGAGCCAGGGCAGAGCCGCGCCCATCATGCCCGTTCTCCGTCCGCGCGTCGTAATGCTCCCTCGGGGGATACCGCTGCTCAGACGCCGCGTCATGCCCGTCAGCGGGGCGGGAATAGCAACGGCAATCGTCGCCCGGTGCGTTAGTCCGACCTGCGTCGGCGCTTGCCGGGCAATCCGGTAAGGTAAGGCGGCGCCGAGCACGGGCTCGGCGTCCGATTCGATCGAGCGCTTCGGGTGCTAGTGATATTGCTCGGTGGTGTACTGGCCGGGCTCATGACGACGGTGGCGCGCCAGGCCGCGTGCCTCCAAGATCTGTTTGGCGTCCTTGATCATCGCCGAATTTCCGCACAGCATGACGTGACTGGTTGCCGGGTCGATCGGTTCTCCGAACCGGGCTTCCAGCTGGCCGTCGTTGAGCCGGTCGGTGATACGGCCACATAGATTCAGCTCACAGGCCTCTCGGCTCACCAGCGGGATGAAGGTGAAGCGCCCCTCATGTTGTTTGGCAATCGCGTCCAGAGTTTCGCCGTAGGCGAGGTCGCTCGTCTGGCGCACGCCATGAACCAAGACCACGTGCTCGAAGCGTTTCCAGGGATCCTCCGTGCGCAGGATCGACAGATAGACCCCGAGCGCGGTGCCGGTGGCCAGCAGCCAGAGCGTTTTGGCGGGTTCGACCGTCTCCAGCGTGAAGATGCCGCTGGCCGTCGAGGTCAGCCACAGACTGTCGCCTGGGTTCAGTGCCGAGAGCGGTGGGGTCAGGGGGCCGCTCGGAATCTCGTTGAAATAGATCTCCAGTGGATGCTCTCCAGGCGCGTTGACCAGGGAATAGGGGCGGCCGATCCGCTCTCCCTCGATGTCCAGTGCGACCTTGATGTACTGTCCGGCGACATGGTCCGCGACCGGCGCCTCGAACTGGAGGCTGAAAAGCCCCTCGGCCCATTGATGCTTGCCGACGACCGTCGCCTTTACCCAATCGTTCATATCCTGTCCTACCTCTGATGGATGTCTTTGGAATCCGCGCGCGACTGGCGGATCTCACACAAAATGATCGGTCCGTGTCTGGCCATTGCAATCCCGATCCGCTTGCTTCACCTAAAGAAACCTTGATGCGATATCGGGAAATTGTGGAGGCCGTCATGAAAAACACCCTTTTGATACTCGGCTTGGCCGCCATGTCGACCACGGCAGCTGCCGATGACAAGGGTTGTCCGCCGCTGCTCGATCTGGAGGTGCGGCGTCTTGCTGGCGACGAGCTGGTGAACCTGTGCGATGCCTATCTGGGCAAGGTCATCCTGGTCGTGAACACGGCCAGCAAGTGCGGATTCACCCCTCAGTACGACGGGCTGGAGCGGCTCTATCGCACCTACGGCGAGCGCGGCTTGGTTGTGCTCGGATTTCCGTCCAACGACTTCGCCGGTCAGGAACCTGGGACGGAGCAGGATATCCAGAAATTTTGTCGGCTGACCTACTCGGTCGAGTTCCCCATGTTCGAGAAGGTCAGAGTGAAGCGCGGCAAGGCTGCGCCCCTGTTCGAGCGTCTCGCCGCCGCTGGCGCACCCTATCCGAAATGGAATTTCTACAAGTATCTGATCGACCGCGAGGGCAACTTCGTCGATCATTTCACCAGTATCACCAAACCCGAGAGCAGCAAGGTCGTCAAGGCGATCGAGAAGCTGCTCTGATTGCGTGTCCCCCGTTACGCCGCATAACCTGTTGCGACCGGTCTACGGTATGTCACCCGTATCGATACGGGCCTGGCGTCGGGACATGCAAATAGGGAGACGCGCATGTATCTGACACGAGACGATCTCTACAGCCTCGAAGAATACGCCCAGATTCGCGGCGAGTTTCGCGTCAAGGTGATGGCTCACAAGAAGAGGCGCCAGGTACCGCTTGGCCCCCATGCGACGCTCTATTTCGAAGACCGTCTGACCATGCTGTATCAGATTCAGGAAATGTTGAGGGTCGAGCGGATCTTCGAGGCTGCGGGCATCCAGGACGAGTTGGATGCCTACAATCCGCTGATCCCGGATGGTGGAAACTGGAAGGCGACGCTCATGATCGCGTACCAGGACCCGAACGAGCGGCGCGAGGCACTCGTTCAGCTACGCGGGGTCGAGGACAAGGTCTGGGTGCGGGTCGCCGGCTGCGACAGGGTCTACGCGATCGCCGACGAAGACATGAAGCGCCGGGACAGCGTCAAGACCTCTGCGGTGCATTTTCTGCGCTTCGAGCTGACGCAGTCCATGGTCGATGCAGCCAAGGCCGGGGCGGGGGTGGCTGCCGGCGCCGACCATCCAAGTTGCACCTATCGGGTGGATCTGCCGCATGCGGTGCGCGACTCGCTCGTCGGCGATCTGGTTTGAGGCGTCTGCTGGCCGCCTGCGACACCTGTCGCTGAAAATCCCGATGGCTTTCAAGTCCGCCGTCCCGGCTGCGGTCAGGATATCCATCCGCGTAAGCGTTTTTAATCCTTCAGGATTTGAGTCAGGGCTGCGGCGATGCGCTTGGCGTCCTCCTCGGAGAGCTGGGGCTGATTCGTCCCGGCTCCGGGTTTGATTCCGGCCAATATCTGATCTTCCCGGCGCTTGGCGTCTGCCATGCGTTTCTTGGCTTGCTGTATGGGCGAGAGAGGGGGGCGTTGTGCCATCGGGATTCTCCTTGTTCGGGTTGTCGCTCTGATCGGTCGTTGCTCTGCTTCAGGGGGAACGCTAGGCCGTAGGCTCGCATTCGTCTTCGGTACTGGGGGCGGTCGCATTGCTTCTTGCTATCTTGCTATGCTCCCGCCAGCCCTTCTTCAAGAAGGAAAACATCGATCCTGCGTCATTTGGGTGAAGGTCTCCGGCAATCGTTTGCGGCGATATCGAGAAACATCACCCTACAGGATGCGGTCAGCATGCGAACTGCATCTTTCATGACCCGATGGAGTTCGCCCTCACCGTATCCGATGACAGGAACCTTCTTTCGCGGCAATCGGCTTATTCCTGCTCTTGACAGATTCCTTGTCGATGCTCGATCTGCTGGATGCGCGATTCGAGTTCATTCATGCGTTGCACCATGGCCTCCTGTCTGCAGGTTCCCTCCAGGGTCTGGAGCGCGAGCACGGCGCGCTGGATGACGCTGTCCAGTGACTCGCCAGGGAGTGAGAGGGCTTGCAGTTGGATGATGGTTTCATTACTGAGGTGAAGCACACCCATTTTCGGCGACATGCTGTATCTCTACCGGTTGAAACGAGGCATAAAATTAACGCGTCGGTGGGGTTGCGGTTCGCTATGTACGTCACGTTCCGCGCAATTGATGGCGTCTCTTCATGGGATTCCGCCTTTCTGGCCCAAGATTTTCGTCGGCTGCACGATTCTTTTCGGCAAACTGCGCAAGGATCGCGCTGTGCGCGCGTATTTGGTGGCACTCCCTCTCTGATGAAGCGTCGGCGAGATCGATGGCCCACACAGGATCGACCGAGGTGTGCCAGAGTCGATCGATCATAGAGTCTGTCTCTTTGATCTGCGCTCTGGACCTACGTAGGTTAAGCGTTCATCCTCGACCGTTTCTGAGCGTTGGGATTGACGTCGGATTTGCGATTGGTTTGGGGTGTGAGGGCCGCTTGAGGTTGTGTGGCGCGTTTTTCGTCTCGTTTATGGGGCCAGGCTATCTCTCGCATTGTCGCTCCCGAAGGATCTGTTCAGGGGCGCATTCCGCGACGTAACGATCTCCTCTCCTGCAGTTAGACGTATGCATGGCACCAATCTACAGTTGGTCACGAATGTCGGGTATTTCGAGTAATGAGTGACGCGCAGGCCCAATTCATCGATGTCGGCGAACTCCGTGTCGGCATGTATATCTATCTGGATCTGGGGTGGATGGGACACCCATTCGCCCTCAACAACTTCAAGATTCTCTCCGAGACTCAGATAGAGACCATTCGCGGACTGGGGGTCAAACGTCTGCGCTGGTCGCCGGAGCAAAGCGATCTGCCGCAGCCTGCCACGACGGATGACGACGGTCCTGCGGTCGGGGACATCTCGGCGGCCGCCGTGCGTCAGCAGCGACTCGATGCCCAGCGTCGCGATCTGGAGCGTTGCGAGCGCGATTTCTCCGATGCGACGCGATGTTTTCGCGATATCCTCAAGTCGGTCGGGACCCGACCGAATCAGGCTCGGGAGCAGGCGGAGGCGATGGTCGGCGGTCTGGTGGGGCGGCTCACGGATCAAGGCGACTCCTTCATTCGGCTGCTGTCCGAAGGGGCGGGCGAGAAGTCGGCCTTGCACGCGATCAATGTGACGGTAATCTCCTTGCTACTCGGCAAACGGCTCGGGTTGGATGCGGACGCACTCCGCGATCTTGGCTTGGGCGCCCTGTTGCACGATATCGGCAAGATTTCGCTGCCCGAGCGGTTGCGTTGGCGTGAACCTGGGTTCACCGCCGCCGAGCGCAACCTGTTCCAACAGCATGTCGTCAATGGGCTGGAGCTGGGAATCCGCATGGGTTTGAGTCGCGAGATCTTGGCCATGATCGCTCAGCATCATGAGTATTCGGACGGCTCCGGTTTCCCCAAGCGCTTGAGCGGCGAGCAACTGACCTATGCGTCGCGGATCCTGGTGTTGGTCAACCATTACGATCAGGTCTGCAATCCGGCCAATCCGGTGATGGCCGTGACTCCGCACAACGCTCTTTCGCTGATGTTCGCCCAAAGCCGATGCAAGTTCGATGCGGCCGTGCTGGAGATGTTCATCCGCATGATGGGGGTCTATCCGCCCGGTTCGGTCGTCCTGCTCACCGACGGTCGTCACGCCTTGGTGGTCTCGGTGAATTCGGATCGGCCTTTGAAGCCTCTGGTGGTGGTTCACGATCCCCGGGTGCCATCCGATGAGGCGCGGGTGCTCGATCTCGAGGATGCGCCCGATTTGGGCATCCGTCAGAGTCTGAAGCCGTCGCAATTGCCCCGCGCCGTGTTCGACTATCTCTCGCCGCGTCAGCGCATGTGTTATTTCTTCGAACGTGCCCGCGATACCTCCTCTTCTCGGGGCGATCGATGACGCCTGTTCACAATGACCAACATCATGGGCGTCTGGACCCGCATCCTTGTGGTTCGAGTTGTCTCTCGACATGGCAGACGCTGCTCGACGGATTGAACGAGGCGGTCTGGATCGTCGATGCACGCGATCTGTGCCTGGTCGCCATAAACCGCGCTGCTGAGGAGCTGTTCGGCGTCGATCACGCCTTGCTGCTCGGCGTCTCTGCGATGGAATTGGCCTCGGTGCCGGAGGACCTCTTGTTCTGGGAGGGGGTCGCGAGCGGGCGGGAGACCGGCTTGCTGTCCGAGACCTGGCTGCGGCGCGTCGACGATTCCCTGGTCGCGGTGCTGCGTCGGGTGAGCCGCATCGACTGTATCCATGGCAACACCTTCTTCGTCGTGAGCGTCTCCGATCTGGATGAGCGCCGTGCCGTCGAGAGCGAGTTGGAGAAGCTGGTCGCCGAACTGCGGGCGACGCTGGAGTCGAGTGCCGATGGCATTCTGGTCGCGGATCTCGACGGTAAGATTCGGGGCTTCAACCAGCGATTCGCCGAGGCATGGGAGCTTCCGGAAGGACTCTTGACCGAGCGCAACGATGCGGGAGTCTATCGCTGGATGCGGGATGCGGTGTCGAATCCCACAGAATACATGGCTCGCGTCGAGGCGATCGAAAGCAACCCCCTGTTGGAGTCCACCGATCTGATCATGTTGCGCAACGGGCAGGTGCTGGAGCGGGTGACCCTGCCTCAGTACGCGCGCGGCCATCCGATCGGCCGCGTCTATTCCTTCCGCAACATCACCCGACGCCTGGTCGATGAAAAGAGCCTCAAGCTCGCCGCTCGGGTCTTCGAGGCCAGTCTGGACGCCATCTTCGTGACCGATCTCGATCTCGGCATTCTGACCGTCAATCCTGCCTGCGAGCGGATGACGGGATTGCATGCCGGTGAAATTGTCGGTCAGTCGCTGATGCGCTTTCTGAGGCTGGGAAGCGACGACCAGCCCGAGCGCTCGATCCTCGACACACTCGATCGTGACGGACTGTGGGAAGGGGAGATCCAGCAGCACAGACACGATGGCGCGGGGTTCCCCTGTCTCGTGTCGCTGGTTCGGGTCTTGGATGTCGATGGCCGTCCCTTTCAGTTCGTCGTCTTTGTCAAGGATCTCTCCGAGGCGGTCGCGGCGCGAGAGCGCATTGAGGAACTCGCCTATTCGGATGCCCTGACCGGGCTGCCCAATCGGGTACGGCTGACCGAGCGCATCGAGTTTGCGATCAAGATGGCTCGGCGCGGGAAGAGTGGCTTCGCGGTGCTCTTTCTAGACCTCGATCGCTTCAAGCAAATCAACGACTCGCTCGGCCATCTCTTCGGCGATCGCGTGCTGATCGAGGTTGCGCGTCGGATCAAGGGCTGTTTGCGCCAGGTGGACACGACGGCTCGACTCGGAGGCGATGAGTTCGTGCTGCTCCTGCATCAGACCGATGTCTTCGGCGCGGAACAGACCGCGCGGCGGCTGATGGAGGTGATGTCCAGGCCGTTCGAGATCGACGGCATGAAGTTCTCGCTTGCCCTGAGTATCGGTATCGCGCTCTACCCTCAGGACGGCGACACCTTCGACGACCTGATCAAGAACGCCGACAGCGCCATGTACCACGTCAAGGAACGAGGGCGCGGCGACTTTCGCTTCTATCAGAGCCAGATGAACGTGGGTCTTCTGTCCCGGATGAAGATCGACCACGCCATGCGCGAGGCGCTCGTGGAGCAGCGCTTTCGTCTCTTCTATCAACCCCAGGTCGACCTCTACAGCGGGCGCTTGGTCGGCGCCGAGGCGTTGGTGCGCTGGACCGACCCGAATCTGGGCGTGATGGCGCCGAGCGATTTTATTTCGATCGCCGAGGAGACCGGTTTCATCGTGGCGCTCGGCGGTTGGGTGCTGCGCGAGGCGATCCGCCAAGGCGAGTTGTGGCAGGCTCAGGGGGTCGATTTGACCATGTCCGTGAACGTCTCTGCGGCTCAGTTCCACCAGATGAATTTCGTCGAATCCCTGGCTCAATGGCTGACATCGAGCCGGCTGCCAGCGAGTCGGCTCGAATTGGAGCTGACCGAGTCGATCCTCATTCAGAATGTCGATGAGACGCTGATTCGGCTGGATGCCCTGGTCGATCTGGGCATCCGGCTGGCGATCGACGATTTCGGAACCGGCTATTCGAGTCTCGCTTATCTCAAGCGCTTTCCGATCCACAAGCTCAAGATCGATCGCTCCTTCGTCCAGGACATCCCTGATGATGAAAGCGATGCCGCGATCTCGACGGCCATCATCAATCTCGCCCACTCGCTCAATCTGAAGGTGATCGCCGAGGGGGTCGAGAACGACACCCAGCGGCGTTTCCTGCTGGACGCCGGCTGCGACGAATTCCAGGGCTATCTGTGCTCGCCCCCCGTCGATCCTGACTCCTTCGTACAGTTGGTCGGCGCCTTGGGGCTGTCCGATACGCGCGATCCCTTGCCGCGTATCGTCGAGCCTTGAGCCGATCTACCCCCGTAGAGATGACCTCTTAAGGTCCTAATCGACCACCGGTTTCGCTTGGTGGAGCGATTGGCGCCCCCACCATCGTGCGGAGAGCATCAAGAGGAACTCCGCATGACCTTCGTCTTCGACAACAGCTACGCGCGTCTACCCGAGCGCTTCTATGCCCGACTTCCGCCCAGTCCGGTGGTTCAGCCCGAGCTGATCAAGCTGAACGTGCCCCTGGCGCGCGCTTTGGGGCTCGACCCGGATGCGCTGAGCGCGCCGGAAGGCGTTGCCGTGTTCGCCGGTAACGCGGTTCCGTCGGGCGCGGATCCGTTGGCCATGGCCTATGCGGGGCATCAGTTCGGCAACTTCGTACCGCAGCTCGGTGACGGCCGGGCGATCCTGCTCGGCGAGATCCTTGCGCCGTCCGGCGAGCGTTTCGATCTTCAGCTCAAGGGTGCGGGGCGCACGCCCTTTTCGCGCGCGGGTGATGGGCGCGCCTGGCTGGGACCGGTACTGAGGGAATATCTGATCAGCGAGGCCATGCATGTGCTGGGTATCCCGACGACCCGCGCGCTGGCGGCGGTGACCACGGGCGAGCCCGTTTACCGCGAGGCACGTATGCCTGGCGCGGTTTTGACCCGCGTGTCACGTAGCCATGTACGTATCGGCACCTTCGAGTATTTCGCCGCGCGTGGGGATCTGGATGCCTTGCGCCATCTCGCCGATTACGTCATCGAGCGTCACTATCCGGAGGCGCGGACGACCGATCGACCCTATCTGGCGCTATTGACGGAGGTGATCGGGCGTCAGGCCGATCTGGTGGCGCGCTGGCTCGGTGTCGGCTTCATCCACGGGGTCATGAATACCGACAACCTTTCGATCGCGGGTGAGACCATCGACTATGGCCCTTGCGCCTTCATGGACGATTACCATCCGGGCACCGTCTACAGCTCGATCGACCGGGGAGGGCGCTACGCCTACGCCAATCAGCCGCGTATCGCCCAATGGAATCTATCCCGTCTGGCTCAGACCCTCTTGCCGCTGCTCGATGAGGATCAGGAGCACGCTCTGAGTCTGGCTCAGGGCGCGATCGACGGCTTTTCCGAGCGTTTCGAGCACGCCTATCTGGACGTCTTTCGGGCCAAGCTCGGCCTGCTCGAATCAGAGGATGCGGATGGCCCGCTCATCACGGGCCTGCTCGATGGCATGGCCGAGACCGGTGCCGATTTCACCAACAGCTTCAGTGCATTGACCCTGATGGTCGAGACGGGTGAAGCGGCGGCTCCGTTTGGCTCGGGCACGGGCGATCCGCTTTCGGAATGGGCCGGGCGGTGGCGTGATCGACTGGGACGTGAGGAGGCGGATTCCAGCGAGCGTCTGGATCGGATGCGTCGTGCGAACCCGCTGGTGATTCCACGCAACCATCGTGTGGAGGAGGCCCTCGACGCGGCGGTCGAGGGCGATTTCGATCCATTCGAGCGTCTGTCGGCGGTGCTCGCCAATCCCTGGGAGGAACGGCCCGAGACGCAGTGCTATGGCGCGCCTCCCGAGCCGCATCAGGTGGTACGGCAGACCTTCTGCGGGACCTGAGGCCGGTTGACCGGGACGGCTCGGCCGCCCCGGTCGTCGGTCAGCACCCCGGCCGGTATCTCAGATCCAGCGTGTAGGGATGCTCGCCGGCCGGTTCCTCCGGTGGTGGGTCGATCGCGCCCGGCGTATGGCCCATCTGACTGAAACGGGCAATGCGCCGACCTTCGGCCTCATAGGCGTTGACCGGGAAGGTGTCGTAGCTGCGCCCGCCCGGGTGGGCGACGTAGTAGGTGCAGCCGCCAAGGCTTCTGCGGTTCCAGAGATCGACGATCTCGAAGGTGAGCGGGTTGTGGCTCGGGATGGTCGGATGCAGTCCGGACGGCGGGCTCCATGCCTTGAAACGTACGCCTGCGACGAATTCGGCCCGTTTCCCCGTCGGGCGCAGCGGGACGCGGCGACCGTTGCAGACCAGGACGTGCCGGTCGCTGACCATGCCGTTCACCTTCACCTGCATGCGTTCGACCGAGCTGTCGACGAAGCGAGAGGTGCCCTGGGCCGTTACCTCTTCGCCCAGGACGTGCCAGGGTTCGATGGCGGCGCGCAGCTCCATGTTGATCCCGTTTTCGGTGACCAGGTCCCCGTAATGCGGGAAGCGGAACTCGAAGAAGGGATCGAACCACTCGGTCTCGATCGGATAACCGGCGCGGCGCATGTCGCAGATGACGTCCTCGAAATCCTGGCGTGCGAAGTGCGGCAGCAGGAAACGGTCGTGCAGCTCGGTGCCCCAGCGGATGGGCTTGCGTCGATAGGGTTCCTTCCAGAAACGGGCGACCAGGGTGCGCAGCAGCAGGACCTGGGCCAGGCTCATGCGCGGATGTGGCGGCATCTCGAAGCCACGGAACTCCACCAGTCCCTGACGCCCGGAGGCGCTGTCCGGCGAGTAGAGCTTGTCGATACAGAACTCGGTGCGGTGGGTGTTGCCGGTGACGTCGGTCAGCAGGTTGCGCAGGATGCGGTCGACGACCCAGGGTTGCGGCACCTCGCCGGGCGGCATCTGCTGGAAGGCGATGTCGAGCTCGTAGAGTCGGTCGTCGCGCGCCTCGTCGACCCTTGGGGCCTGACTGGTCGGGCCGATGAAGAGTCCCGAGAAGAGATAGGACAGGCTCGGGTGGTGCTGCCAATAGGAGATCAGGCTCTGCACCAGGTCCGGCTTGCGCAACAGCGGGCTGTCTGCCGGGGTCGGGCCGCCGAGGGTGACATGGTTGCCGCCGCCGGTGCCGGTGTGGCGTCCGTCGAGCATGAACTTCTCGGTGCCGAGCCGGGCGAGTCGTGCCTCTTCGTAGATGATGTGGGTATCGCGCACCGTCTGGTCCCAGCTCTCGGCCGGATGGATGTTGACCTCGATGACGCCGGGATCCGGTGTGACCGCAAGCTTTTGCAGACGTGGATCGCGCGGCGGTTCGTAGCCCTCGATGATGATGGGCATGCCGAGCTCTGCCGCCGTGTCCTCGATGCACATGGCGAGATCCAGCCAGTGCTCCAGATGGGTCAGCGGGGGCAGGAAGCAGTAGAGTCGGCCCTCGCGCGGCTCGACGCAGAGGGCGGTGCGGATCAGATCCGGATGCAGGTCGGCGCGCAACGCGACCTGGGTCTGCAAGGGCTGGTGCGAGGTGTCGGCCGACGTGAGTCGGCCGTAGCGCGCGGCCAGGTCGCGCGGATTCGCGCCCTGTTCGCGCAGGTTCTGGGGTGTCTGGGTCGGTTCGACCAGACGGCTGTAGCGGCGCGTGACCTCGTCGAAGGGCGAGCGTAGAGGCTCGGTCGGTTCGAAGGGATTGCGTTCGGGGACGGGATCGAGCTCGCTGTCCGGGACATAGGGCAGGGCGTCCAAGGGCAAACGGAAACCCATCGGCGAGTCGCCTGGGATGAGGAAGAGGTTGCCCTCGCGGAAGGTCCAGCGGCCGCTGCGCCAGCCCCCTTCGGTTCCGAATCCCCACCAACGCAAGGGCAGCACGTAGCCCGTGACCTTGTTGAGTCCCTGGTCGAACAGGCGGGAGAGCCGTTTGCGTTCGTTGGGGTCCTTGAGCTTGTTGTCCAGCGGGTCGACGTTGGCCGGCAACCGCGCCTCCTTCCACATGTAATACCAGACGTCCTCGTGCGCCTTGGAGGCATGATCCGGATCGACGCCCAGATGGCGGGCGAGCGTGCGGATGAATGCCTCGGCTTCGGCGGGGCCGTGTCCGTAGCTGGTGTTCTCCTGGCCGAGCAGGCTTGGATCGCGCCACACGGGCTGATCGTCCTTGCGCCAGTAACAGGTGAGCGCCCAGCGCGGCAGCTGTTCGCCCGGATACCACTTGCCCTGGCCAAGGTGCAGCAGCCCGCCGGGCGCGAACCGCTTCTTGAGCCGGATCAGCAGGTCCTCGGCGAGGATCTTCTTGGTTGGGCCGAGCGCGGCCGTGTTCCACTCGGCGCCGTCCATGTCGTCGATGGAGACGAAGGTCGGTTCGCCGCCCATGGTCAGGCGCACGTCGTTGGCCTCCAGTTCGGCGTCGACCTGGTGCCCGAGCGCCTCGATCGCCTCCCACTGCTCGGCGGTGTAGGGCTTGGTGACCCGCGGGTCTTCGTGGATACGTTCGATGCGATTGTGGAAATAGAACTCGACCTCGCAGCGGTCTGTCGCCCCGGCAATGGGGGCGGCGCTACGCGGCGCGGGCGTGCAGGCGAGCGGAATATGCCCCTCGCCTGCGAAGAGCCCGGAGGTGGGGTCGAGCCCGATCCAGCCGGCGCCCGGTACATAGACCTCGGCCCAGGCATGCAGGTCGGTGAAATCGCGCTCGGGACCGGATGGGCCGTCGAGCGATTTGACGTCCGCCGTGAGTTGGACCAGATAGCCGGAGACGAAGCGCGCGGCCAGCCCCAGATGGCGCAGGATCTGCACCAGCAGCCAGCCGCTGTCGCGGCAGGAGCCGCGACGGGTGCCGAGCGTCTGTTCGCAGGTCTGAACGCCCGGTTCCATGCGGATGACGTAGCCGATGTTCTGCTGCAGTCGCTGGTTGATCTCGACCAGGAAATCGACCGTCGGGCGGGGCTTGCGATCGACGCTCGCCAGCCATTCGGTCAGCAGCGGGCCGTCTTCGCTGATCTCCAGGTAAGGCAGCAGCTCTTTGCGCAGATGCGGCTCGTACTCGAATGGATAATCGTGGGCGTAGTCTTCCAGGAAGAAATCGAAGGGGTTGATGGTGATCATCTCGGCGATCACATCGACCTCGATCGAGAGCTTGCGGGTCTTCTCGGGAAAGGTCAGGCGTGCCAGGTAGTTGCCGAATGCATCCTGCTGCCAATTGACGAAGTACGTTTCGGGTTCGATCTTGAGCGTGTAGGACCGGATGGGGGTGCGACAGTGCGGCGCCGGGCGCAGTCGCACCACGTGTGGCGAGAGGCCGACTGAGCGATCGAAGCGGTATTCGGTCTTATGGTTTAGAGCAACCAGAATGGACATCGGGGAGGACTTCCAAAGGCTGAGAGATGGGGAAGACGGCGATGGGTGCGCCAGAGGCCGAGGCCGATGTCAGATTGGCAAGGGTCTCGATCCGATGGGTCTAAGATCCCACAAATGGGTGACATTGTCTTGTCTCCATGCGTGACGGACCTCCATGCATGGAGTCGGGACTGGATCGAGGGCGGTCGGCGCAATGGTCGCGCTTCACAGACGAGCGATCTCCGGTCGCAACCTGTCTGGGGCATGCAGGAGTCGCTCGATGAATGCCTCCGGTGTCAGCGGATGGCCAAGCAGGTATCCCTGGCAGCCGTGGCATCCCTGTAGGGTGAGGAATTCCATCTGCTGTTTCGTCTCGACGCCCTCGGCGATGACCTTGAGGTTGAGGTTGCGGGCCATGGCGATGATGGTGGCCGCGATCTCCATGTCGTTGCGGTCCTGTGGGATATCGCGGACGAAGCCTTGATCGATTTTGAGCTCGTCGATCGGTAGACGCTTGAGATAGGCCAGTGACGAATAGCCGGTGCCGAAATCGTCGATCGAGAGCTTGAGTCCCAGCGCCTTGAGTTCGCGTAGCAGTTCGATGGCCTGCTCGCCTGGGAGCATGATCATGCTTTCGGTCAGTTCCAGCGTGAGCCGCTCGGCCGGCAGGCCTGTCGCGTCGAGTATGGCGGCGACCCGCTTGGCGAAATCCTGTTGCTGGAGCTGTCTCGCCGACAGGTTTACGGCGATCATGATGTCCGGCAGTCCATTGTCGAGCCAGAGTTTGTGCTGCGCGCAGGCGGTCTGCAGCACCCAGTCGCCGAGTTGCACGATGAGACCCGTCTCCTCGGCGAGAGGGATGAAGCGATCGGGGGCAATGAGTCCATCCTCGGGCGAGTGCCAGCGCACCAGCGCCTCGCATCCGATCAGCATCCCGGTCAGGTTGTCGAACTGCGGCTGGTAGTGAAGGACGAATTCCTCGTTGGTCAGGGCGCGCCTCAATCTCGCGTCCAGCTCCAGACGCTCGTTGGCGGCGATGGTCAGGGTCGAGGTATAGAAACGGTAGGTGTTGCGCCCCTGTTCCTTGGCCTGATACATGGCAACGTCGGCGTGCTTGACGAGTTCGGTGACCGATTTGCCGTCGTCGGGGAAAATGCTGATCCCGATGCTGGCGCCGATGTAGAGCACCGGGCCGCTCGGCAGCTCGAAGGGCTCCTGCAGCAGTTGCAGAAGAACGCGCGCGACCTTGCCTGCATCCTCCGGGCGTTCGAGGCTTTCGAGCAATATCAGAAACTCGTCGCCACCCAGCCGGCCAAGCGTGTCCTCTTCCCTCAGGTGTTTGCGCAGGCGCTGTGTCAGTGCCTGCAGCAATTCATCGCCGACCGGATGCCCCAGGCTGTCGTTGACGTTCTTGAATCGGTCCAGATCGAGGAAGAGGACGGCGACGCGACGGCGACTGCGTTCGGTTTGCTCGATGGCGTGATGCAGCCGCGAGAGCACCAGGCGCCGATTGGGTAGATTGGTCAGCGGGTCGAAATGTACCAGATGCTCGAGTCGCTCCTCCGAGCGTTTGATCTGACTGATGTCGGTCATGACGCCGACATAGTGCGTGGGGGTGCCCTGGGGGTCGTAGACGGCGCTGATGCTGAGCAATTGCGGATAGAGCTCGCCGCTCTTGCGCCGGTTCCAGACTTCGCCCTGCCAATGTCCGCTGTTGGTGATGTTGGCCCATAGGGTCTGATAGAAGGAGTCATCCTGGCGTCCGGAGCGCAGGATGCGCGGCGTTTGGCCGCGCACCTCTTCGGCGCTGTAGCCGGTGATGTCCGTGTAGGCTGGATTGACCGCGATGATATTGCTGTCGAGATCGGTGATGATGACCCCTTCGCGGGCGCATTCGAAGACGGTCGCAGCCAGTCGCAGCTGAGTTTCGGCCTTGATTCGGGTCACCGCGAGCTGGGCGAGACAGCCGAACTCAAGGATCAGATTGCATTCGCCCGGTGCTGGCATGCGCGGCTCGGCATATCTCACGCTGAAGTTGCCGATCGGGGCTCCGCTGGCGTCTTGAAAGGGAATCGACCAGCCGGGCACGGGTGCGCTGCTCGGATACCCGGCCGCGCCGTCGCTGGTATCCAGCTCGATCAGCGCCGGATCGTCGTGGTCGGGCTCGACCTTGAACCGGGCCTGTTCCGGGTCGTCGTCCTGGCTGCATGGAAGCAGTCTGTCTTCCAGTACCCGTATCGAGACCTGTGTGTCCCGATAGAGGTCCTCCAGTTGGGTTGCGATTCTGTCCAGAATGTCGACGAGGGGCTGATCCTCGATGAGCGCGTTCAGCACCGTGAGACGCGCGTTGCGCAGCAGCTCGGCCTGCTTGGATTCGGTGACATCGCTCCAGGCTCCGGTCGCCTCGCCGTTCTGACGTTCACCCGGATCGGGGAGGCGCAGTTCGTCGTGGATCCAGCGGATTCGGCCCTGGCTATCCAGTAGGCGATAGTCCTGCACTAGGCTTCCCGTTTCCAGGAGTGTTTCGAGTGCGGCATGGGCCGAGTCGCGGTCGTCCGGGTGCAGATGGGTGGTCCACCAGTCCTGATCCAGTGCCTGTTCGGTGTCGTATCCGAACCGTTGGACGTTATCGCTCACCCAGGTCAGCGGCAGGCCCGGACGATCGAGGCGGCGGGCGTAGAGCACGACCGGGCTGGCGGCCAATGCCATATCGAGCCGACGCGCGGCGGAGCGCAAATTGGCGCGCTCACGGACCAGCTGCGTCTCGTTGAGCACCTTCTC
Organism: Thiorhodococcus fuscus; assembly: GCF_042682685.1. NCBI lineage: Bacteria > Pseudomonadati > Pseudomonadota > Gammaproteobacteria > Chromatiales > Chromatiaceae > Thiorhodococcus > Thiorhodococcus fuscus. The sequence goes on from NZ_JBHUHX010000013.1 coordinate 55,534, forward strand.
CAGGGTTGCCGGAAGCTTGTGGAGATAGCCGGGATGCTTGGATACATAGTCATTGGCGCCGAGATGGATGGCGCGGGCTGCGATCTCCTCGCTGCCCTGTCCGGTGACCAGGACCACGGGGATGTCCAGGCGGCGCTCGGAACGCAGGATCTTGAGGGTGTCCAGCGCATCGAGTCTGGGCGGATGGTAGTCGAGGATCAGTGCGTCGAAATCGGGTTTGCTGTCGGGATCGAGCGGCAGTCGCGCCAATGCCTCTTCGGCGTTTGCGACTGGAGTCAGATGAATATGGGGGGCGAAGCGGGCTAGATGTCGGAGCGTGAGATCGGTGTCGATGCCGGGATGTTCGGCGTAGAGCACGCGAATGGGGCCTGAACGCGAGGCATGTGCGGCGTCGAAACGCTGTCTGGCATCGCGTAGCGTCGTCGGTAGTCGCTCCAAAGCGGTTACGCCCTTGACGAGATAGTCGTCCGCGCCGGCTCGCAGGGCGGAGATCGCGGCATCCTGGTCGCCCGATCCGGTGATCATCACCACCGCGATTCCCTGTTTCCGCTCCCGAATCCAGGCCAGTAGATCCATGCCGGATCCGTCCGGAAGACGCAGATCGATCAGGGCCAGATCCCAATGCGATCCGTTCGAGAGTCGCTCGACGGCTGCGGCTCGGGTCGGGACCTGCTCCAACTGGATATCGGGGGCGGTTTGCTCCAGCCAACGACGGGTCAGGTCGAGGTCGGCCAGGTTGTCTTCGATGTGCAGGACGCGCATGGGGGTTCAACTCGGCGGATGGTTCAGCAGGCACCGGTAGAGATCGATCTGGGGCGTGACCTCGACGAACGTCTCATGCTTGACCGGCTTGATGTGTAGAAAGGAATGTAGATGCGGTATTCCGCTTTGTTTTGGTCTTCCTCAGCGGTGGTCAGGGTCGCGACCGGATGCGATTGAATGGTGGGGTTCTCGTGCCGTCGACGCAGGGCTTCGCGTCCGTCTACGCAGAGTCGCCTGAGGTCCAAGAGCATCATAAGTGGTTGCGGCTTTTGGGGCTCCCACTGCGGGATCCATTCCTGCGTTGCCGGGCCGTTGTGCGCGTTTTCGACCGGATTGCGCATCATGCTGCGGGCGCATAGGGATGCGGCTGTCCGCTGTCGGTCGCCAGGATTCATTGCGGCAACTCCAGATGGAAGGGACGGTTGCACCCGTGTCTGGTATGTCTTTGGCTCAAATACGTCTACTGATTCGCTGTATCGCCCTGCGCACGATCATCAGACCGATTTCTGCCCACGCATCGTTCTCGGCGAGGCGTGCGGACGTTGTAAAGCTCTCAAAGATGCGGTCGTGGAATGGCATATCAAAGTCGACGCCATTGTCGTCGAAGGGTCGTGTGACGAACGGCCTCGCTTCGGATCTTTCAATATGGGTCTCCGGTGCGCGTTCGGCGTGTCGGATAAGCCAATAAAAAAGGGGCGCCGCAGCGCCCCTTTGTTCGATTTAGCCCCCGGAGGGCGTCTGTCGGATCAGTTTACCTGCGGATCCAGTTCACCCTTGGCGTAGCGGTGGGTCATGGTCTCCAGGGAAAGCGCATTGATCTTGCTCGCGTTGCCGGCGGTGCCGAAGGCCTCGTAACGGGCGACGCAGATGTCCTTCATGGCCTTGGTGGCCGCAGTGAAGTATTTGCGCGGGTCGAAGTTCTTGCGGTTCTCGGCCAGATGCTTGCGGATCGCGCCAGTGGAGGCCATGCGCAGGTCGGTGTCGATGTTGACCTTGCGCACGCCATGCTTGATACCCTCGGCGATCTCCTCGACCGGCACGCCATAGGTCTCGCCCATGTCGCCGCCGAACTCGTCGATGATCTTGAGCCACTCCTGCGGGACCGAGGAGGAGCCGTGCATCACCAGATGGGTGTTGGGGATGCGGGTATGGATTTCCTTGATGCGCTCGATGGCCAGGATGTCGCCTGTCGGCGGACGGGTGAACTTGTAGGCGCCGTGCGAGGTGCCGATGGCGATGGCCAGGGCGTCGACGCCGGTCTTCTTGACGAAGTCGGCGGCCTCTTCGGGGTCGGTCAGGAGCTGGCTGTGGTTCAGCGTGCCCTCGGCGCCGATGCCATCCTCTTCACCGGCCTGGCCGGTTTCGAGCGAGCCCAGGCAGCCCAGCTCGCCCTCGACCGAGACGCCGCAGGCGTGTGCGATCTCGACGACTCGGCGCGTAATGTCGACGTTGTACTCGTAGGAGGTCGGGGTCTTGCCGTCCTCGCCCAACGAGCCGTCCATCATGACCGAGGAGAAGCCGAGCTGGATGGAGCGCTGGCACACGGGCATGGAGGTGCCGTGGTCCTGGTGCATGCAGACTGGGATGTGCGGCCATTCCTCGATGGCGGCGAGGATGAGATGGCGTAGGAAGGGGGCGCCGGCGTAGCTGCGGGCGCCTGCGGATGCCTGAACGATGACGGGGGAGTTGGTCTGATCGGCCGCCTCCATGATGGCGCGCATCTGCTCCAGGTTGTTGACGTTGAAGGCGGGCACGCCATAGCCATGCTCGGCGGCGTGGTCCAGGAGTTGACGCATTGAAATCAGGGCCATGGATAGTCCTCGTTGTTGATTGGTGATTCTGGTGGGGGCTTTCAGCCTCCAGCTGCCAGCCTCCAGCGTGCGATTGTCGGGCTTTTCGGTGTTTCCTGTCTCGACTTGCTTGGGGAAGGGTACGAATTGACCCCTTCGAATTAGGCTTTTCGCTGGTAGCTGGTAGCTGGTAGCTGGTAGCTGGTAGCTGGTAGCTGGTAGCTGGTAGCTGGTAGCGCTCCTCGTTCAATCCTCGTTGAGTAGCTTGTGTTCGCCGACCCGCATGATCTTCATGATGTTGGTCTGACCTTCGACTCCGGAGCGATCGCCCTTGGTGATGATGACCAGATCGCCGTTCTGGACGGTGCCTCGGCGCAGCAGTTCCTCGATCACCTCGCGATTGACCTCGTGGATGTCGGTGCTCGCGACGTCGAAGGCAACTGGATAGACGCCCCGGAAGAGTCTGACCTTGCGTCGTGTCGGTTCGAATCGCGTCATGCCGTAGATCGGGATCCCCGAGCTGATGCGCGACATCCATTTTACCGTCGAGCCGGTTTCGGTGAGTGCGGCGATGGCCTTCACGCCCAGATGGTTGGCGGTGTACATGGCCGCCATGGCGATGCCTTCGTCGACGCGCCCGAACACCGAGTCCAGGCGATGTCCGGAACGGGTCACGCTCTTTTCCGCCTCCAGACAGATGCGGTCGAGCGCCTCGACGACCTTGGCCGGGTTCTTGCCGATCGAGCTCTCGGCCGAGAGCATGACGGCATCCGTTCCGTCGAGCACCGCATTGGCGACGTCGAAGACCTCGGCGCGAGTCGGGATGGGGCTGTCGATCATCGACTGCATCATCTGGGTCGCCGTGATCACCACGGCGTTGAGTTCGCGCGCGCGGCTGATGAGATGCTTCTGCACGGCCGGCAATTCGGCGTCGCCGATTTCGACCCCCAGATCGCCGCGCGCCACCATGATGGCATCGGCGGCGTTGATGATCTCATCGATGCATTTCAGCGATTCGGCGCGCTCGATCTTGGCCACGATGCCGCCGCGCCCGCCCGCCTGATGGAAGAGTTCGCGGGCGAGGCGGACATCTTCCGCGTTGCGCACGAAGGAGACCGCCAGATAGTCGGCGTCGAGGTCGGCGGCGAAGCGGATGTCGTCCTTGTCCTTATCGGTCAGGGCCGGGGCCGAGAGTCCGCCGCCCTTTTTGTTGATGCCCTTGTTGTTCGAGAGCGCTCCGCCGACGACCACCTTGCAGTCGATACGGCCGTTGGCGACCGAGTCGACCCAGAGCTCGATGGAGCCGTCATCCAGCAGCAAGGTGTCGCCGTGCCGGACGTCCTCGGGCAATTGGGTATAGGTGGTTCCCACCTGCGTTTGGCTGCCGTCCTCGATCCCGCAGTGGATGTCGATGGCGAAGGCATCGCCGTGACCGAGCTGGATCTTGCCTTCGGTGAATTTGCCGATGCGGATCTTGGGACCCTGCAGGTCCATCAGAATGGCGATTTCGTGCCCGGCGGCTTGGGCGCGCTCGCGGATGCGCTGGGCGCGCTCGCGATGGCGGTCGTGGCTGTCGTGAGACAGGTTGAGACGGACGACATCCACACCGGCGGCGAGGATGGCGTCGGTGACGGGAACCGGATCCGTTGCCGGACCCAGGGTTGCGACGATCTTGGTGCGTCTTGGCATTCGTGTAGCCTCCAGCTCTCAGCCTCCAGCAGCCAGCTGCTCCGGCCGATGGCTGGAGGCTGATCGCTGGTGGCTGGTGGCTGCTCAGTCCTTCGCCCGTGCTTCGAGCATGGCGACCGCCGGCAGGGTCTTGCCTTCCAGGTATTCGAGGAAGGCGCCGCCGGCGGTCGAGATGTAGGACACCTTATCGTAGATGTCGTATTTCTGAATCGCCGCGATGGTGTCGCCGCCACCGGCCAGACTGAAGCCGTCGGCATTGGCGATGGCCAGGGAGACGGTCTTGGTGCCTGCGCCGAACTGGTCGAATTCGAACACGCCGACCGGGCCGTTCCAGACGATGGTTCCCGCCTTGGCGATGATGTCGGCCAGCGCCTGGGCCGAGTCCGGGCCGATGTCGAAGATCATGTCGTCGTCGGCGACCTCGGAGGCCGATTTGGCGACGGCCGGCTCGTTCTCGTCGAACTGTTTGCCGCAGACCACGTCGGTGGCGATCGGGATGGTCGCGCCGCGCGCAGTCATCTTCTCCATGAGCGCCTGGGCGGTCGGGATCAGGTCATGCTCGCACAGCGACTTGCCGACGTTGTGACCGGCCGCCGCGAGGAAGGTGTTGGCGATGCCGCCGCCGACCACGAGCTGATCGACCTTTTCGGACAGGGCTTCGAGCACGGTCAGCTTGGTCGAGACCTTGGATCCGCCGACGATGGCGACCATGGGGCGGGCCGGGTTGGCCAGGGCCTTACGCAGCGCGTCCAGTTCCTCGGCCAGCAGCAGGCCGGCGCAGGCGGCGGGGGCGAACTTGCCGACACCATGGGTCGATGCCTGGGCGCGGTGAGCGGTGCCGAAGGCGTCCATGACGAAGACGTCGCAGAGCGCGGCGTACTGCTTGGCCAGATCCTCGGCATCCTTCTTTTCGCCCTTGTTGAAGCGGACGTTTTCGAGCAGCACCAGCTCGCCGTCGGCGACCTCGGGGGCCTGGTCCAGATAGTCTGCGATCAGACGGACCTCGCGGCCCATCTTGGCGCTCAGGTCTTCGGCGACCGGTTTGAGCGAATTTTCCTCCGAGTAGACGCCTTCCTCCGGTCGACCCAAGTGGGACATCACCATCACCTTGGCTCCGGCCTTGATGCAGCGCTCGAAGGTGGGCATGGAGGCGCTGATGCGCGCGTCGGACGTGACCTTGCCGTTCTTGACCGGGACGTTGAGATCGGAACGGATCAGAACCCGTTTCCCTGCCAGGTCCAGGTCGGTGAGCTTGATGAAGGACATGAGCGATCCTCGTGAGTCGTTGTTATGGTTAAAGGATTCAGGTCCAAGGTGGGCCTTGCCTGAAGCCCCTGGCGGGGAGCTGCCAGCCGCCAGCCACTAGCTTCCAGCCGGATGGCTGTAGGCTGGTGGCTGAAAGCTGGCCGCTGGTGGCTTACTTAGTCACGAACTCGACCAATCGCAGCATGTTGCAGGTGTAGCCGTATTCGTTGTCGTACCAGGCGACGACCTTGATGAAGGTGCCGTCCAGCGCGATGCCGGCCCCTGAGTCGAAGATGGATGGGTTGCCGCAGCCACGGAAGTCGGTCGAGACGACCTTCTCGTCGGTGTAGGCCAGTACGCCAGCCAGGTCGCCGGATTCGGAGGCGGTCTTCATGGCGGCGCAGATGTCTTCGTACTTGGCGTCCTTGTTCAGTTCGACGGTGAGGTCGACGACCGAGACGTCGGAGGTGGGCACGCGGAAGGACATGCCGGTCAGCTTGCCGTTGAGCTCGGGCAGCACCTTGCCGACCGCCTTGGCTGCTCCGGTGGAGGAGGGGATGATGTTCTCCAGGATGCCGCGTCCACCGCGCCAGTCCTTCATCGAGGGGCCGTCGACGGTCTTCTGGGTGGCGGTGGCGGCGTGGACCGTGGTCATGAGGCCGCGTTTGATGCCCCAGTTGTCGTGCAGCACCTTGGCCACCGGGGCCAGGCAGTTGGTGGTGCAGGAGGCGGCCGAGAGGATGGCCTGGCCGTCGTAGTCTTTGTGGTTGACGCCGTAGACGAACATGGGGGTTGCGTCCTTCGACGGTGCGCTCTGCACGACCTTCTTGGCACCGGCGTCGAGGTGCTTCTGGCAGGACTCGGTGGTCAGGAAGAAGCCGGTGGATTCGATGACCAGCTCGGCACCGACCTCGTCCCACTTGAGGTTGGCGGGATCCCGTTCGGCGGTCAGGCGGATCTTCTTGCCATTGACGATCATGGTGTTGCCGTCGACGGCGATGTCGCCCGGGAAGTTGCCGTGAACCGAGTCGTACTTGAGCATGTAGGCCAGGTACTCGGGGTCGAGCAGGTCGTTGATGGCAACGACTTCGATCTCGGAAAACTCCTTGGTGATAGCGCGGAACGCCATGCGACCGATACGACCGAAACCATTGATGCCAACTTTGATGGTCATGCGAGAAAACTCCTAGATAGATCGGAAATACAATTGTGACCCCAATGACGCCTCAGTTGCAGAATTGAGATCCGTTTGGATCGCCGGGGAATCGGCGATCCCATGCCTTCGGGGTCCTTGGTCGGGTTGGCGTAGGGGTCAGAGTACGCCCTTCACCGTCTCGACCAGCTTCTCGACGGTGAAGCCGAATTCCTTCATGAGCGCGCCGGCCGGGGCCGACTCGCCGAAGCGGTCGATGCCCAGCACGGCGCCCTGGCTGCCCACGTATTTCCACCAGCCGTCGGTGACTGCGGCCTCGACCGCGATGCGGGCGGTGACGGCCTTGGGCAGCACGGACTCCTTGTAGGCCGCGTCCTGGGCGTCGAAGGCATTGGTCGAGGGCATGGAGACGACGCGGATCGCTGTGTCGCTCATGGCCTCGGCCGCCTTGACCGCCAGATCCACCTCGGAGCCGGTGGCGATGATGATGGCGTCCGGGGTGCCTTCGCAGTCGCGCAGCACGTAGCCTCCGCGTGCGATGTCCGCGATTTGAGCCTCGCTACGCGTCATGTGGGCCAGGTTCTGGCGCGAGAAGATGAGGCAGGAGGGACCGCTCTTGCGCTCGATGGCCAGCTTCCAGGAGACGGCCGACTCGACCGCGTCGCAGGGACGCCAGACGCTCATATTGGGAATCATGCGCAGGGTCGGAATCTGCTCGACCGGCTGATGGGTCGGACCGTCCTCGCCCAGGCCAATGGAGTCATGGGTATAGACGAAGATGGTGGGGATCTTCATCAGGGCCGCCATGCGCAGCGCGTTGCGCGCGTATTCCGAGAACATGAGGAAGGTCGCGCCGTAGGGGACGAAGCCGCCGTGCAGTGCGATGCCGTTCATGATGGCGGACATGCCGAATTCACGTACCCCATAGAAGACGTAGTTGCCCGAGGCGTCCTTCGGGGCGATGCCCTTGCAGCCCTTCCACAGTGTCAGATTGGAGCCAGCCAGGTCGGCCGAGCCGCCGAGCAGTTCGGGCAGCAGGGGGCCAAAGCCGTTGAGCGTGTTCTGCGAGGCCTTGCGCGAGGCGATGGTCTCGGCCTTCTCGACCACGGACGCGATGAAGGCGTCGGCCTTTTCGGACCAGTCGGCAGGCAGATCGCCGGACATGCGGCGTTTGAACTCGGCCGCCTCGGTCGGGTAGTCCTTGGCGTAGGCTGCAAACCGCTTGTCCCAGGACGCTTCCGCCGCCGCACCGCGCTCGCGGGCGTCCCAGTTCTGATAGATGCTCTCTGGGATGACGAAGGGTGGATGATTCCAGCCCAGATTCTCGCGGGTCAGCGCGATCTCGTCCTCGCCCAGCGCGGCGCCGTGACACTCTTCCTTGCCCTGCTTGTTGGGCGAGCCGAAACCGATGATGGTCTGGCAGCAGATGAGGGTCGGCTTGTCGTCGATGGCGCGCGCCTGCTCGATCGCCGCCTTGACGGCCTCCGGATCGTGACCGTCGACCTTGGGGATGACGTGCCAGCCGTAGGCCTCGAAGCGCTTTGGGGTGTCGTCGAGGAACCAGCCGGGGGTGTCGCCATGGCCGCGCACCTCGCCGTCGATGGAGATGTTGTTGTCGTCGTAGAAGGCGATCAACTTGCCCAGCCCCAGGGCGCCGGCGAGCGAGCAGGCCTCGTGCGAGATACCTTCCATCAGACAGCCGTCGCCCAGGAAGGCGTAGGTGTAATGATCGACGATCTCATGACCCGGCTTGTTGAACTGGGCCGCGAGGGTCTTCTCGGCCAGCGCCATGCCAACGGCGTTGGTGATGCCCTGTCCGAGCGGGCCGGTGGTGGTCTCGACGCCGGGCGCATAGCCGTACTCGGGGTGGCCAGGGGTCTTGGAGTGGAGCTGGCGGAACTGCTTGAGGTCCTCGATCCCGAGATCGTAGCCGGTCAGGTGCAGCAGGGAGTAGATCAGCATGGATCCGTGACCGTTGGAGAGCACGAAGCGGTCGCGGTCGGCCCAGTCCGGATTCGCGGGATTGTGGGTCATGAAGTCGTTCCACAGTACCTCGGCGATATCCGCCATTCCCATCGGTGCTCCTGGATGGCCTGAGTTGGCCTTCTGCACGGCGTCCATGGCGAGTGCTCGGATGGCATTTGCAAGTTCTTTGCGTGAGGACATGGGCCCCTCCTGAAGATTGATGACGGTGACCAAAGCGTTACGCTGGCCGCAGCCGTCCGCGACCTGTGGGAGACAGGGGCGTCGAGACGGGTGGTGACGCAGCGTCGGAAAGTGGTTCGTGGGCTCGCATCCGCGTCTGGCGCGGTCGTTGTTCTTGGTGTCGAGTGCTTGTCTGCGCGAGCGAGATTGTCCAGCCTTTCTGTCTTCGATGAACGCCCATTCTGGACCAAAACAAAAGGCTTGGATCCAGGAATCGAAACAGGCGTATCGTCGTCGAAGGTTGTTTATGAGTTTCTAATATTAAGAATTGGCGGCGGAAATAGCCAGCCCTTTCCGCCGCCGCGTGTTCCATTCTTTGTGCTCAGCGCTCTCGCCATTTGATGGAGCAGCCAATGCTGGGGATCTGGTCGGCCGGTCCCGAGCCGGTCTCGGCCACCTGTTTCATGGCCTCGAACAGGTCGCGGCGCACGTCGGGCGCGGCGGCCTCCTTGCGGCTGGCGTCTAGGCGTCCGCGGTATTGCAGGCCCAGATCGGCGTCGTAGCCGAAGAAGTCGGGCGTGCAGACGGCTCCGTAGGCCTGGGCGATCTCCTGGGTTTCGTCCAACAGATAGGGGAAGGGGAAGTCGAACTCCTCGGCGACCCGTTTCATGTTGTCGAACGAATCCTCAGGGTAGTCGGCGGTGTCGTTCGACATGATGGCAACGCAGCCGATGCTGAGTTTTGCCAGCTCGCGGGTGTCGCGCACAATCCGGTCGCGCACGGCCTTGACATAGGGGCAATGGTTGCAGATGAACATGACCAGGAGCCCGCGCTCGCCCTTGCATTGGTCGCGGGTCCAGGTCTTGCCGTCGACCCCTGGGAGGGCGAAGTCGGGAGCGGGGAGTCCGAAGTCGCAGACGGGTGTTTCGGTCGAAGCCATGCAGAACCTCCGAGTGGGTTGGTAGGTTACCAGCTTGCTTGCATGTTAACGGAATGGCGGACGATTCCAAATACATTAGGCGGGTGCCCGGGTTTTCCGTCGTGTTGCAAGGGGGTATCATGCGCCGCTTCATTCAATGCGCCTCGCGGCGCCCAGATTCAGGTCTCGATCCATCTATGAGCAAGGATTACATCTTCACGTCTGAATCCGTTTCCGAAGGCCACCCGGACAAGATGGCGGATCAGATTTCGGACGCTGTCCTCGACGAGATCTATCGCCGCGACCCCAACCACGCCAAGGCGCGCGTGGCCTGCGAGACTCTGGTCAAGACGGGCTTCGTGATGTTGGCTGGTGAGATCACGGTGACCGATGGCGACCTCAAGATCGATTACGAGAAGGTGGTCCGTCGCGTCGTCAAGGAGATCGGCTACGACAACTCCGAATGCGGTTTCGACGGCAACAATTGCGGCGTGCTGATCGCGCTCGGCGAGCAGTCCAAGGATATCAATCAGGGTGTCGACCGCGAGAGCGAAGAGGCTCAGGGCGCGGGCGATCAGGGTCTGATGTTCGGCTACGCCACCAACGAGACCGACATGCTGATGCCGGCTCCGATCGATTACGCCCACCGTCTGGTCAAGCGTCAGGCCGAGGTGCGTAAGAACGGCACCTTGCCGTGGCTGCGTCCGGACGCAAAATCCCAGATCACCATGCGCTACAGCAACGGCAAACCGGTTGCGGTCGAGGCCGTGGTGCTGTCCACCCAGCATGGCGAGGATGTGACCGAGAGCGTGCTGCATGAGGCGGTGATGGAAGAGGTCATCAAGCCCGTGCTCGGCGAGACCGGTTGGCTGAATGCCGGTACCCAGTACCACATCAATCCGACCGGCAAGTTCGTCATCGGCGGCCCGGTGGGCGACTGCGGTCTGACCGGTCGCAAGATCATCGTCGATACCTACGGCGGTATGGCCCGTCACGGTGGTGGCGCCTTCTCCGGCAAGGATCCGTCCAAGGTCGACCGTTCCGCCGCCTATGCCGGACGCTACGTCGCCAAGAACATCGTCGCCGCCGGTCTGGCCGAAAAATGCGAGATCCAGATCTCCTACGCCATCGGCGTCGCCGAGCCGACCTCGGTGTCGGTCGATACGTTCGGCACCAACAAGGTCAGCGAGGAGCGCATCATCGAGCTGGTCCGTGCCCATTTCGACCTGCGTCCCTACGGCATCATGCGGATGCTCGACTTGACCAACCGCGAGCTCATCAAATACCAGGACACCGCCGCTTACGGTCACTTCGGCCGTTCCGAGCCCGGATTCACCTGGGAGCGCACCGACAAGGCCGACGAACTGCGTGAGGCCGCCGGCATCTGAGGGCGTCGAGTAGGGCGGAATAGCGCGGCCTATTCCGCCGTATGGGGCATCGATGCATCGATTTAACGCAAAAGGTCGCATCTAACGCGTTCTAAACTGCACCAAACCTTTTCGCCGAGGAGCGTTGCGACCCGGATCCTCAGGATCTTGGCCAGGCTCGGTGATGGGGTCGACATTTCCAACGGCGCTCACTCACGTTCTATCGAGGGTTGATTCACATGAGTGAGTTCACTGATTACAAGGTTGCCGACATCTCCCTGGCCGGTTTCGGCCGCAAGGAGCTGAACATCGCCGAGACCGAGATGCCGGGTCTCATGGCGGTCCGCAAGAAGTACGCCGCTGACAAGCCGCTGGCCGGCGCCCGCATCACCGGCAGTCTGCACATGACCATCCAGACCGCCGTGCTGATCGAGACCTTGGTCGAGCTCGGTGCCGAGGTGCGCTGGTGTTCCTGCAACATCTTCTCCACCCAGGACCATGCCGCTGCCGCTATCGCTGCAGCCGGCATCCCGGTCTATGCCTGGAAGGGCGAGACCCTGGAAGAGTACTGGTGGTGCACCGAGCAGGTGCTCAACTGGCCCGACGGCAAGGGTCCGAACATGATCCTCGACGACGGCGGTGATGCCACCCTGCTGGTCCACAAGGGCGTCGACTACGAGAAGGCCGGTTCCGTGCCCGCGCCGACCGCAGACGACAACGAGGAATGGACCGCCGTGCTGGGCGTGCTGGGCCGCACCTTCGAGCGCGACAACCAGCACTGGCACAAGATCGCCGCCGACATCAAGGGCGTGACCGAGGAGACCACCACCGGCGTGCACCGTCTCTACGAGATGGCCAAAGCCGGGACCCTGCTGTTCCCCGCCATCAACGTCAACGACTCGGTCACCAAGTCCAAGTTCGACAACCTCTACGGTTGCCGCGAGTCGCTGGTCGACGGCATCAAGCGTGCGACCGACGTCATGATCGCCGGCAAGATCGCCATGGTTTGCGGCTACGGCGATGTCGGCAAGGGCTGCGCCCAGTCGCTGCGCGGACTGGGTGCGACCGTCTGGGTCTCCGAGATCGACCCCATCTGCGCGCTGCAGGCGGCGATGGAGGGCTATCGCGTGGTGACCATGGAGGATGCCGCGCCGGTCGCCGACATCTTCGTGACCACCACGGGCAACAAGAACATCATCACCCACGACCACATGGCGGCGATGAAGAATCAGGCCATCGTCTGCAACATCGGCCATTTCGACAACGAGATCGATATCGCCAGCGTCAGCAAGTACGAGTGGGAGGAGATCAAGCCTCAGGTCGATCACATCATCTTCCCCGACGGCAAGCGCATCATCATGCTGGCCCAGGGACGTCTGGTGAACCTGGGCTGCGCGACCGGCCATCCGAGCTTCGTCATGTCCAACAGTTTCACCAATCAGGTGCTGGCGCAGATCGAACTCTTCACCAAGACCGCCGAATATCCGATCGGCGTCTACGTGCTGCCCAAGCATCTCGACGAGGACGTGGCGCGTCTGCATCTGGAAAAGATCGGCGCCAAGCTGACGGTGCTGAGCAAGGAGCAGGCGGACTACATCGGCGTGCCGGTCGAGGGTCCCTACAAGCCGGATCACTATCGGTATTAGGGAGCTCCCAGCTTCCAGCGATCAGCCTCCAGCCAGCGTCTCGTTCGACGCTGGCTGCGTGGCTGCAATCCGGCCCTATGATGCCCCCCCAGGGCAAGTGTAGGGCGCTTGACCATCTGGGCCTTCAGTCTTTGGCGGTGGTCCGGCAGCCGCTCGTGTTGCTGGCCGCTGGAGGCTGGAGGCTGGAGGCTGACCTATGTCGACTGACACACCCATCTACAGCGTCGAGCTCTTCCCTCCGAAGACGCCGGAGGGCATGGAGAAGCTCAAGCTCGAAATCCCCAAGATCAACGCGCTCGGCCCCGCCTATTTCTCCGTGACCTACGGGGCTGGCGGTTCGACCCGCGACGGCACCTTCGAGACCGTGAACTGGCTTTGCAGTCAGGGCATCGACACGGCACCGCATCTCGCCTGCATCGGTTCCAGTCGGAAGGAGGTGAGCGAGATTTTGGCCTACTACCGCGAGCAGGGCATTCGTCGGCTGGTTGCGCTCCGTGGCGACATGCCGTCCGGCATGGGGGCGGGGAACGGCGGCGATTTTCGCTATGCCAACGAACTCGTCAGCTTCGTGCGCGCCGAATTCGGCGATGCCTTCCACATCGAGGTGGCGGCCTATCCCGAGTATCACCCGCAGTCCGGCAGTCCGTCGCGCGACCTGGAGAATTTCAAGCGCAAGGTCGAGGCGGGCGCCGACGCAGCCATCACCCAGTATTTCTACAACGCCGACGCCTATTTCGGCTTCCTCGAATCCTGCCGGCGGGTCGGGATCGAGATTCCCATCATCCCCGGCGTCATGCCCATCACCAACTACACCCAGTTGGCGCGCTTCTCGGACGCCTGCGGCGCCGAGATTCCGCGTTGGATCCGTCGGCGTCTGGAAGGTTATGCGGACGATGTCGAAAGCATTCGTGCATTCGGACACGAGGTGGTGGCGAATCTCTGCCGCCATCTGATCGAGGGCGGTGCGCCAGGGCTGCACTTCTACACCATGAATCAATCCGGTTCCGTCACGCGACTCTGGAAGGATTTGGGTTTGCCGCTCGCGCCGAACCAGGGCTGAGTCGGGCATCGACGGTTTCGGTTGCGATGCAACAAACATTTGGAGGGTGCGGGCACGATTCGTCAGTTTTTCGTTGCCCATTGCGAATTCGCAAGTCCTTCGGTTTCGCCGGTTGATACTCTTTTTCCCGCGAAATCATCCACTCCTCCTTTGGAAGCCGCCCACTCCTTTTGGGGCGGCTTTTTTTCTTTGCGCGACGCTACGAGCGCGCATCGTCCGCTTTCACCCTGCGGGTAAATCCTCTCTCCATCGATCGATGCCCAACTGGGCTGTCTCAACATGCTGGCGGCTGGCGGCTGGAAGCTTGGTCATAGGCGTGGCCGGCGTCTGATGGAATAATCTCGGCCTCGTTCTTCAATATCCATTTGCACGCCCTCAGTGGCCCGAGATCACACCCTATGCCCGACCTCGACCGAAGCTACCGGATCGGCCCGATCCTTCTTGCGCCGACGATCCTTCCGCGTCACGGCTGGACCTTCCTGGTCGCCGCCTTTTTCTCGATTGGTCTCATGATCTTCATCTCGATCGGTCAGACCTACATCCTCAACGAGCATCTGGGAATCCCTGAGTCGATTCAGGGGGCGATCAGCGGCAATCTGGTCTTCCTCACCGAGATCGTCACGCTCCTGCTGTTCCTGCCTGGCGGGATTCTCATGGACCGGATCGGTCGGCGGCCAGTCTACGTCGCTGGATTTCTGGTTCTGGCGCTGACCTACGTTCTCTATCCGCTCGCCGAGTCGGTCGAGGCCCTCTATGTCTATCGGCTCATCTATGCCGTTGGCGTGGTCGCGGTCGCTGGCGGTCTCTCGACCGTGCTGGCCGATTACCCGGCGGAGTGTTCGCGTGGCAAGCTGGTCGCGATGGTGGGCTTTTTGAGCGGGCTCGGGGTCGTCTTCATCAGTCAGGGCTTCGGCGCCTTGCCGAAGTTGTTCGTCGGGATGGGGCTCGATGGTGTTGCGGCGGGGCGCTTGGCCCATTTCATCGTCGCAGCGCTCTGCGTGATCGTCGCCATGATCGTCTTCTGGGGGCTGAAGCCCGGCATCCCGATTCGTCACGAAGACCGCCCCTCGGTGCGCGAGCTCTTCGTGGGCGGCTTTTCGCATGCGCGCAATCCGCGCATTTTGCTGGCCTATCTGGCCGCCTTCATCGCGCGTGGCGATCAGTCGGTCAATGCGACCTTTCTGATCCTATGGGGTACGCTTGCTGGCAAGGCGGCGGGGTTGGAGCCGGCGGCGGCTGTGGTCAGCGGCACGCTCATCTTTGTCGTGGCGCAGATTGCGGCCTTGGTGTGGGCGCCGATCCTGGGGCCGTTGCTGGACCGCCTGGACCGTGTCACGGCGCTCGCCGTCTGCATGGGGCTGGCGGCGCTCGGCAATCTTGCGCTCCTGGTGCTGGACGATCCGCTCGCCACGTCGGGGCTCGTCTTCTTCATCCTGCTCGGGATCGGCCAGATCAGCGTCTATCTCGGCGGTCAGTCGCTGATCGGGCAGGAGGCGCCGACCGCTCAGCGCGGCTCCGTGCTTGGTGCCTTCAACGTGGCGGGAGCGATCGGTATTCTGATCATCACCTTCATCGGTGGCCATCTTTTCGATCAGATCGATCCGCGTGCGCCCTTCGTCGTCGTGGGTGTGATCAACCTGCTGTTGTTGGTGGCGAGCGTCTATGTGCGCGTCCGGCATCCGGCGCCTGTGGGTAGGTCATAAACGAAAAAAGCCGGCCAAAGGCCGGCTTTTTGTTTTTGGTCGGGGTGACAGGATTCGAACCTGCGACTTCTGCCTCCCGAAGACAGCGCTCTACCAAGCTGAGCTACACCCCGAAATGGGTCTGACGATCAATGCATCCGCGTGACGGCGAAATCGGCCATCATGGCGAGTGAAGCCCTTGCCGCTGAATCTGGTAGTACGTTGAGGGCTTCTTTCGCGCGTTCGGCATAAGACCGTGCGAGCTGCGCAGTATAGGCGATCGCATCGGTGGATGCAATCGTCTTTGCGACGGCGTCGATATGGTCGCGTCCACCGTGCTCAATGGCCTCGCGCAGCAGGGCGCGCTGTTCCGGCGTGCCCACGGCCATGGCACGGATGACGGGGAGGGTGGGTTTGCCTTCCTCCAGGTCGTCGCCGACGTTTTTGTCCAGCTCGGCGTTGTCGAGGCTGTAGTCGAGCGCGTCGTCGACGAGCTGGAAGGCGATGCCGAGATTGAGTCCATAGCTGGAGACCGCATCCTCGATCTCGCGAGGCGCCTCGGCGAGTACTGCGCCCAGGCGGACGCCAGCCTCGAACAGGGTGGCGGTCTTGCGCTCGATGACCTCCATGTAGCGCTTTTCGTCGGTATCGGGGTCGCGCTCGTTCAGCAGCTGCAGCACCTCGCCCTCGGCGATGCGATTGGTGGCGTGGGCCAATACCTCCATGACGCGCATGTTGCCGACGTCGACCATCATCTCGAAAGAGCGCGAGTAGAGGAAATCGCCGACCAGCACGCTCGCCTCGTTGCCCCAGACCGTATTGGCGGTCTCGCGGTTGCGGCGCAGCTCGGAGCCGTCGACGACGTCGTCGTGGAGCAGCGTGGAGGTGTGGATGAACTCCACAATGGCGGCGAGATCGATATGGCGGTCCCCGGCATAGCCGCAGGCGCGCGCGGCGAGCAGTACGGAGAGCGGGCGCAGACGTTTGCCGCCGCTGTTGACGATGTAGTGTCCGATCTGGTTGATCAGAACGACATCGGACTGAAGGCGGCGCAGGATCAAGGCGTCAACAGCCTTCGAGTCCTCTGCGACGGGCTGTCGAATCGTGGAGAGGTCCATGCGTGTGTGGGGTCTGTCGATAGTAGCGGCGGATGCTAGGTTTGGGGTGCTGGGCTGTCAAGCCGACCACCCGCGACGATGGGTTTTTTCAATCGACGTAGATTACGCCATTTGGACGGCCCGGGTCGACTGTTGGATAATCCCGCCTTTGGGCCGACGATGACCGAGTACCGTCTCTTTCGTCTGGTGACGAGGGCGGGAACCGGTCGGCTTCTGGATCGCTGTAAGATTTCTGATCCATTATGACGTTGACTCAACGTTTATGTTGGCGATAGAATTCCGCTTCTTTGTTCCGGCGCGGAGCGTCGGCAATTCCGAACACTCCTGGGGATCTGCAGAATCATGTATGCGGTCATTCAAACCGGTGGCAAACAATACCGGGTTTCCGAAGGTGATACTCTGAAAGTCGAGAAGCTGACCGCCGAAGAAGGCGCAAGCATCGATTTCGAGCAAGTTTTGATGGTGGCTGATGGCGATGAGGTTCGCGTTGGCAAGCCCTATATCGACGGCGGCAAGGTGACCGCGACGGTCGAGTCTCATGGGCGCGCGAAGAAGGTCAAGATCATCAAATTCCGTCGCCGCAAGCACCATATGAAGCACCAGGGCCACCGTCAGTGGTTCACTGCGGTCAAAATCACCGGCATCAGCGCCGGCTGATAAGAGAGAGATAACCAATGGCACACAAAAAAGCAGGCGGTAGTTCTCGCAACGGCCGCGATTCCGAATCCAAACGCCTTGGTATCAAGGTGTTCGGTGGTCAGAAGGTCTCCGCAGGCAGCATCATCGTGCGCCAGCGCGGCACCAAATTTCACAATGGCGTCAACGTTGGTTGCGGCAAGGATCATACCTTGTTCGCGCTGAGCGATGGCTTCGTTCGCTTCGTGGTCCAGGGTCCGAAGAACCGCAAGTTCGTGACCGTGGAGACCGCCTGATCGTCCGATCCGATCCCCATCGGTGATCGTCAGCTGTCGATCGGAAGCCTAGAGCCTCGTCCATCGTGACGGGGCTTTTTCATTTGGACTCGCGCGCGAGCGACCAGACCGGATCTACTCTATGAAGTTCGTCGACGAGGCACGCATTTGGGTCGAAGCCGGTGATGGTGGTAGCGGCTGCGTGAGTTTCCGCCGGGAAAAATATATCCCCAAGGGCGGCCCCGATGGTGGTGACGGGGGCGATGGCGGAAGCGTCTATCTGCTTGCGGACAACAACATCAATACGCTGGTCGATTTTCGCTATCAGCGCAGGCATCGGGCCGAGCGCGGACAAAACGGCATGGGTCGTCAATGCACCGGGCGCGGCGGTCAGGATCTTTCGATCACGGTGCCCGTTGGAACGCGTGTCTTCGACGAGGACACCGGTGAGTTGATCGGCGAGTTGTTGGAGTCCGGCCAGCGGTTGCTGGTTGCGAAGGGCGGTTTCCACGGCATCGGCAACGCCCGCTATAAATCCAGCACCAACCGTACCCCGCGTCAGTTCACGCCGGGTACGCCGGGTGAGCGTCGCCAACTCCATCTGGAGCTCATTCTGCTCGCCGATGTGGGTTTGCTCGGATTTCCCAACGCGGGCAAGTCCTCCTTCATTCGGCAGGTCTCCAGCGCGCGTCCAAAGGTTGCCGACTACCCCTTCACCACGCTCTATCCCAACCTAGGTGTCGTGCGCGTCGGGCGCAATCGCAGCTTCGTGGTCGCCGACATCCCCGGCGTGATCGAGGGTGCCGCCGATGGGGCCGGTCTGGGAATCCACTTCCTCAAGCATCTGGCGCGTACACGCCTGCTGCTTCATCTGGTCGATGTTGCGCCGCTCGATAGCGACGAGGATCCGGCGGAGCAGATCCGTAAGATCGAGGCCGAGCTGGAGTCCTTCAGCGACGATCTCATGGACAAGGAGCGCTGGCTGGTGCTCAACAAGGTCGATCTGCTGGACGCCGAAGAGTATGAGGAGCGCCGTTCTGCGATCGTCGAGCATCTCGACTGGCAGGGGCCTGTGCATGGTATCTCGGCCCTGAGCGGCGAGGGGACCGATGTGCTCGTTCGCGATCTGATGGCGCGTCTTGAGCAGCTGAAACTTGGCGATGACGCTGGCGTGGTGTCGTCTTCCGGCGCTTCGGATGGTGAGGAGTCGGAATGGGATGTGCCAGAAACGCCCGATTCGGGCGAATGGCATCCGCTCGACTGATGACGGCGTGGTCCGATTATGATCACCCGTGACGCCATTCCTCATACTCAACGTTGGGTCGTCAAGATCGGTAGCGCACTGCTGACGCGCAACGGTCAAGGGCTGGAGCGGGAGATGCTCGCGGTTTGGGTCGATCAGATGGTCGGGCGGCGCGCCGCTGGCTGCGAGGTGGTTCTGGTGTCCTCCGGTGCCGTGGCCGAGGGCATGGCGCGCATGGGGTGGCACCGGCGTCCTAAATCGCTGCATGAACTCCAGGCCGCCGCAGCCGTCGGTCAGATGGGGTTGGTGCGCGCGTATGAGGATTGCTTTCTGTCCCGTGGGCTGCGAACCGCGCAGGTTCTTTTGACGCGCGACGACCTCGCCAATCGGGCGCGATATCTCAACGCCCGCAGTACGCTACGCACGTTGTTGAAGCTCGGCGTCGTTCCTGTCATCAACGAAAACGATACGGTCGCTACCGACGAGCTGCGTTTCGGCGACAATGACACCCTGGCCGCGTTGGTCGCCAATCTGATCGAAGCGGATCTTTTGATTCTACTGACCGACCAGGACGGGATCTTCGACGCGGATCCGAGAAACAACCCCGATGCCAAGCTGATTCCAGAAAGTTGGGTCGACGACCCTTTGTTGGACTCAGTCGCCGGCGGTAGCGTGACGGCGCTGGGGACCGGCGGCATGGTGACCAAGGTTCGAGCGGCTCGTCTGGCTGCGCGGTCCGGGACCCCGACGATCATTGCGCCCGGTCGCGGCGAGCAGGTGTTGACTCGTATCGGCGAGGGGCAATCGATCGGTACCCTGCTTATTCCCTTCCAGGGTGCTCAGGCCGCCCGCAAGCAATGGCTTGCCGGACATCTTCGGGTACGCGGTCGGCTGATTCTGGACGAGGGAGCAGTTCGGGCGCTGCGCGAAAAAGGCAGAAGCCTGCTCGCCGTTGGTGTGAGGCGCGTCCAGGGTAGCTTCAATCGCGGAGAGGTGGTCGCTTGTGTCGACGAGTTCGGCGCCGAGGTGGCGCGCGGGCTGGTCAACTACGATTCTCAGGATACCGAGCGGATAAAGGGGCAATCGTCGCTGCGTTTCGAGGAGATACTCGGCTATCTCGACGACGATGAGTTGATCCACCGAGATAATCTCGTGATCCTATAGCGGTCGGCTGACCGATGGGGGCCGACGACGAACGCATCGTTTGGTGCGGTCACCATTGAAATCCGGTGGCGATCGAGGTCATCGGTCGCTCCCTGAAACCTTTTTCGACGAAAGGCGTTTTCGGTAGGTGACAATCCGCATATGGGTATCTATAATGCCTCGCTCTGGCTGAGTGGCAGAGTGGTTATGCAGCGGCCTGCAAAGCCGTGTACCTCGGTTCGATTCCGGGCTCAGCCTCCATATTCTCCCTTCTGTTTCGCGCCCTCCTGCTTTACCGCGCTCCCGCCCGGGTGGCGAAATTGGTAGACGCAAGGGACTTAAAATCCCTCGACTTCGGTTGTGCGGGTTCGAGTCCCGCCCCGGGCACCATCCTGATTTCAAGCGTATCCATAAGGGATCTATTTCGCAGCGCTTGTCCCTCCTATAGATATCGATATTTCCCGACGGCAGTCTCCGAACAGGCTCGCTGCCATTTTCCCGTGGGCGTGACAATCCGCCGCTGGCCGCTCAATAACACTGAGCGACGAAGCTGCAGTCTCCGTTGCCGCACATCGCGCTGCTGGCGCTTTCTCCCATCGCTTGGCAGCAGGCTTGAGTGCAGTCTGGGTCGCTGCTCCGGGCGTCCAATCCGATGGTGCCGTCCTGGGCGCGGGCGCATAGACAGGTCGCCGTCGGGGTATTGGCAGCGAGGGACGATGTCTCGGGTTGCTGGGACGATGGGTCATCGGTGTCGGCCAGCGTGTCCGCAGACGGTTGCGCGTCTGGCGAGGCGTCTTCTTCGGTTGTGACGGGCTCCGCGCCCTTTGCTGGGCTCGGTCTGGCCGAGTAGGGGAGGTTTGGCGCGATCAGTGAGCGCAGGCTGACCGATTGAGGTTCGCCGTCGATGGATGTCCAGGTCGTGGTGACTTGCACCTCCGTATAGTTGGGATTGGTGTGGGGCGTGACTATCCAACGGCGATTGAAGTCCGCTGAGTCGCCTGCGTGACGTGAGGGTGCGTCGTTTCCCGATTCGATGGAGTCGTAGTCGGCGATTGCCTCTTGACGGAGCGCTTCGAGTTTCAGTCGGGCGAGGTTGACCGCGCTGGTCTGGGTCTTGACCTCGCTGCCGTGCTGGATCATCTCGCCTTGGAATTGAGCGAGGCTCAGCAGTCCACTGGTCAGAACGGTCATGGAGACGAGTGCCTCGTTCATGCTGAAACCGCCTTGTCTTATCTGGAGTCGAGTGCGTCGCATCATGTGCCTCCGTGGGGTGCGGGGATGTGCTTTCAGTCCCAGTCGCGCCAGGTGCCGGGAATCCGCGTCGCCTGGGTCACGACCTGATAGGTGCGGTTGAGTCCAGAGCCCGCGCCATAGTCGGTTGCGATGAACCGCGATCCGCTGTTCGGGGCTGCCGCCTTGCCTTCCCAGACGACGGCCCCGTGAATCTTGGCCCCGCCCCAGCCGCGCGTGGCGCAGTCCGAGGCGGTCTCGTAATAGAGGATCCCGTAGATGCTGATGTCAGGGGCGAAGGCCGGACATCCGCTGGTGCTGGGGACGATGATGACCACTGGCGCGTTCGGTGCGCCGATGGTGCGGTTGTCGACCCCATCGATGCCGATGCAGGTGCCGGTCATGTCGAGCGGGCCGATGTCCGAATCGGTCGTCTTCACATAGAGTCCCGGCGATGCGGTTGCGCCGCAAGGGAATGCGTCCCCGAAGAGATGGTTCGACTGGGTCGCGCGTTCGATGGCCTGGTCGAGCGGCATCGCGAAGATCTGGTCCCAGGCGCAGTGCTCACTCGGGCACCCCTCGAAAGCGGTCCTCTCGAAGGCGGCGCTGGCGCCTTTTTCTACGATCTCCATGACGCGATTGCCGTTGGTGTCCAGCCAGTTGGCGATGGTGAGATCGCCTTGAGGCAGGCAGCTTTCGGTTGCGGATCGGCCTGATGCAGCGCCGGTTTTGGCTGATTCGCGAACGAATAACTCCGATCCCATGGTGGGTGCGTCGAGGCAGTCGGCACTGACCAATGGGGGCGGCATGCGTCGGCTCGGACTGGCGTCGAAGAGCCCCTGTTGCTGGTAGCATGCCTGGACGTGCGCGGAGATGTTGGCATCGGATGCGGCGATGCTGGTTGCGCGAACACAGAGGCCGCGTGGATCGATGCGGAATGTCAGATCCATCTCGAATCGGTCACCGCTCGCCGTCGTCAGCGGTGGTGGCGTCGGCTCGGTCGTCCCTTGCGTCCAGGCGTTGCTCGACAGCCAGGCCTGGGCGAATTCCAGGCCAGCTTGAGCAGCCAGTTGGGCCTCGGTCGAGCGAATCTCGTTGTTGGCGATGCGCTGTTCGATGACGCCCGTTCGGCCGGCGCTGAAGGTCAGGATGCCCGCTCCGATCAACAGCAGCAGTCCCACGAACAGGGTGGCGGCGCCTCGTTGGTGGCGGTGGGGCGCGTGTGGCGGGCTGGGGCGCGTCGCCTTCATGGGATCGCCTCGTAACGGTCGTTGCGTATGCCGATATGGGTTTCGAGCGTCTGGAGGGTCTCGGCATCATCGACGGCTTGACCGCTGAGCCGGATGTCCAGTGCTCGGGTGTGTCGGCAGATATCTCCCGGGGCGCAGCTGTCGGTCATCGTCTTGACTGGGTTGGTGTTGGCGATTCGGGTCGTGAGGATGAAGTCGAGTGCGGTGATCCGGATGTCCGGGCTGGTGATGGCCTCCCAGCGTCCGCTGTCGCAACCGAACCGGTCGTCGTTCTTGTTGGCGCGTCCGACCCGCATCTGCGCGGCGCCGCGACGCAGTCTGTAGCCGAACATTTCCATATCGATGTCCTTGCTCGGCGTCTCCGAGTCGGGTGGATACCAGGAGCGCCAGGCATAGGGCTCGTTCAGTCCTGTTCTGAAGGGCGCCGCAGTGGGGCGCGGGCAATCGAGTTCGTCATCGCTGGCGTCGCAGGAGCGGATGCCAACGCGGGCGTCCAGGTCGAGGTCGTAGCTGAAGGTGATGCAGTTGCCGCGCTGCACCTGGGCGAGGCAGGCGCCGTCGTCGTTCTGGGCGGTGCAGATCGGTGTGATACAGGCACCGCTGGCTGAGTCGGTTTCGATGCAGAGGTCGTTGTTGACGATGCCGTAGCGGTGCTGGAATGGGTTGTGGATCGGGTCGAGATCCCGCCCGTCGGTTTGGCCATCTCCGTCGCTGTCGAACGTGCCCTCGCCGTCCTCCGTCGTTCCGAGGTCGCGCCAGTCGAAGACGCCGTCCCCGTTGGCGTCTCCGTCACCATTGGTGTCGCCGAAATCCCAATAGCCCGCGCGACGGATGTCCTGCTGCATGACCTCGATGGCGGCGCGTAGCTCCTGATTGAGTCTGGCCTGCTGGACGCTTTCGCGTGCGGTCCGTGAGATCATGAGATAGACGCTGAGCGCTCCGGTCAGGATGAGGGTACCGACGAGAAGACCGATCGTGATTCCGATCAGGGTCACGCCGCCTTGGTGTCTAGACGTGCCGCCGCCCGTCCAGGTGGCGATGCGGTCAAGTCTGGAGGTCAGTCGCTGCATGGGTCGTAGCCCAGGACGCTGGAGTCTGGAGCGCAGATTCGGATGCGCCCGAGCCGGGACAGGATGACGCGCAGAGAGGCCCCTGTCTCAGCGGTCACTGTGATCGAGCCGTTGATGGCGGTGGCCCGGCGCGGTTTGAATTGGGTGGTGTTGAAGGTGGCAGCGAGCGTGACGTTCGGATAATCCGCGCCGCTGACGCGCTTCAGGGCGCAGGCATCGCTCGGGGCCGCAGTGGGTTGGCAATCGCATGCCGTGTTCTCGGTTTCGCCGATGCCGTAACACCATGTCTCCCTGTCGCTGTCGAAGCGCACCTGAAGTTCTCGGTTGCGTTTGATCGATTCGGAGCGTGTCCATTGCAGGTCTTCGGCGATGGATTGTGCGGCGGCCTTGAGGTGATTGCGCTGGAGCATGGCGCGCATCGAGGGCAGGGCGACCGTGAGCAGGATCGCGATCACGGCAAATGTCACCAGCAATTCAAGCAGGGTGAATCCCGAGGTGTCGGGACGCGGGCGTCTTGGTTCGGTCGGACGGTCGGGCTTCACCAGCAGTCCCTCGGGGT
Source organism: Thiorhodococcus fuscus (assembly GCF_042682685.1). Lineage (NCBI taxonomy): Bacteria > Pseudomonadati > Pseudomonadota > Gammaproteobacteria > Chromatiales > Chromatiaceae > Thiorhodococcus > Thiorhodococcus fuscus. The sequence continues at coordinate 79,516 of NZ_JBHUHX010000013.1, forward strand.
CCGGTTGCCGTCCTGATCGAGTCCGAGAACCGTGCAGGAGACATCGCCCTCGTGGTCACGGGCTTGAGGCCCGCTCGCCGTCGCTCGGGCGTTGAATCCGCTCGCGCTGACCGAGTCGAGGCTGAAGCGGTAATACCCCTCAGGACTGGTGTCGCTTACTCCAAGCGTGTAAGTGTTCGTGGCCTCCGACGACGCACAGTTGCGGGTTCCCGAGAGCCGCTGGGCGTACTGGGTGCAATGGGCGCGAAACCGCTCTTGAGCGATGGCGATCGCCATCAGGCCGCTCTGGCCATCCGTGCGTCTGGCCTGACGAACCTGCTGCTCATAGCTCGGGATCGCGATCGTCGCCAGGATGGCGAGCAGTGCGAGCGCGATCATGAGTTCTACCAGGGTGAAGCCGGGGTGGTTCGGGCAACGCAGCGGGGGCATTCGGGTTACCGATTCGTGAATCTTTCGCGTCAGTCGCTTGTATACAATCGGTGTTTTATTTTCAACCCCGAAGAGGGCTGTCCTGTTCCATCTCATGGCTCAGGCGTGCTGGTGGTCGGGCGTGGGTGCGTCCGGGCTGCTGCCCGTCGGTCGCTTCAGGTATGATTCCCCCTCTAATGCCTCGCGCGTGGCGGCGAGGGTGCGAACCACGATCGATCCCAGGGGGTGCCGGCTTTGCTTGAGTTGATGTATGCGGGCGGGTGGCTGATGGCCCCGATTATCGGCTGTTCCCTGGTGGCGACCGCGATCGTGATCGAACGGGCATGGTCCCTAAGGCGCAGACGCGTCCTGCCGCCGAATCTGCTCGCCGAGATCTGGCAGTTGCATCGTCAGAGGCAGCTCACGCCCGAGCGTATCGAGGAGATTCGCGACGGGTCGCCGCTTGGCCGCATGCTGGCCTCCGGGCTGATCAACCGACACCATTCGCACGAGGTGATGAAGGACGCACTGAACGATACCGGACGGCATGTGGTCGCCGAGTTGGAGCGCTTCCTCAACACCTTGGGAACTATCGCCTCGGTTGCACCGCTGCTGGGACTTCTAGGCACCGTGCTGGGCATGATCGATGTCTTCAGCGTCATCATGGAGTCCGGCGTGGGAAATGCCGGGGTGCTGGCGGGCGGCATCTCCAAGGCGCTCATCACGACCGCCGCCGGGCTTTCGGTCGCGATCCCCGCGCTCATGTTCCATCGCTTCTTCGACAGCCGGGTCGCCACCTTTGCGCTCGACATGGAGCAGCAGGCATTGCGTCTGATCGAGGTGCTGAAGGGCGAGCGGGAAGTCGCGGAGGGCGATCGACCATGAATCTGCGCCCGCATCGGCGTGAGCCGACGGATATCAACCTGACACCACTGATCGATGTCGTCTTCCTGCTGCTCATCTTCTTCATGGTTTCCACTACCTTCAAGGACGATGCGCGGCTGCGCATCCAGCTTCCGCAGGCCAATGGCGAGGCGGTGACGGCGGAGGAGCCAATGGTGATCCGTCTGGTGATCGATGCCGCCGGTCAGTATTACGTTGATGGCCAGGCGCTGGTCGATCCCGAGCCCAAGACCCTGGTGCGGGCCTTTCGTGGGGCGTTGGGTGAACGCAAATCGCTGCCGGTGCTGATCCAGGCCGATGCCCGGACCCCGCATCAGGCGGTTATGACGGCAATGGATGTGGCGAGCGAACTGGGGCTGAATCGAATCGCCTTCGCAGCCACTCGTCCGAACGAGCAACGGCCATGAGCGAGAAGACGGTGGTGAGCGGAGACAAGACGCGGAGCGGGGATCCGGTGCTGTCTGGCGCCGACGCCAAGCAGATCTACCGGCGGCTCCTGAATCATGTTCGGCCCTATTGGCGGATGTTCGTCTTCTCGCTCTCAGGCATGCTCATCTTCGCCGCCACCGAGCCCCTGTTCGCCGCCATGATGAAGCCGCTGATCGATGGCAGCTTCGTCGATCGCGATCTAGACATGGTGCGTACCATGCCCTTGTGGCTGGTGGGCCTCTTCGTGGTGCGCGGCATCGCGGGATTCATCAATACCTACTGTCTGAGCTGGGTCGGACGGCGTGTGGTCGCGGATCTGCGCCAACAGATGTTCGAACATCTGCTGCGGGCGCCAACCCGCTATTTCGACAACAGTGGGTCTGGACACATCCTCGCCAAGCTCACCTACAACGTCGAGAACGTGGCCAATGCCTCGACCTCGGCGGTCACGACCCTGGTGCGCGATGGGTTCACCGTGATCGGTCTCATGGCCTACATGCTCTACCTGAACGCTGCGCTCTCGGTGATCTTTCTGGTCATCGGTCCGGTGATGGCGGGTGCGGTCAAGTACGCGACCAAGCGCTTTCGGCGTCACAGTCGGCGGATCCAGGACCGCGTCGGTGATATCACCCACATCGCCCAGGAGGTGATCGACGGCAATCGCGTGGTCAAGGCGTTCGGTGGGCAGGAGCGGGCGGCGCGTCGTTTCAGCTTCATCAACGAGAAGACCCGCTCGCTGCAGATGAAGATGATCGCGACCGAGGCGGCCAGCGTTCCGCTGGTTCAGCTCATCTCGGCGATCGCGATCGGCGTCGTGGTCTATCTCTCGACCATGCAGGGCCTGAAGGAGAACATCACGGTCGGCACCTTCATGTCGTTCGTGGTCGCCATGGGGCTCCTGCTGCCGCCGGTCAAGCGCTTGACCTCGGTCAACGCCCAATTGCAGCGGGGCATCGTCGCTGCGGAGAGTCTGTTTGAGCTGCTGGATGCGGAGGAAGAGGACGACCGGGGAACCCGTGTCCTGGAGCGCGCGGCCGGTCGTATCGAATACCGCAACGTCAGCCACTGCTATTCCGAGGACAAGGCGCCCGCCGTCACCGATCTGAACCTGATCGTCGAGCCGGGCGAGAAGATCGCTCTGGTGGGCCATTCGGGTAGCGGCAAGAGCACCATGGCGAGCCTGCTGCCGCGCTTCTACGATCCGACGACCGGCGAGATCCTGATCGACGACATCCCGATCCGCGACCTGACGCTCGCCAGTCTGCGCGATCAGATCTCGCTGGTGAGTCAGGACGTGGTGCTCTTCAACGACACCATCGCCAACAATATCGCCTACGGCTGTTCGGTCCCGCCGAGCACCTCCGAGCTGAAGCGCGTCGCGGCCAGCGCGCATGCCCTGGACTTCATCCGTGAGCTTCCTCAAGGCTTCCAGACCCTGGTGGGCGATCGTGGCGTCCTCTTGTCGGGCGGTCAGCGCCAGCGTCTGGCGATTGCCCGCGCGATGCTCAAGGATGCGCCCATCCTTATCCTCGACGAGGCGACCTCGGCCCTGGACACCGAGGCGGAGCGTTATATTCAGGCGGCCTTGCAGGAGCTGATGCAGCGTTGCACCACGCTCGTCATCGCCCATCGTCTGTCCACGATCGAGAACGCCGATCGTATCCTGGTGCTGCAGGCCGGGCGCATCGTGGAGCAGGGGCGCCATTCGGAGCTCATGGCGTTGGATGGCTACTACTCCAGGCTGCATCGGATGCAGTTCCATGAGACGGACACGCAGCAAACGGCCTTCGCCTGAATCGAGCTCGGTCGGGCGTCTTCCGACTGTCGAGGCGCGGACCGATGCCGCACGTGGAACAGGTGGCCTGATGAACGATGCGGGAAATGACACCCTCGGGCCAGGTCGGCGAGTCCTGGATCCGGCCCCTGTCTGGTACGGCCGGCATCCTCTGTCGGCGGCGCTCTTGCCGCTGTCCTGGCTCTATTGTGGCGTCGTCGGCTTGCGCCGGCTCGGATACCGCAAGGGTTGGTTGAGTTCGACGCGGCTGCCGATTCCCGTGATCGTCGTCGGCAACATCAGTGTCGGCGGCACCGGAAAGACGCCGCTGGTGGCTCGATTGGTCGACTATCTCAAGGCGCACGGTTGGACGCCGGGGGTCATCACGCGCGGCTACGGCGGGCGTTCGACTCGGTGGCCGCTGTCCGTGACGGCGGATTCGGACCCCGGTCTGGTGGGCGACGAGCCGGTCTTGCTGGCCCGACGCGCGCATTGCGTTGTGGTGGCCGGCTCCGATCGGGTCCAGGCAGGGCGTCTGGCGCTGGAGCTGGGCGGTTGCGATATCCTCGTCAGCGACGATGGTCTGCAACATTATCGGCTGCGGCGCGATCTGGAGGTGGTGCTGATCGATGGCGATCGTGGTTTCGGCAACGGCCGCTGTCTGCCGGCAGGGCCCTTGCGGGAATTGCCGGGCCGTCTGGCGAGCGTGGATCTGGTGCTCTATAAGGCTGGCCTCAAGTCCCCTAGGCCGGCGATGCGCCTGGTGTCCGGTGCGGCCGTGAATCTCGTCGATTCCACGCGTACCCGGCCGCTGGAGTCCTTTCGCGGTGAGCGGTTGTGTGCCGTCGCCGGGATCGGCAATCCGGAGCCTTTCTTCGCCGCGCTACGTCGAGCCGGGCTCGATCTCGATGCGCGTCCCTATCCGGATCACCATGCCTATTCGGCGGAGGACATCCGCCGTTGGCCCGATTTTCCCGTCATCATGACCGAGAAGGACGCCGTCAAGTGCGCGCCCTTCGCCCGCGAGCATCACTGGTATCTGCCGGTGGAGGCGGAGCTGGACGAGACCCTTCTCGATGATCTCTTATCCAAACTGGCAGGACTGACCAATGGCTAATGGTTTCAAGGTTGTCATCCCCGCGCGTTACGGATCCACCCGTCTTCCGGGAAAGCCGCTCGTCGACATCAAGGGCAAGCCGATGATCCAGCACGTGGTCGAGCGCGCGCTGGGCAGCGCGGCCGACGAGGTCGTGGTTGCGACCGACGATCAACGGATCGCGGATATCTGTGTGCCGCTGGGTGTGCAGGTGGTGTTGACCGAGGCGGCGCATCGAACCGGGACGGATCGCGTGGCCGAGGTCATCACCCGTTGCGAATGGTCCGATGATACGATCGTGGTGAATCTACAGGGTGACGAACCCTGCATGCCGGTCCCGTTGCTCGACCAGGTCGCCCATAATCTGGCATCGCTCGACAAGACGGGCATGGCCACCTTGGCCTATCCGATCCGAGACGGCGCCGAGCTCTTCGACCCGCATCTGGTGAAGGTCGTGACCAATGTCGCCGGCTTCGCCCTCTATTTCTCGCGCGCCCCGATTCCCTGGCATCGGGACGAGTTCCTCGGCAAGCATGCGGCCCTGCCGTCCTCGGTCGGTTTTCTGCGCCACATCGGGCTCTACGCCTATCGCGCCGCCTTCCTCAAGCGCTACGTCCATCTGGATCCCTCTCCGCTCGAACTGGCCGAGTCGCTCGAACAGCTGCGGGTGCTTTGGCATGGAGAGCGTATCCATGTCGGTCTTGCGGTCGAGGAGCCGGGGCCGGGCGTCGATACCTCGGACGATCTCGCGCGCGTTGCGGCCTATCTGGCCAATGCGTGAGACGGGGCCTCGACGAGGTTGGGCGCCGAGCAAAAAAAACCCCGCGTAGACGCGGGGCGAATCACCACTGAGGAGGTCAGAGAACGGAACAGAACGATTGAGAAATGTCTCGCTATTGCTAAAGCACTAGTCGTGCCATCTCTTTCTGTTGTCTCGTTCAATGGTTTATCAAGAGCTTATTGTGATTCGCCGGTATTCTTGGCGGCGATCCGCCTCTTCTTTGCGCGATAGAGGGTCCGAGATGACGTATTTGCACGATAATGGTGCGCACTAGATCGCGGATGGCCTATTTCTGTGTCTTTAGTGCAACCGATTCGCCGGCTTGACGCTGTGTTTGGCGTGAGGAGCCCCAACGGTCGCCAATTTTGGGAGCAGACCCGACCATGAGTGACGAACCCAAGGTCAAGATTCTCTTCGTGTGCATGGGCAATATCTGCCGTTCGCCGACCGCCCATGGCGTATTCAGGAAACGGGTGATGGATGCCGGTCTGTCGCATCTCATCGAGATCGATTCGGCTGGGACGCATGCCTATCATCTGGGCGAGGCGCCGGATCGGCGGGCGCGAGAGACGGCCCGCGCGCGTGGGATCGACATCGGTGATCTGCGCGCTCGGCGCGCGCTCCGAGAGGACTTCCATCGCTTCGACTATGTCCTGGCGATGGATCAGGACAACTACGAGAGTCTGTCCGAGCTCTGTCCCGATGGGCTTGAGTGGAAGCTCAAGCTCTTCCTCGACTTTGCGCCCGATCTTCCAGAGCGTGAGGTGCCTGATCCCTACTACGGCGGTCAGCGCGGGTTCGAGCGGGTATTCGATATGCTTGAGTCGGCCGCCGAGGGGCTTCTCGCGGACGTCACCAGCCGGCATCTCTGATCGGCCTCGGCGTCCACCGCGCCGTATTCGGCGTGGATGGAGAAGCGCTGCAGGTCCTCCTCCAGATCCTCGGCCAGCCTGAGGTCCAGGTCGTGCGGATGGATGCCGATACGGATCCAGCCGACCGTCCTGGCGCGATGCCGGTTGATCCGGTTCCAGAGGCGCAGGACGGGCGCTCGTCCGGCCGTGTCGGCCTCGTAGCCGAGCAGCGGCATGGGATGCAGGCGTCCGGTCTGGGCCGAGAGGATGCCCGAGAAGAGTTCGTATTGCAGGAAGGGCAGGTCGGCCAGTGCGCTGCGCTCGATCCGCCCCATGGCCCAGGCGGGCGGGACGTAGAGCGACGGCGGGCGCAGCCCCTGTTCCAGGAACCAGGCGTGGCAGCGCTTCATGAGCGCCACGATGCCGAGCGCGTCCAGCGCCAGATGTTCGGCGACCTGGCGCGAGATGAGGGTGGCATGAAGGCGGTGACGGAGGCCGCCGATGCGGCTGATCCGGTGTCTCCAGCCGTGACCGGCCAGCTCGTAGCCCCGCCGCTCGAAGTCGTGGAGCGTATCGATCGCGGCAGGGGTCCAGTCGGCGCCCGGCACCACCAGCAGGGTGACGGCGCTGATGCCTGCGGCGGTCAGTCGTTCCAGAAGGGTTTGGACCTGTTCGAGGGTCTCGGGCATGACGTCATGCACCGAGACCAATGCGCGGATGCTGTCACTGTTGTCCATCGACGGTACTTGCATGATCGCCCGCGAGCAATGCCAGCCAATGCCGCAGGTTGCGTTGGTTGATGATGCCGGCCGCCTCGCGCGCCATTTCGGTCTTGTTCTGGAGGCTGGCGGCATCCAGTTGGCGGAGTCGCAGGAGTGCGTCGGCCAGATTCTCGTCTGCGCGAATGGTGAAGATGCCGCCCGAGAGGATGTCCCAACTGAGGATGCCGCAGGCCTCGGAGACGAGGACGGGGCGAGCGCGGGCCATGGCCTCAAGCGCGATGGTGCCGAAGGATTCCACCCGCGAGGGCAGCACCAGGGCGTCGACGCTGTCGATCAGGCGCAGGATCTGGGTTCGCTTCACCCAGCCGACGAGGGTCAGATTGGGCAGGTCGCGCGTCTCTTGTTCGAGCCATTCGCGCAAGGGACCGTCCCCCGCGACGATAAATTCGAGATCCGGCAGGCGCCGGGCCGCTTCGACCACGGCGGCCAGATTCTTTTCGGGCGCGAGGCGTCCGGCGAAGAGTATCCGCTCGATTCGGGGGCGGGTTGGCGAGAGGGCGCGATCGAGGAAGCGTTTCGGGATGGGAGTGGCCATCAGCGAGACGCGCTTGGCGCCGATCGATCGGGCGACTTCGACCATTTCGATCGAGTTGGCGAGCACCACCTGGCTCCTGCTGAACAGCAGGCGATGGCAGCCGCGCAGGTAGGCATTGGCGATGTGCGCCCGCACGCCCCAGTCCTGAAAGAGATTGGTGAGCGCCTCGAAGTGGGTATGGAAACCGACCACTAGATGGATGCCGAGACGACCAGCGAGATGCATGCCGAGCAATCCGTATGGGCCAGGCGTGGGGACCACGATGACGTTGGGGCGCAGTCGCTTCAGGCGTTTTTCGACCAGGGACCAGGAAGGGATCAGGATGCGCTGCGTCGGGTCTCCGGGAAGCGGGAGTCGCAGCCCGCCGTGCCAGCGGCCGGCGCGGTAACGTGGCGCGACGAGTGCCACATGCGCCCCCCTGGCCCTCAGATGGTCGGCCAGGTCGCGGTAATAGGCGCCGACACCATTCCGCTCGGGCGCCGCGTCGGAGATGATGGCGACCCGTAGATTCCTTGCGGTCGCCATATCCTCGGCGGCGAGTTCGCTCTCTGCCTGTGATGATCTCAGCATGTCGGCGCCGGTTCTTCGGCGAGCGATCGGGTGTCCGTGTGTGGCTGTGCGTCGAGGTTCGGCATGTCGTCACCTCGGTTGGAAACGGCGCGCGCGGCCAGCGAGGCGTAGAGCGGGCCGAGTTCCTCGGCGATCCGAGCCGGCGAGAGCCCGAACGCCTCCAGGCTGTAGGAGTGGGTGCTGCGATACCGTTTCGCCTGCGTTGCCTGCCGTTGCAGACTGGTCCGGTAAGCGGTGGTCATCTCGAATCCCATGCACGCGTAGATGCGTTCGATCGTGCTGGGCAACGTGCCCTTGAGGCTCTGCATGTTAACCCAAACGCAGCGGCTTTCGGGCATCGGGGAGAACACCCGTTCGAGATTTCGGTAATAGAAGCCGAGCTGCTCCGTCAGCCGATCGTTCAGCCAAGGTGCAACCGAGTGCGTTCCGAAGAGGGTCGCGCCGGAGGCGATGGAGCTGAGCTGGGAGGGCAGGGTGCGTTCGGGTTCGCGCAGACAGACGATGAAGCGGGCATCCTCGAAATGTTCGGCGAGCGCCCCGGCGAGGGGGGCGAAGGCCGCGTTCTTGGATAGGAAGGTGCGCTCCGTGCCATGCACGTAGAGGTGTCTCTTGAGGCAACTGCGGTAGAAGTCGAGCAGTCGCTCGCGCTCGCGCGTCGGCATGTCGCGGTCGAAGGTGCCCATCCGCCACAGCAGGTCCGAATTGGGGAAGGGCAGGATGAGAATGAAGCAGGCCAGCATCGGCATGAAGACGAAGTAATCCTCTTCGGGATCGCTCAGTCGCATGCTGTGGACGTCTTCCAGTCCGCCGAAGAGATGTTTCTCCAGCCAATCGAGCAGGCGCTTGCCGAACCCGCCGACTCGGGCGTCCAGCCAGCCGACACCGAGCCAGAAGCGTCGCGCCGTGATCGAGAGGGCGAAGAGGCACTCCCAGGTGGAAAAGGTGGTGTATCGCGCATCCTCGGCCAACACCCGGTGCAGGTGGGTGGTCCCGCTCCGTGGGACTCCGAGCACGAACAGCGGCTCGCGCACGGGAATCTTGCGGTAGCCTGGAAACAGAATTTCGTCGAGTAGGAATCCGAGCCAATGGATTCCCTGTGCCAGGGCGAACAGTGGGATGAACCCGGCCATCACCATCAGTCGCCGCGTGCTGGGGCGAGGATCGCCCGCCTTGGGGATGAAGGTGCGAAAGACGAGACGGATGAAGCGGGCCGTGCTGACGAGAAATGACTGCAGCATCATGGCGATGGTTCTCGACCCTCGGGTACGGGCCCGACCTTTGCGGTCGGGCCCTGGGTTTCGGATTGGCGTCTACCGAGTGTCCCGAAGGCTGGACTCAGTGCGTATCCGGCGTCTGGCCTGCATCGCGTGGCGCTGGAGCCGGCTCGGGGGTAGGCGAGGTTGCGTGGACGACGGGGTTGACGACCGGCTTGGGCTCCGGCTGGGCCTCCTTCGGCTCGGGCTGGGCCGGTTGTGGTTCCTGCCGGACCGGCTCTGGCGCCACCATCAAGGGTGATGCGGCGGCCGGCGGAGGCGCGGGCAGCATGGCCTGCGGCTCCGTCTGGTCGCGGGGCGATTCGGCCGGCATCTCTTGCCGTTCTCGGCGTTTAGGTTTTTGGGCCGGTGCCGCCTCGGCGTCGTCGGTCTTGGGCTGCTCGGTGGATTCCTGTTTCGAGTCCGGTCGAGCCGCCCGAGGCGCGGGCTTAGGCTCGGTCTGGACCGTCTCGGGGCTCGGCGAGTCCTCTTGTTGATCCTCCTGATTGGAATCGGAAGAGGTGCTGGCTCCCGAGGCGGGCGTGCGGCGACGATTGCGACCGCCGCGGCGGCGTCGCGACGAACGCGGACGCTCGCCGCCCGGTCGCGCCTCGGCGTTCGTTTCGTTGCCGGGCGTGGGGTCGTTCTCTTGAGTCTCCTCGCTGTCTTGGATGTCGGTCGAATCCTGATTCCAGCTCGAATCCTCCGCCGATGTCCGTTTGCGGGGCGGGCGCGCCTCGGTGCCCGAGTCCTGGGATGGGGCGGGTCCCTGGTCATCGGTGCCTTCGGCGGGCGGTTGACGGTTATCGCCTTCGGCGAGCTTGCCTGCCGTGTTGCGCGTATCGCCGTTGCGCCGACCTCGGCCACGCGATCCGCGGCGCGAACGATTGCCGCGCGACTGATCCTCGCCCTCGGCCTGCTCGCTTGGCTCGTTGCTGCGTCCGCGACCGTCCGGCGAGCGGCGCGAGGTGTCGGACACCTTGGTCTCGGAGCGTGCCTGTGGGGTGCGCTGACGCTCTTCGCGCCGGCGCTCTTCACGTGGGTGCGTCGGACGGCTCGACTCGGCTCGCTCGCTCTTCGAGGGCGCTTCCGGGCTGGCGTCGGTCTGTGTGGATTGGGACTCGCGGCTGTTGGTTCGGTCGCTCTCGTAACCACCATAGGGGCGGTCGAGTCGGCTATTGTTGGGGAAGTTCGAGCTCAAAGGCCCCGTCGCGGAATCCGAGTCGTTGATGCGCGAGACGAACAGACCGGTCCAGATGCGTTTCAGCAGGCTTTCGGGCTCCGAACGTTCGGTGTCCTGTCGCGGCTGAGTCGGCATGGGGTGCGGGGGTTGGACGGGGGCGCGCTGCGGGGCGGGCGCGCTCGGGGTGACCTGTTTGACGGCCGGCTCCTCGATACGCACCGGCTGGCCCAATTTCGCGTAATGGGGCGTCGGGGTGGCGTCGGGCGCGGTGGTCAGCTCGTAGCTGTGCTGGGGCTGCTCCTCGGTCTGCTTGTCGGCATCCTGGGTGCGGACGCGCTCGATCTGGTAGTCGGGCGTCTGGATGTTCTCGTTCGGCAGTAGCAGGATCTCGACGCGCTGGCGCTGCTCCATTTCGAGGATCGCCCGGCGCTTTTCGTTTAGCAGGAAGGTCGCGACGCTGACCGGCAGTTGGGCCATGATGCGCTGGGTGTTGTCCTTCATCGCCTCCTCTTCGAGGATGCGCAGGATGGACAGGGCCAAGGATTCGACGCCTCGGATGGCGCCTCGGCCTTTGCAGCGCGGACAGACCTGCTGGCTCGATTCGCCGAGCGAGGGACGCAGCCGTTGGCGGGACATCTCCAACAGGCCGAAGCGCGAGATGCGGGCGACCTGGACGCGTGCGCGGTCCTGCTTGAGCGCTTCGCGCAGCCGGTTCTCGACCTCGCGCTGGTGCTTGGGCGGGGTCATGTCGATGAAGTCGATGACGAAGAGACCGCCGAGGTCGCGCAGACGCAACTGGCGGGCGATCTCGTCGGCCGCCTCCAGGTTGGTGTTGAGCGCTGTTTCCTCGATGTCCGCGCCCTTGGTCGCGCGCGCCGAGTTGATGTCGATCGATGTCAGTGCCTCGGTGTGGTCGATGACGACGGATCCGCCCGAGGGCAGGCGCACCTCGCGCTGGAAGGCCGATTCGATTTGGGTTTCGATCTGGTAGCGGGTGAAGAGCGGGACCTCGTCCTGGTAGAGACGCAGCTTCTTGAGGTTCTGCGGCATCACCTGCTTGATGAAATTTTCGGCCCGCTCGTAAACCGCGCGGTCGTCGATCACGATCTCGCCGATGTCCACGCGCAGATAGTCGCGGATCGAGCGGATGATGACGTCACTTTCCTGGTAAATGAGGAAGGGGGCCTTGCGGCTTTCGCTGGAGGCGACGATCGCCTTCCAGAGCTGGAGCAGGTAGTCGAGGTCCCATTGCAGTTCCTCGACGTTCTTGCCGACGCCTGCGGTGCGCACGATGAGTCCCATGTCTTCCGGGATTTCGAGCTGGCTCATGGCGTCGCGCAGCTCGCTGCGGTCCTGGCCCTCGATTCGGCGCGAGACGCCCCCGGCGCGCGGGTTGTTCGGCATCAGGACCAGATAGCGACCGGCGAGCGAGATGAAGGTGGTCAGCGCGGCGCCCTTGTTGCCGCGCTCCTCCTTGTCGATCTGGATGACGACCTCGCGTCCCTCGCGCACCGCCTCCTTGATGTTGGTGCGCGATCCGGGCTTGACGCTATCGGGCTCGAAATAGGCTCGGGCGATCTCCTTCAGCGGGAGGAAGCCGTGACGCTCCGCTCCGTAGTCGACGAAGGCCGCCTCCAGGCTTGGCTCGACTCGGGTGATGATGCCTTTGTAAATGTTGGCCTTTTTCTGTTCCCGGCCAGGTGACTCGATGTCGAGGTTGTACAGTAACTGGCCGTCGACGGTCGCGACGCGCAACTCTTCCGGCTGAGTCGCGTTGATCAGCATTCTTTTCATGTTGTTCCTTACTCACACACCACGGCGCGTGACCCGTGGTTGCGCCTCGCCAGGGATCCGATCTGGATCCTGCGGGAGGTTTGGCGCGTCGCCATCCGGCTCTGTATTCCCGGAGCCAACGGCGTCGGCACTGTCCGTGCGGCCCAATAAAGTTGGACGGCGGCAACGGGCACGCGCACATGAACTATCGTTTACGGGTCCCGATGGACACCCGCGTTTGTTGAGCCGTGACCTGATGGCGACGGGCTCGATACGGAGCGGCTGAGATGGCGCCGGCTGCGCTGGATTGCCTGGGGGCACGCCGTGGGGAATTCGCTGGGTGTAGAATCTGCGCCACTCGACGTCGCGAGTTCGCTGGACGCACCTCGCGGCCCTGCGGGCGGCATGGTCAGGTGTCGGATGCCGGTAGATGGCCCGAGGATCGCCTCGGTGCCTGATGAGTGGGCTGTCCGACACGATTCTCTGGATGCACTCGCCGCTCCGGGAAAAGATCTCGATTCCACTGGCCAGCGCAAGGAGCTAATGGTATCAGCGAACTCCAATAGCAGCAATTGAGCCCACAGGGCAGGTTCAGACCCCGTTGAAATCCCCACGTTCACACTCCATTTCGCAGTCCAAGATCGCGTCAGTCGATGGTTCGACGCTTCGTTCCTCGCCCTCGGAAGATGGGGGGCATGCCGTTTCGGCGCAACTCGTCGAGGTGGACGCCGAGTCCGACGGTCAGCGAATCGATAATTTTCTCTTACGCTTCATCAAGGGCGTTCCCCGCAGTCATCTCTATCGCGTGCTCCGCCGTGGAGAGGTGCGGGTCAACAAGGGGCGCGTCAAGGCCAGTCATCGTCTGCAGGCGGGCGATCTGGTGCGGATCCCTCCGCTGAGAACGGCGACACCGGAGCGTCCAGGTCAGGCGCCACGGTCCCAGATGGAACGGATCGAGCGCGGCGTGCTGTTCGAGGACGAGCGTTTGCTCGTGATCGACAAGCCCAGCGGTATCGCCGTACACGGCGGTAGCGGTTTGAGCTACGGGCTCATCGAGTCGCTGCGACAGGCACGTCCCGGCCGCGAACTCGAATTGGTTCACAGGCTCGATCGCGAGACCTCCGGCTGTCTGGTGATCAGCAAGCGCCGCAGCGCATTGCGCGAGTTGCATCAGCTGATTCGCGAGAATGGCATGACCAAGCGTTATCGGGCGCTCTTCGTCGGCGACCTGGCGCGCGAGAAGCTGGTGGTGGACGCGCCGCTGAAGAAAAACGTCCTTCAAGGTGGCGAACGGGTGGTCAGGGTGGACCAGGCCGACGGCAAGCCGGCGCGCACCATCTTTCGGCGTCTGCGTCGATTGACCTCGGAGGGCCGCGTGTTCACCCTGGTCGAGGCCGAGTTGGTCACCGGGCGCACCCATCAGATCCGGGTGCATGCCGCGCATCTGGGAACGCCGCTGGCCGGCGATCCCAAATACGGTGACGAGGCGATCAATCGCGAGCTCAAGCGGTCGGGGCTGACACGGCTCTTTCTGCACGCCGCCTCGCTGCGCTTCAAGACCGAGAGCATGACCCAGCCACTGATCGTAGAGTCACCCTTGCCGGATGAATTGGAGCAATTCCTGGCTGTACTGGAGAATACTGAGTGAGTGTTGATCGAATGGCCTTCGAGCTGATCGTTTTCGACTGGGATGGGACCCTGATGGATTCCGAGGCGCGTATCGTCGCCTGTATTCAGAAGGCCTTCAGCGAACTGGATCTGTCCGTTCCGACCCGCGCTGCGGCGCGCGACATCATTGGGCTGGGCCTGGATGAGGCGATGATCAGGCTGCATCCGGGTCTGAGCGCCGAGTTGCGCGCCGAGCTCGTCCTGCATTATCGGCGGCATTTCCTGGGCGGCGATCCAACCCCCTCGGTGCTCTTTCCTGGTGTGCGGGAGACCCTTGATTGGATCGTCTCGGCCGGTTACAGGCTCGCGGTCGCGACTGGCAAGAGTCGCGCCGGGCTCGACAGGTCCATTCGCGAGACCGGGCTCGAAGGCTACTTCCACGCCACGCGCTGCGCGGACGAGACCTTCTCCAAGCCCAATCCCCAGATGCTGTTCGAGCTCATGGACGAGCTCGGCGCCAGTCCGAGAGAGACGCTCATGATCGGCGATACCGAGTACGACATGCAGATGGCGGGCAATGCCCGTGTCGGTGCGTTGGCGGTGTCGTACGGGGTCCATGCGCGCGAGCGTCTCGTGGCCCATGCGCCACTGGGGTGTCTGGATGCGTTGACCGAGCTTCGCCCCTGGTTGGAGCGCGCTGGCGCACATCGTTCCGAAACCGTCCTCAGGGACACGACTGCTGGAGGTGTCATCGGATGAGCTGGAGGTTTTGGCGCAAAGATCGAGAGCCCATGCCGTCGCCGGATCAGCCGGACTGGGAGCACGCCCTCATCAACCGTATGGCGGTCGAGTATCTGCACGACCAGCGGGCACGTCGCCGCTGGGGCCTGGCCTTCAAGCTGCTGATTCTCTTTTATCTGGTCGGGCTCATGGTGGCGACCTTCTCCAATGACGTCCTGGATGGCCTCTCGTCCACCGAGGGTCATACGGCCCTGATCGAGGTCAAGGGCGTCATCTCGGCCGATTCGGACGCCAGCGCCGATCGCATCATCTCGGCGCTGCGGACCGCCTTCGAATCGGACAATGTCAAGGGCATCGTACTGCGCATCAACAGCCCGGGCGGTAGCCCGGTCCAGGCGGGATACATCAACGACGAGGTCGCCCGTCTGAAGGCGAAATACAAGAAGGAGCACGACCGGGACATGCCGGTCTATGCCGTTGCGGTGGATCTCTGCGCCTCCGGCGGCTATTACGTCGCGGTCGGGGCCGATGCGATCTATGTCGACAAGGCCAGTCTGGTGGGGTCCATTGGTGTGCGGATCGACAGCTTCGGGTTCCAGGGGCTGATGGAGGATTTCGGCATCGAGCGGCGGCTGCTGACGGCCGGTGCCAACAAGGGCATTCTCGATCCCTTCTCACCCTTACCCGAATCGCAGCGTCAGTTCATCCAGCGTGTGTTGGATCGGCTGCATGGGCAGTTCATCGCGGCGGTCAAGCAGGGGCGCGGAGACCGATTGAAAGGAGGAGACGAACTTTTCAGCGGGCTCTTCTGGAGTGGCGAGGAGGCCGTCGATCTCGGTTTGGCCGACGGCTTGGGCAGTTCGAGCTATGTTGCGCGCGAGCTCATCGGCGCCGAGAAGATCGTGGATTACACGAAGAAGCGCGATCTGCTGGATTCGGTCGCGAATCGTCTGGGTGTGCGCATCGGCAACGGGGTTCTGGAAAGTCTCGGTCTGCTCGGGGAGGCAGGGCTTCTCCATTGAGGCGCTCGGCCGTGCCGCGTGAGTGCCATGGCGCCACATGGGGCTCGGAAATTACGATTGACCCATCATGGGGTTCTCGGCGCATCGCCTGATCGAGAGTGGCGGACGGAGCATTCCGGTATGACGGACGCGGTATCAGTGCGAGATTCCGAGACGAGTATCCATCCCCAGGAACGGGGTCGATGGGCGGCGTGGGTCGCAATGATCGGCGCATGCATCGTCTTGATGGTTCTGGTCGTCGCCGCTTTTTATGCGCTTCAGGCTGGCGATCGGATCAATGTGTCCTCCATACATGCGGTCGCCGCTTTGCGGACTCGCCAGTTCGTCGCCTGGCTCGGTGAACAGGATGCCCAGGCGGATCTCGTTCGTTCCACCTCTATCTTCTCCGATGCCTACCGCCGCTGGCGTCAGACTGGGGACCCCGCCGCTCGCGACCACCTGTTGGGCCAGTTGTTCGAATATGGCCAACACACCGGCTTCAGCGACGTCATCCTCTGGGATCTGAAGGCGGATCGCGCCTGGTCCGCTACCGGTCGTTCGCCAGGGCTTGCTCCCGAGTTGCGCCTCACGGCCCGACAGGCATTGGAGACCGCCAAACTGGTCCGCTACGGTCCCTATCGCCAGGACGGTGGCGCGCTGCTGGATTTCATCGTGCCCGTCCCGGATTCCACCGATCAGACGCTTATCGTCATGCGGATGGATCCGTCCGAGCAAATGGCCATCGCTCTGATGCGCTGGGCCTTGCCCGAGATTCCTGACGAGGTTCAGTTGCTGCGGCGCGACGGTGACGCAGTCGTAGCGCTCGGCTTGGCGGGACCGGGGACAGCTGCAATCCAGCGGATCCCGCTCGCGAGCAGCGAGCGTCTCTGCATCCGGGTCTTCGCGGATTCGTCTCGGCAGGGTGAACTCCTCGACGGATTGGATGGTGCCGGCGTTGCCGTCATGGGCGTGGCCTTGCCGATTCCAGGTACCGATTGGCTTCTCATGACCAAGATCGATCGTGAGGACGTCGCTGCCAATGCCTTTCTGCACATCCCCTGGCCGCTGATCTCAGGCCTCCTGGCCCTGGTGGGGCTGGTCGTCTTGTTTCGCTGCATGCAACAGGGGGAGACGCTGGGCGCGAGCCGGCGCGAGCGCGAGGCCCAAACCGAGAGGCTGCGCGCGCTCGATATGCTGAACGCCATCGCCGAAACCTCGGGAGAGGGCATCTTCGCCCGGGATCTCGACGGACGCTATCTGCTGTTCAACCCTGTCCTCTGCAACCTCCTGAACAAGACGCCCGAGGAGGTGCTGGGGCAGGATTATCGCGCACTCTATCCGGCCCCGATGGTCGCTCAGTTGGAGGACATGGATCGCCGGATCTTGGCTGAGAACGGAATTTTCACCCAGGAGGAGTTGATCGATACCGCACAGGGGCAGCGGGTCATACTGATGACCCGGGGGCCGCTCCATGACAACGCGGGCCGCATCATCGGGATCTTCGGGATTGCCCGGGATTTTGCCAGCCACCTGCGCATGGAGGCAGGCCTGCAAGAACGGTCCGCGCTGCGTGGCACCTTGGATTCCATCGTCGAGAGCGCCCCTGGCGCCCTCCATTCCCTACTGATCCGCCCGGATGGCGTCTGCTGCATCCCGTTCAGTACGCCCATGATCGAGGATCTCTATGGACTCTCGCGGCAGGAATTGGCGAGGGATTTGGAAACCTTGAAGTCGCGGATCCATTCCGAGGACCTGGCACGTCTCGAACAGGTGTTGCGGAAGCCGCAACAGGGTTCGAGGCGGTTGCGCGAGGTCTTCCGTTATCGGCATCCGGCCCGGGGATGGTGCTGGATCGAGGGGTGGGCGACCCCGAAGCAGGAGTCGGACGGGAGCCTTCTTTGGCATGGCTTTTTCATGGATGTAACCGATCGCGTCGAAGGCGAGGAGGCGCTGCGCGAGAGCGAGGAGCGCTATCGTTTGCTGTTCGAGCGTTCCTCGGATGCGCTCCTTGTCCTGGAGCCGAACGACTGGAAAATCGTGCGCGCCAATCCGGCCGCAGTGTCTATGTTCCAGGCGGCGGACGAACCTCATTTGGTGTCACGTTCTTTTTGGGACTATTCTCCGCCCGAGCAGGAGGGGGGATTGCCCTCTACGGTCCGGGCGATCGAGTTGATGAATATGGCGCTACGATTCGGCGCCTGTGTCTTCGACTGGCAATATCGGCGTTTGGATGGCGAGGTGTTTCCGGCGACCGTGCGCACGACCCGCTTCGATCTGCTGGGTAAGCCCGTGATCCAGTGCTCCATTCGTGACGTCACTCACAGAAAGCGCCAGGAGCAGGAGCTGATTCGTTCGCGTGCCAAGCTGCGCGAGCTGACGGCGCATCGCGAAAAGGCGCGCGAGGACGAACGTGCCTACATGGCCCGCGAGATCCATGACGATCTGGGACAGTATCTGACCGCCTTGCGCATGGAGACCAATCTGATGGGAATGCTTCTCGCGGAGCAGAATGGAGAGGCGGTGAAACGGCTCGTCAGCATGAAGGAGCTGATCGATCATCTCATCGCCGAGACCCGTCGGGTCATCGCTCGGCTGCGGCCGGTTGCGCTGGATCTGGGGCTCGTCTCTGCGGCGGAGTGGTTGGCGGCCGACTATCGCGAGCGCATGGGCGTCGACTGCCATCTGGAGGTTGGCGATGCGGATGAGCTGGAGCTCGACGACGACCAGGCGACCACCCTGTTCCGCATCCTTCAGGAGTGTCTCACCAACGTCATTCGTCATGCCCATGCTAGCCGGGTGGACATTCGGGTCTCGGTTTCGGGCGAGGTGCTGTGCATGGAGGTGCATGACGACGGTCAAGGATTCGATCCCGCGCAGGTCAGAGCCAAGAAGACCTTCGGACTCATGGGAATTCGCGAGCGCGTCCTTATCTATGGTGGCAGTGCGCGGATCGACAGTCAGATTGGCGAGGGAACGCGGCTCACCATCAACATGCCCATCAAGCGGCGAGGAGACGCATGATCCGCATTCTGATCGCCGACGACCATGCCGTGGTGCGTCAAGGGATTCGACAGGTTCTGGCGTTGGCCGGTCAGTTCGAGGTCGCGGCCGAGGCGAAGGACGGCTGGGAGGTGATCGAGATGCTTCGGGGCGGTCCGTTCGATCTGTTGCTGACAGATATGAGCATGCCCGGACCGAGTGGCGTCGCGCTGTTGAAACGGCTGCGCGAGGAGCATCCGGGCCTCCCCGTGCTGGTCCTGAGCATGCATGGAGAGACGCAGGTGGCGGCGCGGGCGCTCAAGGCGGGAGCCAACGGCTATATCACCAAGGATTGCGACCCCAACGTTCTCCTGTCCGCCGTGCGCAAGGTGGCGTGTGGAGACCATTTCGTGTCTCCCGATCTGGCGCAACGCATGGTCTTCGAGACCGGTGTCGGGGGCGAAGCGCCGCCGCATGAATCCCTGTCCGACCGCGAATACGAAATCCTGCTCCATCTGGTCAAGGGCGAGCGGCTCAGCGAGATCGCTGAAGAATTGCATCTGTCTCCCAAGACCATCAGTACCCACAAGATGCGCATCATGCAGAAACTGGATCTGAAGAGTGCGGCCGAACTGGTGCGCTATGCGATCGAGCGCGGGCTGGTCTCCTAGAGCGATTTCTGTCGTTCGGCCGCCGTGTCGGCTTCCTCGCTGCGGTTGCGGCCCGCGCATTTGGCGCGATACAGGGCTGCGTCCACCCGCTCGATATTGCTTTGCAGCGAGCTCCCCGGCTCGCAGGCACAGACCCCCAGGCTGATGGTGACCCGCTCTCCGAGCCCGAAATCCTCGCGTTCGATCAGGCGTCGCAGTTTTTCGGCCTGAGTGAGGGCCATGGCCGGGTCCGTATGGGGCGAAATGATGAGGAATTCCTCTCCGCCCCAGCGTACCAGTGCATCCGTGCTCCGGATGTGTCCCTCCGCCGCTTTGGTCAATCGACGCAGGACGTCATCCCCTTTGGTATGCCCGAAGGTGTCGTTGATGTGCTTGAAGTGGTCGATGTCGAATAGGATCAGCGCGAGCTGGAATCCATAACGATCGGCGCGCTTCATTTCCTGATCGAATCTGGATTCCGCGACGTAGCGGTTGAGTAGCCCGGTCAGTGGGTCGTGCTCGGCCATGTACTGGACTGCCGATTCGGCTTTGCGCAGTCTGCGTAGCGGGATGAATTCGAAAAGGACGATGAGAAAGGTGCCGGTAACCGCGAGAAGAGAGGCGATGACGAAGCTGGTGCGCAGTGCTGGCTCCAGGGAGGCACTGGTCTCCAGAGAGCCGACGACGACGCCGGCATCCCGGAGCGGAATCCGGGTACTCAGACTGGGGGGCGTCGGATATCGACCGATGCCGATGACCAGGTCGCCATCAGAGGCATAGACCGCCTGACGCACCGGTATGCCCAGTGTCTCCTGGCGCAGGAGTCCGGCCAGTCGGGCTTCTTCATAGCGCCACAGCTCGGGGTTGCGGGCGATCACCTTTTCCATAATCTCCTGGGCGTCGAACTCGGAGACGGTCGCCAGGATTCCCGCGATGAAATTGCGTTCCAGACTGAAATGGACGGTCGGGATCAGGAAGATGAGCGCCATGGCTGCGGTCACGATGCCCCAGCGCAGCAGATTGGCGATGATGCGCGGTCCTCTGGCCAATGGCGTCAGTCTGGAAAGCGCGGTGTTGAAATGGGCAAACTGCCATTAGCCTCGATGATGGTGCGTCCCTTAGCCGAGAAGACGAACGCCAGGAACTGCTGCACTTCCGGTTCCGGGTCCGCAGGGGTCACGAGCGAGAATTCGATCCAGAGCGGATAGGGACTGTCGGCGAGCGCTTCGGGGTTCGGGGCCTGTCCGTTGAATGTCAGTATCCGCAGGTCCCGTTTCTCGCTGACCACTTGGGCCAGCGGCGCGTAGCCGAATGCTCCCTGGATGTAGGCGATGCTGTCCAGGTTTTCCTGCGAGGTGAGGGTTACCAGCAGATCCGTGCGCCCCAGTGCGAACTGGATCGCGCTTGCGAGTTCGGGGTCGAGACTGGCGAGCATCAGGGTGTCGGAATCGTTGGCGGGGCGCATCACGGGGCGGCAACGGCTGCCATCGGACCAGGTGGTACGCCGGCCTAGATAGAGCGCGATCAGCGCCTCGGTGGTCAGATCCTCGCGTCCGACTTTCGGCTGGGCGACCAGGATGAGTGGCGTTCTGGCGAACGGATGGGTGGTCAGACCTAAGCCGCGTTCACGCTCGTTCAAATCGCGTCCCGCGATGGCGATGGACAGACGGTCGTCGGTTAGGGCCCGGATTCCACCTCCGGTGCCCAGGCTTCCTTCCAGTAGCTTCAGCGAGGTTTCGGGCCGATCGGCGCGGTATGCCTCCAGCAACTGTTCCAGGATTCCGAGCGCATCACCGGTTCCGCCGATCGGAAGGGCGTTCGGATCGCATTCGGCCGGGGGCGACCAACAGGCGCAGACCAGTAGGCAGGACAGGGCAATCTGCCGCAGATTCTGGATGGACATTGTCAGCTCCTCCTTTGCCCGCATGCGTTCCTAAAGTCTGAATTCGTTGGCGCCACATTGGTGCATCGCATCCCTCGCCAATGGCTTGTAAGCATAGCGTCTCGAAGCATACCACGGTCGATTATCCGTGGATCCCGTCCGGTATTCGGCCGTCCGCTTTTCTTGGGCACTGTCAGAAAAGCCTGACAGCGGATTCGGTCGAATCCGGTCCTAAATCTATGCCATAACTGATATTTCGCTGGATGTCTTCTGGCTATCCTGATGGCCATGGAAATCCAGTCGAGTTGCCCATGCGTCTTCTAATCGTTGATGACAGCCTCGTCGTGTGGCGCCGCCTGTTCGACATGTTGAAGGATCTCTCCGATGTGTCGTTTCTGGCCTATAGCCGCAATCTGTCCGAGGCGCGCCATTATCTGGCCGGATTCGGGCCGGATCTCTTGGTGCTCGACATCTCCTTGCCCGATGGCAGCGGACTGGATCTGCTCCAAGACGTGCGACTCAGGGGGCTTGGCACCAAGGTCGCCATTTTCAGCAATCTTTCCGAACTGCGCGGGGTCAGCCTGGACCTGGGTGCCGACTGGTATTTCGACAAATCCATGGACTATCCGCAGTTGCTGAGTCTGATCGAGGACCGCGCCTACTGGGCGAAACAACACATTGGTCGAGATGGAGTGAACCATGCCGAGTTTTGAGCTAACCCTGCGCAGTCTGTGGCAAATAGCCATTCCACCTCTCGTCGGTGTATTCGGCGGCGGCGCATTGCTCGTCCATGCGAGTGGTCAGTGGATAACGGCGGTGTCGGTGATCGTCGTGGGCGTTGTCGGTGGCGTGGTCACCGCCTTCCTGGCGCGCGGTGAACTCGAGCGTATGCGTGAGCGCACCGAGGCCGCGACCCTGGCCGCGATTCCGCCGTCTCCGCCTTGTGTCGAGGGGCTCGATCAGCTCTGTTCCGAGGTTCTTCCTATCTGGCGCCGGCAGGTGGAAACGGCCCGTGATCAAACCGAAGAGGCGATAACCGGGCTGACCCAACGCTTCTCCGGCATCTATGACCGCCTGGAGTCGAGCATGACGCTGTCGGGCCAGACCGCCGGTGGTCTGGCCGGGGACGGCGAGGGCAGTCTGGTCGAGACGCTCGCCGAGAGCCGTCGGGAGCTGGCCGAGGTGGTGGCGAATCTGCGCACCGCCCTGCAGGCGAAGGACGAGATGCTCGGACGTATCCAGGAGCTGGCGACCTTCACCTCCGAGCTCCGGGACATGGCCAGCGCCGTGGCCAAGATCGCCGACCAGACCAACCTGTTGGCGCTCAACGCTGCCATTGAGGCCGCCCGCGCGGGAGAGGCCGGCCGCGGCTTCGCCATCGTTGCCGACGAGGTGCGCAACCTCTCGTCCATTTCGGGCAACACCGGCAAACAGATCGCCGACCGAGTCAAGTCGATCAATCAGGCGATTCTGCTCGCCCAGAATACCGCCGCGCGCTACGCCGAACAGGACGCGCAATTGGTGCAGGGCGCCGAGCAGGCCATCCACGGCGTGGTCGACAAATTCGAGCAGGGTGCGGACGGACTCGCCGGTTCGGCCGAGCTGCTCCGCGAGGTGGGTGCGGCGATTCAGAACGAGATCGCCGAGGTATTGGTCGGGCTGCAGTTCCAGGACCGCGTGACCCAGATCCTCGGGCAGGCCACCGGCGACATGGCACGCCTTGGGGCGCGCTTGGACGAGGTGCAGGAACAGCGCGCGCGTGGCGAGCGATGCCTCGCGATCGATGCCGCCGGCTGGTTGGATGAGCTGTGCCGCACATACACCACGGCCGAACAGATGGACAATCATCACGGAGCTTCCAGGAGCGGGTCGAGTGAAAGCGCCGAAATCACCTTCTTCTGACGGAGCGCGTGAAGCGCTTAGGGCCAAATCGTTTTACCGCAAGTATTTTTACGAACCGGTCGTCGCCGGACGGCCTATCCGAAGAAGTGGAGTCTGAGATGAGCAAAACGATCATGATCGTGGACGATTCAGCGAGCGTGCGTCAGGTCGTTACGATCGCCTTGAAGGGAGCGGGTTACGACGTTGTAGATGCCTGCGATGGTAAAGACGCACTCACCAAACTCGACGGACGCAAGATTCATCTCATTATCAGCGACGTCAATATGCCCAACATGGACGGCATCACCTTCGTCAAACAGGTGAAAGCCCACCCCTCTTACAAATTCACGCCCGTCATCATGTTGACCACCGAGTCGGCTGCGGACAAGAAGCAGCGCGGGCAGGAGGCCGGAGCCAAGGCCTGGATCGTCAAGCCGTTCCAGCCTCAGCAGATGCTCGGAGCCGTGTCCAAACTGGTGCTGCCGTAAGGCGGGGAGTCCGTCATGAGCGAGACCGAAAGCCATCCCGCGTTGGCGCTCGAAGGCGAGCTCAACATCTATGGCGCCGCCGAGAACAAGCTGCGCATCCTCGAATTTTTGAGCCGGGCCAAGGAATTCCCCACGCTCGATCTGTCCGCCGTGACTGAAGTCGATACTGCCGGCTTGCAACTGCTGCTTCTGGCGCAGCGGGAGGCGGAGAGCATGGGAACGTCGCTGCGTCTGCTCGACCCGAGCGCATCGGTGCTGGACGTCTTGCAGCTCTGCAACCTGACGACCCGATTCGACGTTGCCGGCGCTCTGGAATCCAACCCCTGAGGAGCGAGACATGAACCTGGACAACGCCCAGCAAACCTTCATCGAGGAGAGTCGGGAACTGCTCGCCGCGATGGAGGATGCGCTCCTGACCCTGGAGACGGTTCCCAGCGATGCGGACGCCATCAACGCCGTGTTCCGCGCCATGCACACCATCAAGGGCGCGGCGGGTCTGTTCGGGCTCGATCATGTCGTCGGCTTCACCCATGTCGCCGAGAGCCTGATGGATCGAGTTCGGGACGGCGAGGTCGAGGTGGACGACACGCTGATCGCGCTTCTGCTCGGCTGCCGGGATCATATCTCCAGCATGATGGATGCCGTGGACGCGGGCGAGGAATCGCCGAGCGAGGACATGCTGACGGCGGGTATGGGGCTGGCCGCCAGTCTTGAGGTCTATCTGGACCATTCGTTCGAAGCGGGTGAGGCCGCCGAGCCGGTCTCGGCTGCATCCGAATCAAAGGGACCCGCCCCGGCGGTCGGCGCCACCGGGGTGGAAAATGTCACCTGGCACGTCTCGGTGCGCTTCGATCAAGAGCTGCTGCGCAACGGTTTCGACCCGCTCTCCTTCGTGCGCTATCTGGGTACGCTCGGCGAACTCGTCCATGTCGAGGTGATCGCCGACGCGATGCCTTCGGGCGACGAAATGGATGCCGAGATCTGTTATCTGGGCTTCGAGATGCGCCTCGCCGGCGATCTGACGAAAGGGGCTATCGAGGACGCCTTCGAGTTCGTTCAGTCCGACTGTACCCTGAGAATTCTGCCCCCCAGCAGCCAGCTTGGCGCCTATCTGGATCTGATCCAAGACCTTCCCGAGGACACGGTGCGCCTGGGCGAGATCCTGGTCGCCTGCGGAACGCTCACCGAGCGCGAGCTCGAAGAGGGGCTGCGCATCCAGGCCGGCGGCGCGGGGACGCTCGACGAAATGTCCGAGGACCAGCCGGTCCAGCCGGTCCAGCCGCTCGGCGAGATTCTGGTCGAGCGCGAGGTCGTCCAGCAGGAACTGGTGGACGCGGCCCTGGACAAGCAG
The DNA here is from genome assembly GCF_042682685.1 of Thiorhodococcus fuscus. Lineage (NCBI taxonomy): Bacteria > Pseudomonadati > Pseudomonadota > Gammaproteobacteria > Chromatiales > Chromatiaceae > Thiorhodococcus > Thiorhodococcus fuscus. The sequence continues at coordinate 104,435 of NZ_JBHUHX010000013.1, forward strand.
CGGCGTACACGCGAGGCCAAGACACGCGAGGCCCGGGTGATCCGGGTCGACGCCGCCAAGCTCGACGAACTCATCAACCTGGTCGGCGAACTGGTCATCGCCGGCTCCGCCGCCGAGACCTTGGCGCGGCGTAGCCGAAATCGCACCCTGGTCGAGGCCAACACGACCATCGGCGGTCTCGTCGAGTCGATCCGCGACAGTGCTTTACGGCTGCGCATGGTCGAGATCGGCGAGACCTTCAACCGCTTTCGCCGCGTGGTGCGCGACGTCTCCCAGGAACTGGGCAAGGACATCGATCTGGTCATCACCGGGGCCGAGACTGAGCTCGACAAATCCGTCGTGGAGAAGATCGGCGATCCGCTCATGCATCTGGTGCGCAACGCCATGGACCATGGGCTCGAATCGACCGAGCGGCGCATCAAGGCGGGCAAACCGGCCAAGGGCACCCTGAGGCTCAACGCCTATCACGAGTCCGGTAGCATCGTCATCGAGATCGTCGACGATGGGGGCGGTCTCGACCGCGCCCGCATCCTGGCCAAGGCGCAGGAACGCGGGCTGGTTCAACCGGGACAGATGCTCAACGACCATGAGATCGACAACCTGATCTTCGAGCCCGGCTTCTCCACTGCCGAGCAGGTGACCAACCTGTCCGGGCGCGGGGTCGGCATGGACGTGGTCCGGCGCAACATCGACGCACTGCGCGGCATCATCAGTCTCGACAGCCGTCCCGGACAGGGCACCCGAGTGACCATCCGTCTGCCGCTGACACTCGCCATCATCGACGGTTTCCTGGTCGGGGTGGGCGAGGGGGCCTACATCATTCCGCTCGATTGCGTGGTCGAGTGCATGAAGTGCGACCCGTCCGAGACCCAGGACAGGGACTACATCAATCTCCGCGGACAGGTGCTGCCCTTCCTGCGTCTGCGCGAGATCTTCCGTGTCGAGGGCAGTCCGCCACGCCGTCAAAACATCGTCGTTATCCAATACGCCGGCCAGCGTGTGGGGCTGGTTGTGGACCACCTGTTGGGCGAGTTCCAGACCGTGATCAAGCCCCTGGGACGCCTGTTGAGCCATCTGCGCGGCTTCTTCGGCGGCTCCACCATCCTCGGCGGCGGCGAGGTCGCAATGATCCTGGATGTTCAGGAGCTCATCCGCGTGGCCGTCCAGCGTGATGTTGGTGCTTACGCAGAGAGCGCGACCGACCTCGTTTGATATCCATCAGCCATTCCCAGGTAACACCATGGAACAACATTCGACCAGCAACTCCCTGTCTCCTCAGCCTCAAGCTGGGGCAAGGCGTTTCAATATGCGCATTGGAACGCGGCTCTATCTATTGATAGCCAGCGCTTTGGTCGTGCTCATCGTTCTGACGGGTGTCTCTCTGGACATCCTGCGCTCGTCCATCCTCCATGAGAAGGAAGACAAGTTGCAAAACCTGGTCGAGCTGGGCGTCAGCTCGCTCGAGTATTACGAACGTCAGGTCCAGAACGGGAGTCTGACGCCCGAGGCCGCCCGGGCTGCCGCTAAGCAGACCTTCTCGGCCATGCGTTATGAGGGAGACAACTATCTTTTCGTGCTGGATACGAACTATCGGATGCTGGTTCAGCCGGTCAAGCCGGAACTGGAGGGCTCCGATGTCTCCGAGGTGAAGGACAGCAATGGCGTGGCTGTTCTGCGAGAGTTGGTCGATATCGGCAAATCCGGCGAGTGGACATTCCTGGAGTACCTGTGGCCCAAGCCGGGGCATGCCGAACCCGCCGCCAAGCTGTCCACCGCGCACCTGTACGCCCCTTGGGGTTGGGTGGTTGGGACGGGTACCTATATCGACGACCTGAACGCGACCTTCTGGGGCGTTGCCTTGGTGCTCTGCACGATCGCGGGCGTCGCCACTCTGATGCTGCTCGCCTTCGCTCTGGTCATCGCGCGCTCCATCGTGCGTCCCATCGGGCGCGCGGTCGAGGCCGCCGACCAGCTCGCCGCAGGCGATCTCAGCATGCACATCGAATCGACCAGCCGCGACGAAACCGGTCAGCTTCTGCGTGCGGTTGGCAAGGTTCAGGACAGTTTGCGTGCAATGTCGGCCGATACGCGCCGCTTGATCAGGGAGACTGAACTCGGTCGTCTCTCCGAGCGCGCCGATGCCCGTCAGCATGCGGGCGAATACCGCCAGATCGTGGAGGGCATCAATACCACCTTGGATCGTCTGGTCGGTTTCCTCGACCTGATGCCGGCACCGGCCATGATCTTGGACTGCGATTTCAACATCCAGTACATCAACGAGCTTGGCGCCAAGATGGGGGGCAAGGTCTCTGCTGCTCAGCTGGTAGGCACCAAATGCTACGACCAGTTCAAGACCGGTGACTGTCAGTCGGCCAAATGCGCCAGTGCCTGCGCCATGAATAACGGACAGATCGCATCGAGCGAGACCGACGCCCATCCCGGTGGCAACGACATGGATATCGCCTATTCCAGTTTCCCCTTGGTCGACCGCGAAGGCACCGTGGTCGGTGCCTTCGAGTTCATCGTCGATCAGACCCAGGTCAAGCGCAACGAGCGGGTGGCGAGAAAGATCTCCGACTATCAGAGGACGGAGACGCAGAAGCTGGTCGCGGGGCTGACGAAGCTTGCCGAAGGCGATGTCGACTTCCAGATCCTGACCGATGCGGCCGATGCCGACACCCAGGAGGTCAAGGCGACCTTCGACGCCATCTCCAGCGCCGTCAATACCAGTATCGAGGCGATCAAGTCCGTGATCGCGGACACCCGCAGCCTGTCGGAAGCGGCCCTGGAAGGCCGGCTCGATGAGCGCGCCGATGCCTCGCACCATCGTGGCGATTTCCGCCGTATCGTCGAGGGCATCAACGCGACCCTGGACGCGGTGATCGGCCCGGTGAACGAGGTGATGCGCATCCTCGCCCTGATCGAGAACGGCGAGCTCTCGGAGACCATCCAGACTCAGTACAAGGGTCGTCTGGAGGAGCTGCGCGGCACCGTCAACAACACGGTCGAGAAGCTGGCCCAGACCATGCGCGACGTGCGCAGCACCGCCGACGACCTGACCTCGGCGGCCGATCAGGTGAGCATGACCGCACAGTCGCTCTCGCAAGGTGCGACCGAACAGGCGGCGAGCGTGGAAGAGACCTCGGCCTCAATGGAGCAGATATCGGCCTCGGTGGCGCAGAACACCGAGAACGCCAACGTGACCGACGGCATGGCGGC
>NZ_JBHUHX010000014.1:0-5645 GCF_042682685.1 Thiorhodococcus fuscus
ATCGACCCGTATCCGGACTTTCAGTCCGTAGCTTCAACCCACCAGCTTTAGCTGGTGGTTGTTGAGTGGATCCTCAAGGCTCCCGGTGTGCTGGCCGCGCTGGATCCGCGTTACGCCGTCTGGTTCTTCCAGGACAACGGTTGGATCGGTTTCCTGGCGCTCGGCACCGTGTTCCTGGTGGTGACGGGCTCGGAGGCGCTCTACGCGGATCTGGGCCACTTCGGCCGGCGGCCTATCCAGATGAGCTGGCTGTTTCTGGTCTGGCCGGCCTTGATGCTGAATTATCTGGGGCAGGGCGCTCTGCTGTTGAGCGCGCCCGAGCATCCGGGCAACAGCTTTTTCGGGCTGGTGTCCGGGCCGTGGCTGATCGGTCTGATCGGCATCGCGACCCTGGCCACCGTCATCGCCTCGCAGGCGATCATCAGCGGACTCTTCTCGCTCTTCCGCCAGCTCGGCGAGCTGGACTATTACCCGCAGCTGCGGGTCAGCCACACCTCGGCGAGTCAGGCGGGGCAGATCTACATCGGCTCCATCAACTGGCTGCTGATGGCCGGCACCCTCCTGCTCGTGCTCGGTTTCCGCTCCGCAGACGGTCTGGCGAATGCCTACGGCCTGGCGATCGGCGGGGTCACCCTCATCACCTCCGTGCTCTTCTTGGGCGTCCAGCGCAAGGTCAATCGGCGCGGCTGGTTCGCCATCCTGTCTCTGGGAGTCGTCTTCCTGGGCGTCGATCTGGCCTTCCTCGCGGCGCTCTCGACCAAGCTGTTCTCCGGGGCGCAGATCATCGTCGTCATCAGTGGATGCATGCTGCTGATCATGCTCACCTGGCGCTGGGGCCAGGACCGGCTGCGCTGGGGCCAGCAGCAGACCGCCCCCTTGCTGACCGACTTCGTCGCCAGCGAGGCGGTCCAATCGGCCGCCCGCTCGCCGGCAAGCGCCATCTTCCTCACGCGGACCGCGCGCCACGTCCCGCAGAGTCTGCTGCACAACTTCCGTCACAACCAGATGCTGCACCGCGAGACCTATGTCCTGCAGATCGAGATCGAAGACGCGCCCCGCGTGCGTCTGGAGGACAAGCTGACGGTGGAACGCCTCGGTTCCGGCTTCTTCGCGGCCGTGCTGTGCCTGGGGTACATGGAACGACCTCGCTTCGAAACCATCCTCGATCTGCTCTCGCAGAGCGCCTATCCGCCACCAACGGAGCATCCGAGCCTCTTCCTCAGCCGCGTGCGCGTCAGCATCGCCAAGGTCGGCACGGCGAGCCGCTGGCGGGCGCGGCTCTACGCCTTCATGCAGCGCAACACCCCCAGCCCGGCCTTCCTGCTCGGCGCGCCGCCGGAGCGGCTGATCGAGATCGGGGTGCATTATGAGCTGTGAGGCGTCTTGTTCCTAAGTTGCGCTGCGCGCTACCCAGGCGGCTCGCCGGGGCCAGGGCCTTGCAAGCGCACCCCCGATCTCTTTTCCGAGGTGCTGTCCGGTCCGCGCGACAGCAGTCTCCAAATCACCAAGGCCAGCGCGACCAGCGCGATGGTTGCCACCCAGGGGTTGAGCTGCAGGATGAGACGATGGATCGCTCCGGGGTGCTGGTCGAAGGTATAGAGTCCGATGACCCAGGTGAGGACCCAGAGCGCGGTTCCGGCCAGGTCTGCGAGGAAGAACCGCCGCCAGGGCATGCTGGCGCTTCCGGCGACCAGGCCGTCGAGCTGACGGGTGCCGTCGAAGAAGCGACCGAAGACGAGGAGCCAGATCCCGAAGCGTCTGAAGAAGCGCTGGAGTCGACCGAGGCGGCGACGGCGCACGCCACTCCGCAGTAAGAGACGGCGTCCGCCGTTGCGACCGATCCAGTACCCGAGATTGTCTCCGGCGACGGCGGCCGGCCAGCAGGTGAGTAGCACGCCCGCCAGGCTGAGTTCGCCATGTGCCGCGAGGATCGCCGCTGCGGCCATGAGAATGCCGCCGGGGAGCGGAATGGCCGCGCCCTCAAGGGCGACGGTCACCGCTAACACGGGATAGCCGTAAGCCTGTAGCCAGGGTGTCATGCTTGCCACTGTCGTCTCGAATACGCTCAAGAATGCATCTCCGCGCGGGGCTTGGTGGGAAGGATCGGGTCAGAGCCGATGAATCAGGTCCGCCAGGGCGTCCTCGGTCTGCTGGAATGCCTGCGTGCTGTCCGCTGCGTCGTCGTCCCTGTTCACTGCCTGGTCAATGGCAGTGACTTGGGCAATGACATCCTTGACCTCCGCCTTGTCCGCATCATCCACCAGCGGAAGCGCCGCATTCAGGTAGCCGTTCGTCTCGGCCAGCTCCGCCCTGGCTGCGTCGTTGTCGCGCGAGTAGAGGTGGTCGATGCGCGCGTCGGCGAGGTGCAGCTTGGCTTCGATCAGCTCCTTCTTATCCTTCCGACCGGCCCGCATCCGCTGCCAGCCGGTACTGATGTATTCGACCGAGCGTTCCGAAAGCGCCTTGGTTTCTTGCCAGGTGCGCTCCAGTTGACGCGTGATCGTGTCGTCTCCGTCGTCGATCATTCCGTGCAGCTCGCGGACTTCGGAGACCAGTCCGGCTGCGGTCTCGCGAGTGACCTGGTCGGTGCTTTGCGCTGCCCGTTCGAGATAGCTGACCGCGCGGTTCAATTCGGCCTTGGCATAATCCATCCGGCCCAGCTCGCGGTCCTTCCAGGCGCGCCAGAGTGAGCTTTTCGCTTGGGTGAGGGGCGACTCGATCCCCATCGAGACGAAGACCACATTGCCCTCGGCATCGGCCAGCGCCGCGTCAGCTGCCTTGGCATCCTGCTTGGCGATGTCGGCCTTGGCTTGAGCGATGAGATGCCGGGTGCTGTTGAGCGGCAGATCGGCCTCGACGTAAAGCAGAGCTGCGTCGACCGCCTGTAGTTGCTCGGTGGCCGCAGACTTGTCGCCCTTCTGTAGGGCTTGCTGGACTCGATCCAGATGTGCCTTCGCCTGTTCCGTGGGCATGGCGTCGACCAGTTCGTCGAGCGAGGCGTAGATGGGGATCAGATCGGGGAGAACCGCTTCGCTGTCTTCGTACTCCAGGTGCTTCTTGGCGATCCAAACCCGATCCTTGATGACGGTGGTCGGTAGCATCTCCTGGATGTCGTTCAGGCTCTGTCCGGCCTGATCGAGCTGCGACTTGGCTTTGACCAGATCGGGCGAGTCGCCGTGCAGCTCGCCCCGTGCACCGGCGATGTTGCGCAGAACCTTGACCGCTGCAGCGGAGAGGCGGGATTCGTTCTGGGCCGTGAGCGGGCGCGACTCGATGTCGCTGGACGCCGTGCTCATTGTATCGTCCGCGAACGCCGGATTCGCGGTCCCGAGCGCGATCAAAATGGCTGCCGCGACCGGAGCGGTCGAGAAATGTCTGGACATGGTTAGAGCCTCCTCGCAATGCGTCCGCGTGCTCAGTGATGCTCCGAGCCTCACCCACGGTGGACATCATCCTGGGGCGTCGACTGGGACTCGGAGTCGGTGGTTCGCACTGAGTGAAGCATCGACCGTGCCGAAACCGAGAGGGCCGATACGTCAGTTACTTAGAGAGGCAGGAGCGGAGGAGGGCGCATCCATCTGGTTGCTGTCGACCAGCCGGGCTTGGTTGTTAGGAGCCAAGTGCGGGGCTGCTTCGACACCTATCGTCCGATGGCGAGTCCGTTGCGAGCGATCAGGCGTTCGGCGGGTCCTCGGCTAGCCATTTGTACATCACCAGAGCATCGATCAGACCCTTGGCCGGATGATCGAACGCTCTTGGCAGGCGCCCGACGGTCTCGAATCCGAGCCGGGTCCAAAGCCGGATCGCCCCCAGATTGCTGGATGCGACGAAATTGAACTGCATGGCCTTGTAGCCCAAATCGAGCGCAATCGCCTGGGAATGCGCGCACATCGTCGTCGCCAGACCCTGACCGCGAGCGGCCGATGCGACCATGTAGCCGCAGTTGCAGACGTGATTGCCGGGGCCGGCCTGATTCGTCTTGATGTAATAGGTGCCGGCAATCCCTTCATTCGTCTCGGCGACGAATGTCTTGCGGGGCTGTTGCATCCACAGCCGTTCCGCCTCCTCCTTCGAGGTTTCGCGTGGATAGGCATAGGTCTCACCGGCCGAGGCGATCTCCCGGAATATCGGCCAGATCGCCTCGAAATCGGTGGTCGTCGCTTCTCGAATCTGCATGGTTTCGATCAATGTGCTTCGGGTTTCGGGGGCATTGCATGATGCAAATGGTTGGCTGGCTTTTTATTTGCGCCATAGTCTTTCGCAAAGGACAAATAGCACGCGGCTACCTCTGGTGATCAAATAAATGCGTCCGCTTGTGCGTTTCCGTGCTTGGAGATTGCGTCCAAATTGCCAAGTATGTTTAATATTTTTCTGTCTTTTTCCGCAAAAGATAACTCGCCTTGCTGTTCATGCATTTTTAATTGCTGCTCCCAATGAGCAATGAAGTCTTTGGGGGTTTCCGGTCGATTGGTTGCGCCGGGATAACCGTCCCCGAGGTCAGGTTGAAAAGACAGCAGGGCGTGATCTTGAAAAGAGATGAAACCTCCTTGGTAAAGATCTTGGCTCATCACGGACATCTCACGTGGAGATATGTTTCGGACATTATATTTTTGCGCAATCCTTGAGAGAGAGTCTGCGCTTTCAAGATTGGTGGTGTCCTCGCTAGGCGAAGTCGTTGCAAGTTGTGATTTTGAAGTCGAGAAATTTTGGTCGCTGACATTTCTTGTGGCGGGAAAAGCTGCCGGAATAGCAGTCAGTCGCTTTTGTTGTGTTATGTCGTAAGTCATGTATTTGGATCCGTTCTCTCGGGCGATGGTGGCGATAATCCGTCTCCTCGGAAAAACGCCTGTCGATTGCGCGCGCGCTGCACGAGCTTCCGTGGTTGCGTTTGTTGTTTTTTACCGATTTGCCCAAACGGACTTAACGATGCTAAATCCAATGCCACCTAAAATAACGCCAGTTATTTTGTCTAGGTAAAACGCTATTTTAGTAAATTTGTTCCGCACCTTTTTGTTAGACAGCACATAGATGATAGCGATATCCCAAAAGAGGACGACAGCAGTCATCCATGCCCCGAGCAGTAGTTTGAACTGAAAACTGACCTCTGGTGTAAGCGCTACGGTAAATAGACTGAGATAAAATAAGAGGTTTTTAGGGTTTAAAATTCCAGAAAGAAAGCCGGTTATGAATTCTCTGAAAAAGGCAAGCGATGAAAAATTGGCGAGACCTTCCGGTTCTACAGTCATATTTTGATAAGCATTTTTTGGCGCTTTTAATGCGTTATATGCTATGTAAATGAGAAATAACCCGCCAATGAATTTGAGCGCAATCATTAGCGGCACCGAGGTGGAGAGAATGGCGCCAATGCCAATGAGGCACAATCCGATGTAAACGGCATTTGCAGTCGCAATACCAAATGCAACGCCAGTAGCATTTTTGCGGTTTCCTTTCAGTGCACTTTTTACAACCAATATGAAGTCAGGGCCTGGGCTCAGAAGTGCCAGGAAGTGCGCTATTGCCATAGTAATGAAGATGCCAATTGGTCCGATATCCATTGAAGCCTCTTTATGAATAAATTTATTGTCCGAAGCAGGGTTAAAACCACCGCCTTTAGGCGGTCAGATTTATCTTTGAAGCCTTTTGCA